>CAMLQG010000052.1 GCA_946482075.1 uncultured Erythrobacteraceae bacterium
CCGGTGGCGCCCATGCCGCGCCGCGCATCCTACGTCACCACTCTGGAAGTGCTTGCGCCCTGACCCAGGTCAGGATTGCCATCCCGCCCGGCCTCTCGCCCGAGAATTTCGCCGGGCGGGTGGCCGGTGCCGCAATCGCGACGCTCTCCGGGCCGACCATGGGCACGTCCTGGTCCGCCCGGATCGCCGGCGCGCCCGATGACGCGCGCGAGATCATCGAAGACGTGCTCGCCCGGATCATCGCGCAGATGAGCAATTGGGAGCCGGCATCCGACATCTGCCGCTTCAACCGCGCGCCCCTGGGCGAATGGTGCGACCTGCCCGAAGAAACGCTATTCGTGCTCCGCGCCGGGCTGGACGTGGCGCGCGCCAGCGGCGGCGCGTTCGATCCCGCGATCGGGCGGATCGTGGACCGCTGGGGCTTCGGCCCCACCGGCGCGCCTGCCGGGCCGCTCGAAGCCGGCTGGCAGGCGATCGAGACCGAAAGCGGGCGCGCCCGGCGGCTGCGCGACGTCACGCTGGACTTTTCGGGGATCGCCAAGGGCCATGCGGTAGATGCCGTGGCCCAAGCCCTGACGGCAGCGGGCTGCAGCCATTTCCTGGTCGAGATCGGCGGGGAACTGCGTGGGCACGGCGTGAAGCCCGATCTGCAGCCCTGGTGGGTCGATGTGGAAGCTCCGCCGGGCCTGGACCTCGCCACCCTGCGCGTGGCGCTGTGCGGCCTGTCCACCGCCACTTCGGGTGATTACCGGCGCTGGCGCGAGGAAGGCGGCGTGCGCGTCTCCCACACGATCGATCCGGGCAGCAAGGCGCCGATCGCCAATGCCGTCGCCTCGGTCACCGTGCTCCACGAAAGCGCGATGCTGGCCGACGCCTGGGCGACTGCGATCACCGTCCTCGGCCCGGAGAGAGGCATGGCGCTCGCCACGCGCGAGGAGCTGGCGGTGCGGATGGTGGAGCGGACCAGGGCAGGCGGGCGGGAGCTTATGTCGCCGGGCCTGGTGGCGATGCTGGGTTAAACCTCGCCATTGCGAGCGAGCCCAAAACCTCAGCTCTCCGCCCAGCGGCGCAGGAGGTTGTGGTAGACGCCCGTCAGGCGGATCACTTGCCGGTCGTCATGGCCGCATTCCCCGGCCAGCACCTGGATGCTGCTGTCGAGGTCGAACAGGATCTGCCTTGCGGCGTCGTCGCGCACCATGGATTCGATCCAGAAGAAGCTGGCGATCCGTTCGCCCCGTGTGACCGGCTCGACCCGGTGGAGGGAAGATGCGGGATAGAGCACCGCCTGCCCCGCCGCGAGCTTGACCTGCTGCACGCCGAACTGGGTTTCGATCGTGAGCTCTCCGCCGTCATAATCCTCCGGTCCGTTGAGGAACACGGTCATCGACAGATCGGAACGCACGCGCAGCCCCGTGCCCTGCTGGATCCGCACGGCATTGTCGACATGGGTGCCGAAGGCCTGGCCCTGGCCGTAGCGGTTGAACAGCGGCGGGAAGATCTGGCGCGGCAGGGCGGACGCGATGAACAGCGGATTGCGCGACAACCCGTCGAGGATCAGCCCCCCCGCCTCCTTCGCCTCGGCAGAGAATTCCGGCAGTTGCCGGTTGTTCTTGGCCAGCGCCGACTGGTGGCCGGACGTGGCGTTGCCGTCGATCCATTCGGCCGCGTCGATACGGGACCGCAGCGCGTGCAGCGTATCGGCGTCGAGGACATCGGGAATGACGAGCAGCATGGCGTCAGGCGGTCAGGACGAAGGGTATCTCGACCTGGCCCTTTACCATCACCGGCTTGCCGTCCTTCACCAACGGCTGCCAGCGCCATTTGCGCACGGCGGAAAGCGCGGCGTCGTCCAGCCGCTCGTGCCCGCTGCTGCGCGCGATCGAGATCGAGGCCACGCGCCCGTCCACGCCGAGCGTGAGCGCGAGGACCACCGTGCCCTGTTCCTTCTTGCGGCGGCATTCGATCGGATAGCGCGGCGGCGCGCCGGCGATCATCCGGGCCGAGAGATCCGCCCCGGTCACCACGCTCGGCGGTGCGGGCGGAGCCGGCGGCGCGGGTGCCGGCGCCGGAGCCGCGATCGGCGGAAGATCGTGCGGGACCGGCTCGGGCGTGGCTGCCACCATAACCGGCCGCGGTACGGCTATGGGGGGCGCCGGCGCGACGATCTGCGGCGGAGAGGGCGGGGTATCGGGTGCGGGCTGTGGCGGTGGCGGCGTCAGATCCACCACGACCAGCTTCTCTTCCTTCTGTGCCGGCGGCGCCTCGTAGCGGACGTAGAGGATCGCCGCGAGTGCCGCGGCATGCAGCGCCGCGGTTATGATGATCGCGACGTAATTGGGGCTGCGCGTCTCGCCATAACGGGCGCGCGGCAGTTCGACGAGAGCAGGCGCCATGGCGGACGACATCACGATGCCGGCCGGCACCGGCACTGCATCGTCATAACTTTCAGCCAGGCTGAGTTTCATCTGTCGTCCCCCGCCGCGATCATCGCGATCACGCCGCATAGGCCATAGTGTATTGCGAATCAGTTGCAGGCGCAATCCGTCCGGGCCGCCAATGCTCCCGCCTCGCAGGAACATCAAGAGCGGTATGGGACGCCGGCCCGCCGGACCATGTCCGAAAGGCCGGCTGTTCCCATTCTCAGAACGTGTAGTTCAGGCTGAACACCGCCGAACGGGTGGGGGCGGGCTGCGCCCAGCTGCCGCCCAGCGCGTTGCGGACCGTCGTCACATACTTCTCGTTGGTGAAGTTCTGCACGTTGACCTGCGCCACCAGGCGATCGTTGATCGGGTAGGACACCATCAGGCGATGGATGGTATAGCTGGGCACCCGGTACAGCGGCACGGTCGGGAAACCGAGCGTCGGGGAGTTGAGCGCGAAGCTGCCCTGATGAGTCAGGCCGTAGCCGATCTCGAGGCCGAACGGGAAGCGATAGGTCGTGAACAGGCTGCCCGAATGTTTCGGCGTGTTCTGCAGTTCGGAACCCGCGACGAGCACGCTGGCGCAGGATGTCGCAGTCGGATTGGCGACACAGAAGTCACCGCCACCCTGGCGGACCTTGCCCTTGAGATACATGTAGTTGGCCGAGATCGTCCAAGCATCGGTGATGTTGCCCGATGCGCCGAGCGAGATGCCTTCCACGCGCTGCTTGCCGTCGAGCCGCTGGTCCGGGATCGTCGGATCGCCCGAGGCGACGCGGATGCTGTCGCGATCGTTGCGGAACACGGCCGCGCTCAGCAGCAGGCGCTTGTCGAACAGGTCCGCCTTGGCGCCGATTTCATACGTCTTGGTCGTTTCCGGCCGCAGGTCGCAATTGGTAGCCGCGCAGGCGCCGTCGACCGAAGCCTGGGAAGGATTCTTCGACGTGCCGGTCGCGATGTAGATGCTGGTGTCCGGCGTCGGCTTGAACACCGCTCCGATGCGGTAGGAGAACAGATTGTCGCTGTTCCTGAACGGTCCCGTCCGCAGCAGCGGATCACCGATATTGGCGCCCGTCGTCACATAGGTCTGGGTGACGTTGTGGCCCTTGGCATGTTCATAGCGGATGCCGCCATTCAATTCGAACATCTCGCCGAACTTCATGGTCTCGAACAGATAGGTCGCGAAGACCTTGCGTTCGCCCCGGTTGCGGGTGCCGAGGATGAAGTTCACCGGCCCGGTGTAGATGTTGCTGCCATAGGTGAAGCCCGCCGGGCCCTGCACGATCTCGCCCGGATTGGCGATGTTCACCAGCGGGAAGGTGGGCGTGGTGCCATCCGCGTTGCGCGGCAGGTTGCCCTGCGCGAAGCGGTAGTTCTCCAGCAGGACGGAAGCGCCCCACACCAGTGAATGACTCACGCTGCCGGTATTGAATTCCGCGGTGAGATCGAACTGGTTGTAGATCGTCTCGTTGGTCGTGAAGCGCTGCACGCCCCGGCCGCCGGTCGGCAAATAGTAGCCGGCCGGGACAGTAGCGGGACAGGCGGCTTCGGCAGCCGCGACGGTCGCTGTCGGGAAGGAGAGTGGCTGTTTGCCGGTAGAGGCAAGACAGAAGGTCCCGGTCGGCTGGCTGGTGACCGTGTTCTGCTTGATCTTCTCATAGCGCGACAGATTGCGAAGCTTGAGACTATCGCTGAATTCATGGCTGAAAATCGCCTGGAATGCGGTCGTCTTGGAATCCTGCCGGTCGAGATTGGCGAAGCCGTAATAGCCCTCGCGGTCGAACTCCTTCAGGAAGCCGCCATTGTTGGCGTAATAGCGCAAGCCGTATTGCGGCATCGCCTTGTCATCGAGATATTCGGCCTGCAGCGTCAGTTGGGTCGGGCCATTGATCCCGGCGGTGATCGAGGGCGCGATGCCCCAGCGCTTGTAATCCTCAACCTTGCGGCCCGGCACGTCATTCTCGTGATAGACGGCGTTCAGGCGGACGGCGAGATCCTCGGCCACGCGAAAATTGGCATCCACCGTGCCGCGATAGTAATTGTCGGTGCCGATGCCGCCGCTGATCGTGGTCTGGTCGTTCTCCAGCGGCTTCTTGGTCACGAGGTTGATCGTGCCGGCCACCGAGCCGCCGCCGCTATAGACGGAGTTCGCGCCATTGGTGACTTCGACCTGCTCGATATTGTAGGTCTCATTGCGGTTGAGAAAGGCGGAGCTACGCACGCCGTCGATCGTCACATCGTTCTTGGCGTCCTGGCCGCGCAGGATGATGCGGTCGCCATAGCCGAAGCCGCCCTCGCCCGCGCCGAACGTGATGCCCGGCACCGTCTGCAGCACTTCGCGCAGCGTCAGCAGGTTCTGCTGCTGGATGCTCTTGTTGCTGATCACGGTGATCGTCTGAGGCGTGTCGAGCAACGGCGCGGTGTATTTCGGCGATGCGGCGCGTTCGACCTTCACCTGCGATTCCTCGATGGCGGTATCGGTGACGGTCACCCCGCCGAGACTCTTCTGTTCTTCCTGCGCCTGTGCCGCGGCGCCGAAGGCCAAGGCCCCGACGCAGCCCAGCGCCAGGAAGGACGGAACAGTGGTGGTCTTGGTCAAAACGTATCCCCCTCATGTTTGAGATGAGAGGCCGATATTGCGAATCGTTTTCACTGTCAACGCTGTTGCGAGTTACTCGCAGGTTGGAGACGAATTAGGCGCTTCCCCGTCATCCCAGCGCAGGCTGGGATCTCTCACGTCGCGCGCAAAGGCCCAAGATCCCAGCCTGCGCTGGGATGGGATGGGATGGGATGGGATGAAATCAGAACATCTTCCTTATGTCGATCCCCACGATCCGCCCCCGCGGATCGCGGTAATCCGCCTGGTAGCTCAGCGGCACCAGCCCATCCCCATCGGTCACTTTCTGACGCGAATTGAGGATGTTCTTCACTTCGAAGGACAGGCGCGTCCCCTTGAGGAACGGCATTTTCTCCACCAGCGCCTTGCGCTGGTCGAAATTGACGAACAGCCGCGTATCGAGGATCAGCACGCTGCCGAAGCGCAGATTCGAGCTGCCGGGCACGCCACTGCCGCGCACATGGGTCGGCGCGCTCCAGCTGCCGTTGAAGCGCAGGCCGAGGCCTTTGTGGAACAGTCCGCCTTCCAGTTCGAAGGAATGGCGCGCCACCCCGCCCGCACTCAGCGCATCGCCGTCGAGCAGGTCGAGCACCGGGCCGCCGGTCGCGACAAGGACGCTTTCGGAAAAGCGTATCGTATGGAACAGCGAGATGTTCCAGCGGCCCTGGCCATTGCCGCCGGGCCCGCGGCCGAATCCGCCGCCGGGGCCACGCCCGAAGCCGCCGCCTCCACCAGGCCTGCCGGGCCCGCGCGGGCCCGCGCCCATGCCGCCGCCCGGACCGCCCCCGCCCGGTGCGCCCTGCGCTTGGCCCGACTCTCTGAAAGCGCCCATCAGGCTGGGCTGCCGATCGCCGCCGCCGCGCCCGGCCGGCGCAGGTTTGCCGATCGTACCGGACAGGTTGAAGCCCCAGCGCATGCGCGAACTCTTGATCTCGCTGAAAGTCACCGGCCGCTGATCGATCGCAATGAGCCGTCCGGCATCGTCGCGCACCACGCGGTCGGGGAACGCGGCCTCGATCGCCGGGGTAAGCAGCGGGAAGCTCTGCGTCACGTCGCTCGACCGGTTGCGGAAATATTCGACGACCAGGTTGGAGTTGCGCAGCCCCGGGAGTTCCCAGTTCACGCCCAGCTTCAAGTCGCGCTGGCGCTCACGCTTGAGATCCGGATTGCCGCCGCCGATGATCGTGACCAGCGCTGTCTCGCCGCGTGTGAAGTCATAAACGGTGCGGTTGAAGCTCTGCACTTCCGGACTGCCGAGCTGGGCGAGCGTGGGCGCCGCCGCATCCACGAAATAGCTCGCCTGGAAGTTGAGCTTGGGGGTGGGCGACCAGGTCAGCCCGGTGCTCCAGTCCACCAGCGTGCCGAAGTTCGAGATCTTGTTCAGCCCGGCGCTGAGATTGAGCGTGATGTCGCCCACCCCGCTCAACACCTGTTCGCGGCGGCTGGTCAGCGGCAGGGCGAGATTGACCCCGGCGGAGAAATCGCTGCGGGTGAACAGCGTTTCCTGCCCGCCGTTGCGCGTCGTGTCATTGTTGGACCGCGTATAATTGACGCCGCCCTTCACGGTGAGCGAAGCCTTGCCTGCCGACAGGCGGAACGGTGTGCCCGACGCGGTGAGGAGCGAGGTCAGCGTCAGGTCCTTCGAACGCGCTCGATCATAGCCGCCGGGCGCGAGCGAGGGCAGCGGGCCGTCGATCGCTAGTAGCCCGGCCGCTGCGTCTGCGACGAGGCCGGACACATCCGCCTCGCGATCGGTGTCGGTGCGCGTCTCGCTATGGCTCGCATCGACCGTCGCGGTCAGATCCCAGCCGCTGACCGGCTTGTTGAACGTCACGCCCGTCTGGAACGTATCGGTCTGCGTGTCCTGCACCAGCGGGCCCGCGAAGCTGCGCAAAGCGCTGCTGCCGTCCGGCGCGGCGAGCCGGGCGGTGTCGAGGCCCAGCAGGCCGCGGCTGTCCGCCCGCGTATAGGCGCCATTGATGCTGAGCGAGCCGCCCCGCCCCCCGGCAAGCGCGGTGGACCAGGTGCCGTTCACCGTCAGTTCGCGGCTATCATCCACCAGGCTGCGGCTGCGCGCTGGATCGGGATCGGTGGCAACCGTCGGCACGGTGTCGGGATCCTGGATCACGCCGCGCTCCGCCTCGGTCAGCATGGAAGTGTCCTCCAGCTTGGCGTGGAGGTTGAGTCGGTTGGCCTTGTTGATCCGCACCGTGCCCGCTTCCAGCTCGCTATCGGCGAAGCCGCCCATCGTGGGGACATTGTATTCGCCCGCCAGCGTCTTGCTCGCGAACTTGTCCTTGAGAATGAAATTCACCACGCGCTGGGTGGCCGGGTAACCGTATTTGAGCGCCACTTCCTCGGGCAACACTTCCATCCGCCGGATCGCTTCGGGCGGGATGTCGCGGATCTCGCGGAAGCTCGATATGCGCTGCCCGTTCAGCAGGATGACCGGCCCGCCGCTGCCGCGACCACGCCCGCTCCCGGTCTGCGGCGCGAGCGCTTCGAGCAGTTCGCTGAGCGAGGAGGCGCCGTAGGATGCGACATCTTCCTCGTTCAGCGTGAGGATCGGCGCCTGCGGCGCATCGACACTGTCGCTGTGCCAGGGCGTGGCGACAACGAGGATCTCCTCATCATCGATCGGCGCATCCTGATCGTCATCCTGCCGTTCGAAAACGGAAGTACCGGCCTGCTCCGGCGGATCGGCGTCCTGAGCATGGGCCGATGCCGCAAAGAGCACGAGCGGCAAGGGCAGCGAAAGGATGCGGCGCAAACAATCTACTCCTGGAACACAGGTTCATCCGATCTCTCCGGCAGCCCGAATGGCCGAGAGCATGAAATCCGGCAAGCGGGGATCGCGTAACAAATTGTCGCGTTCGTAGCGTAGCGTGGCCGGCGAACTGAGGGACTCGCGTCCCTCGGCCCAGTGATCGATTTTATTGCACTCAATGACCGAGTTTAATCGCTTCGTTTCACAACTCGACCCCCTTAACCTGCATCCTGCAACTTTATCTAAGAGGAGAAGGATGATGGACGCGAAGACGAGAGACCCCCTCGGCTGCCCGATGAAGGACCCGGCCGCACTCCGATCCCTGCTGGGCCGGACCAATCGCGACTGGTGGCCTAACCAGCTGTCGCTGGACATCCTTCAGCAGAATGGCGTGTCGAGCAATCCACTGGGCGATGATTTCGACTACGCCAAGGCGTTCAAGTCGCTGGACTACGCTGCGGTGAAGAAGGACCTCACTGCGCTGATGACCGACAGCCAGCCTTGGTGGCCGGCCGATTACGGCCATTACGGCCCGTTCTTCATCCGCATGGCGTGGCACAGCGCGGGCACCTATCGCACAGGCGACGGGCGCGGCGGCGCCAATTCCGGGCAGCAGCGCTTCGCTCCGTTGAACAGCTGGCCCGACAACGCCAACCTCGACAAGGCCCGCCGCCTGCTCTGGCCGATCAAGCAGAAATACGGCGCGAAACTGAGCTGGGCCGACCTGATGATCCTGGCCGGCAATGTCGCGATCGAATCGATGGGTGGCCCGGTCTTCGGCTTCGGTGGCGGCCGCGCCGACGTGTTCGAGCCGGAGAAGGACGTCTATTGGGGCACGGAGGAACAGTGGGTCGGCCAGGAAGGCAACGAGACCCGCATCCAGCCGGAACGCGAGATGGTGCTGGAAAGCCCGCTGGCGGCGATCCAGATGGGCCTGATCTACGTCAATCCGGAAGGACCGGGCGGCAATCCCGATCCGCTTCAGAGCGCGCGTGACATCCGTGAAACCTTCGCCCGCATGGGCATGAACGACGAGGAGACCGTCGCGCTCACTGCCGGCGGGCACACTTTCGGCAAGGCGCATGGCGCGGGCGATGCGGCCAAGGTCGGCGCGGAGCCGGAAGGCGCGGATATCGCGCAGCAGGGCCTCGGCTGGCAGAGCGGGCATGAAAGCGGCGTGGGCGATCACACGATCACCAGCGGCATCGAAGGCGCATGGACGCCCACCCCCGTCACCTGGGACATGAGCTTCTTCCACATGCTGCTCGATTACGAATACGAGCTGGTGAAGAGCCCGGCGGGCGCCAAGCAGTGGCAACCGGTGAACCAGGCGGCCGAGGATATGGCACCGGGCGCGCACAGCCCTGACAAGCGTCTGCCCACGATGATGACCACCGCCGACATGGCGTTCAAGCTGGACCCGATCTATCGCAAGATCACCGAACGCTTCCGCGACAATCCGGAGGAATTCGCCGATGCCTTCGCGCGGGCCTGGTTCAAGCTGTGCCATCGCGACATGGGCCCTAAGGCACGCTATCTCGGCCCGGAAGTGCCGGCGGAAGACCTGGTCTGGCAGGACCCGATCCCCCCGGTCGATCACCCGCTGGTGGACAGCGCGGACGTCGCCAGCCTCAAGGCGAAGATCCTCGCTTCCGGCCTCAGCGTGGCGGAACTCGTCTCCACCGCCTGGGCGTCGGCGTCCACCTATCGGGGGTCGGACCATCGCGGCGGCGCCAACGGCGCGCGCATCCGCCTGGCCCCGCAAAAGGACTGGGACGTGAACCAGCCCCAGCAACTGGCCAAGGTGCTTGGCGTACTGGAAGGCATCAAGCAGGAATTCGACAGCGCGGCTTCCGGCGGCAAGAAGGTCAGCCTGGCGGACCTCATCGTGCTGGCCGGCGACGCTGGCGTTGAGAAAGCGGCGAAGGATGGCGGCCATCCCGTGGACATGCCGTTCACCCCGGGTCGCACGGATGCGGGGCAGGACCAAACGGACGCCGAAAGCTTCGACGTGCTGGAGCCGAAGGCCGACGGTTTCCGCAATTACCTGCAGGTCCGCTACAACGTGCCGACCGAGGAACTGCTGATCGACCGCGCCCAGCTGTTGAAGCTCAGCGCGCCGGAGATGACGGTGCTGGTCGGCGGTCTACGCGTGCTGGGCGCCAATCACGGCGGTTCGCAGAACGGCGTGCTGACTACCCGGCCCGGACAGCTCACCAACGATTTCTTCGTCAATCTACTCGACATGGGCACGGCGTGGAAGCAGGAGGACGATGAAGCGGACGAGCTGTTCGTCGGCACCGACCGCCGGACCGAGGAGCGGAAATGGACTGCGACGCGGACCGACCTCGTCTTCGGCTCGAACTCGCAGCTTCGGGCGCTGTCGGAAGTCTATGCCTCGTCGGATGCAGGCGGGAAGTTCGTGCAGGACTTCGTGACCGCCTGGACGAAAGTGATGAACGCGGACCGGTTCGACCTGGCGAAGTAATCGTCATTGCGAGCGTAGCGAAGCAATCCATGGCCTGACGCGTGGCGCTCTGGATTGCTTCCTCGCAATGAGGGATCAGGCCGCATCAGATCTCGGCTTAGCCTCCGGCTTGCCCTGCCGCTCCGGAAATTCCGAGACCATCGCGCCAGCCGCCTTCGTGCCGCCGTCATCCGGCGCGAAGGCCAGCTCGCCCGAGGGCACTGCCCGGCTGAACAGGTACCCCTGCACCTGCGTGCAGCCCCGTTCGCGCAAGATCCGGAGCTGTTCGCCGCTTTCCACCCCTTCGGCTGTGGTGACGATGTTGAGATCGTTGGCGAGCGAAATCACCGATTGCACGATCGCATCGCAATCCCCGCGCTTGGTCAGCTCGTCGACAAAGCTCCGATCGATCTTGATCTTGTCGAACGGAAACGTCCGCAGGTAGTTCAGCGACGAATAGCCGGTCCCGAAATCGTCCAGCGTGATCCGCACGCCCAGCGCGCGCAATGCATTCAGCTGGTCGAGCACCTTTTCTGCATTCTTGATCAGCACGCTTTCGGTGATTTCCAGTTCGAGCCGGCGCGGTGCGACGCCGCTGGCCGCGAGCGCATGGGTGACCACGGACACCAACCGGCCATCGCCAATCTGCACCGGTGACACGTTGACGGCCACGGCCAGGTGATCCGGCCAGGCCGCGGCATCGGCAATCGCCTGGCGGATGACCCATTCGCCGATCTCCACGATCATCCCGGTCTCTTCCGCCAGCGGGATGAAGTCCGTCGGCATGATCATGCCGCGCTGCGGGTGGTTCCAGCGCAGCAGCGCCTCCACCCCGCAAGCTTCGCCTGAATCGAGATCGATCTGGGTCTGGTAGTGCAGCGCCATCTCGCCGCGCTTGATCGCATGGCGCAGGCCCACTTCCAGTTCCCGGCGTTCGGTCATCCGGCGTTCCATGCTCGCATCGAAGACCGAGATTCCATTCCGCCCGCCCGTCTTCGCTTCATACATCGCGAGATCGGCCGCGCGCAGGAGCGTTTCGGTCGTCTCGCCATGCTCCGGCGCAAAGGCCGCGCCGATGCTGGCCCCGATCGGCATGGCCTGGCCGTTCACCGTGATCGGCTGGCTCAGCAGTTCGAGGATGCGGTGGCCGATCTGCAGAGCCGCTTCGCGCGACGGCAGGGTGGAAAGCAGCACGGCGAATTCATCCCCGCCCAGACGGGTCACCATGTCGCCCGCGCGGACGACCTTTTCCAGTCTGCGGCTTACTTCCACCAGCACGCGATCGCCGGCCTCGTGCCCATGCGTGTCATTCACATCCTTGAAGTGATCGAGATCGATGAACAGCAGGCAGGCCGTTCCGTCCTCGCTCACACGGCCGATCGCACGGTCCAGCGTGGCGTTGAACAATGTGCGGTTCGGCAGATCCGTCAACAGGTCGTAATGCGCCATATAGGCGACCTTCTCTTCCGCGATGCGGGTGCGCGTCACATCGGAGATGAAGCCGCGCCAGCCGGTCATCTTCCCGGCACGATCATAGACGGAGCGCACGCTGACGGACCACCATGCGCGCTCGCCATTGATCTCCAACGCGTGGACCTTGTTGCGGCCCGGTTCCCCAAGAATCCCGCGCTTGACGCCTTCGGCGAGCTCCGGCGTCGGGATGAACAGATCGGCAAGCGTCATCGTCTCCAACTCGGCGGCGGTCCGGCCGGCGGCAGCGCAGAAACGCGCACTCGGGTCCACGATCAGGCCGGCGATGTCGCATTCGAACAACCAGTCGCTGCCCTCCTCGTCATACTGGTTGAGGAGCAGGCGGATCGTCTCGTTCGATTCCACCAGTCGCCGCGTGCGGATGCGGCGCGTGGCGAACAGGTAATAGAGATTGTAGATCGACCAGTGGAGGAAGGAGGCGAGCACCAGTACAGCCACGGCCACCGGAGCGGCGCCGGCGCCCTCGCGCACCAACAGGCCGAACAGGAGAGCGACACCGGAACCGAGGCACGACGCCAGAGCCAGATGCGGCAGCGACAGCACGCCGATGCCGTCGATCACCATCATCACGACGGCCATGGCGACAAGGCCCTGCAAGCTCGCTTCCGGCGCGATCATCAGGCCCCATGCCAGCACGACGGACCACCCCAAGGCGCGCGCCACGATGATGACGGCGCGGCGGCGCAAGCTGGTCTCCTGGTCGCAATCCGCTGCCCTTTCACTGCGGCGGACCGCGAACTGCGCCACCATGAACCACATCCAGCCGATCCAGACGAGGAGCGTGAAGGGCAGGCTGGTGGCGGGACCGACCAGGCATAGCAGCAGTCCGAGACGCAGGGCTTCGAGCAGAGACAGCGGGAACGAGCGCAGGTAATCCGCCCGGCAGCGCGCGAACCAGTCGCGCTCATGCGGTTCCACCGGATGGCGAGTAAGCGCCAGCAGCGTGAACGGCGTCTTCCGGATCAGCTCGTGGCCGACCGCGCGAAAACCGGACATATTCCACTCCTTCCGCATCCCGATGCAGAGGTCCAACAGAAAGTGGCGGCCCGGCTTATAGCGACAAGAATTTGGGATGCTTTCCGAATAGATACCGTTAACCGGTGTTTATATCGTTAATAACGAGTACCGGATTATGTGTTCATCTTTGAACAGATGTTCGTCTGCATTTTGCAGGCCTTTTCACGATCCGTCGCATTTTCCGATAAAAAAGGGAACAGTGTACAGGTCCGGCTGTTCGCAAAGGAGTCGCCATAGAATGGACTACTCCCGATGACCCAAACCGCTCCGATGATCCACGAGGATGGACTGCCCGGCCATGAAAGCCGTCTTGAACCCAAACCCGACTGGGAACCGCGCTATCCCGGGTCGGGCAGACTGGCGGGCAAGATCGCGCTCATCACCGGCGCCGACAGCGGCATCGGCCGCGCGGTTGCGGTGTTGTTCGCGCGCGAAGGCGCGGACATCGCGATCTCCTATCTGTGCGAACATGACGATGCCCGCAAGACCGCCGAACTGGTTCGGGCCGAAGGCCGCGAAAGCATGATCTTCGCGGGCGATCTCGGCAAGAACGAGGTCTGCGACGAACTGGTCGCGCGTGTTGTCGACATTTTCGGCCGGATCGACATCCTGGTCAACAATGCCGGGGAACAGCATCCCGACAAGGATATCGAAGACATCACCGAGGACCAGCTCCGGCGCACGTTCCAGACCAATATCTTCGCGATGTTCTTTCTCACCCAGGCCGCCAGACCCCATCTCGGGGCCGGTTCCAGCATCATAAACTGTACATCGGTCACGATGTATCAGGGCTCCGAGGAACTGCTGGACTATTCGAGCACGAAAGGCGCGATCACCGCCTTCACTCGCTCGCTCAGCGAAAACCTGGTGAAGGACGGCATCCGCGTGAACGCGGTGGCGCCCGGCCCGATCTGGACCCCGCTCAACCCGTCCGGCGGCGCCAGCAAGGAGAAGCTCGAACATTTCGGGGAAGGCACGCCCATGGGGCGCCCCGGCCAGCCCAACGAAGTCGCGCCGAGCTTTCTGTTTCTGGCGTGCGATGACGCGAGCTATATGAGTGGGCAGGTGCTGCACCCGAATGGCGGAACTATCGTCGGGAGCTAAAGCCTGTCCTGTTAAGCGGAGACACGAACGGCAATAGGAGCTTCAATCCAAGCAGGACAGACGCTAGTCACGGTCTTCGTCCGGCGGATCGGCCGGGGCGATGGCGCCTCGCCGGTTCGGCATCGAAGCCTCTTCCGGCGGCCCCTTCTTGTCTTTGGTCCAGCCCATCCGGCGTTCCAGGATCGCGAGCGCGGTCAACAGCGTCAACGCGATCAGCGATCCGGCAAGGACAAGCACATATTGTCCCGCACCCGCCGTTATCCCTACAGCCGCAGCCATCCACAGGCTGGAAGCCGTGGTCATGTTCCTGACATCTCCGCCACGCACGAAGATGAGGCCTCCGGCGATGAAACCGATTGCCTGGGCCAGTCCCTGGATCACTCTCACCGGATCGCTCTCGGCGTAGCGCGCAGACAGTTCGATGGCGGAAAGAGTCAGCATCGCGGAACTCAGCGCCACCAGCCCGTGCGTGCGCAGGCCGGCATCATGACCGCCGCGCTCCCGTTCGAGGCCGAGCGCCAGGCCGAGTATCGTTGCCAGGGCCAGCCGAGCCAGCGTCGTACCGAGATCGTTCTCCGACATGCCCTGACTACCAGCGAGACGCACGAGCGTTCCTGGATGGAACCCGATCGGGACGGGATGATTGTTCCAGAGCCTGCTCGGAAAAGTTTTATGGAGCGTTTTTGTGAGTTTGCTCGTCAAGGATCCTGCGAGGTTGACGCGGGATCTCTTCGAAAAGATCGGTGAGAACGACTTTCCCTGTGTCGGCGCCAAATCGGCCAGGGCCAGGGGAAGCCTGAAAGTCGTGCCCTGCCATTCGCTCACCAGCGCCTGGGACGATCTGCGCATTCATCGCGAGCTGCTGGACTGGGTCGAGGCCTATCGCAAGGCTCCGGCTGGACTGCGCAGCCTGGCCGTGGTCTTCGAAGGACCGGGGGAGCTCTCCGAGATCGAATTCGAACAGGCGATGTGGAACCGCCTGCAATCCTTCGCCGACAAGGATCACTGGCTGGGCCAGCCTTATGACGCGCGGGTCAGCGCCGATCCCGGCAATCCGCATTTCTCGCTGAGCTTCGGCGGGGAAGCTTTCTTCATCGTCGGGCTCCACCCCCATGCCTCGCGCCCGGCAAGGCGGTTCGACTATCCGACGCTGGTGTTCAACCTGCACGACCAGTTCGGGAAGCTGCGCGAGGAAGGCCGCTACGAGAAGATGCGCAGCACGATCATCGAGCGTGACCGCAAGCTCGCCGGCTCGGTCAACCCGATGCTCGCGCGGCATGGCGAGGTGAGCGAAGCGCGGCAATATAGCGGGCGCGAAGTGGCGCCGGACTGGCAATGCCCGTTCCGCGATCCCCGCAAGGCATGACGAGGACGGAAATCCCGCCTCGCAGCGGCACGGCGTTCCGTCTCGCGAGGGGACAGGTGCTGTGCGTGATCGACCCGCTGGGCGGACAGGTCAGCGATCTCATTGCCGTCAATGCCGGGGACAGTGGCGAAATCCTCTCCAACGGGCGAACCTTCGACTATGAGGAGACGATCAGGCTCACCACCGGCAACCGGATATGGTCCAACCGCTCGAACCCGATGCTGGAGATCGTTGAGGACAGTGTCGGCTGCCACGATTTCCTGCTGACCCCATGCAGCGAGGCGACATTCCGCCATTTCTATCCGGACCAGCCGATGCATCGCGGCTGCTTCGGCAATCTCGTCGCAGCGCTGAAGCCTTATGGCGTGAAGCCCGACGCGATCCCTACCGCGTTCAACCTGTTCATGAACGTGCCGCTGGATGGCGCCAGCGGGCGACTGAAAGTGCTGCCCCCGCTGAGCAAGCCCGGCGATTTCATCCGCCTGCGCGCACTAGTGGATCTGGTGATTGGGCTGACGGCCTGCTCGGCCTACGATTCCAACGCCGGCACGTTCAAGCCGATCCATTACGCCGTCGAAAGCGACTGAGCCGGCGTTGGCCAAAACGCCGCTCGATTTTTGACTATCTCCCCCGGCCGGTGGCGGCTGCGGCGCTCCATGGTATCGTTCCCGCCATTACAACGCGCGATGATGGAGAGGATCGCGACATGGTGACAAGGCAGGTTTCATCCTTCTGCCGCATCTGCCTGGGCGGCTGCGGCACCGTGCTGGAGATCGGCGAGGATGACCGCATCCTCAAGATCCGGGCCGACAAGGACAACGAACTCACCGATGGCTATGCCTGCTTCAAGGGGCTGCAGGCCGAAGAAGCCCATCACGGCCCCGCGCGCATCCTGCCGCCAGCCGGACGGCAGCTATGCGGAAATCGGGCTGGAACAGGCGCTGGACGAGATCGCCGAGAAGCTCGGCAAGATCATCGAGGCGAACGGGCCGGAAGCGCTGGGCGTGTTCTGCGGCAATGGCGGAATCTTCAATTCGACCGCGGAAGGCATGCACCGCTCCTTTCTGGCATCGATGGGATCGGATCAGTATTTCTCCACGCTGACGATCGACCAGTCCGCCAAATACGTGTCTTTCGGCCGGATGGGCGGCTGGGCGCCGGGCCTGCCGGATTTCGACAGGATGGACACGGCCCTGCTGGTGAGCGTCAATCCGCTCGTCTCCCACGGGGGTTACGGCTTCCTCACCGCCGATCCGGTGAAGAATCTCAAGCGGGCGAAGGCGCGTGGGCTGAAGCTGATCGTGATCGATCCGCGGCGCACGGAAACCGCCAAGTTCGCAGACATCTTCGTCCAGCCGATCCCGGGGCAGGACGCTGCGGTGATAGGCGGGATCATCCGCATCATTCTGGAGGAGGGGTGGGAAGACAAGGCCTTCTGCGCTGATCATATCGACCCGGAAGGGCTCACTCGCCTGCGGGAAATGGTGGCGCCCTTCATCGAGGATTACGTGGTGTCCCGCGCCGGCATCCTGCCCGGCCAACTGCGCGAAGTGGCGCAGGCCTTCGCGCGTGACTGCAAGGTCGGCGGCGCAGGCTGCGCTACGGGCATCAACATGATCCCCTATTCCAATATGACCCAGCATCTGCTGGACGCGCTGAACGCGATCTGCGGGCGCTATCTGCGCGAAGGCGAGCCGGTCCACCGGCGCAATGTCTTCTCTCCGCCCTCAGACGTGCTTGCCATGGTCGTGCCGCCGATGCGCCCATGGGAAGCGGACGGGCCCAGCCGCGTCAGGGGCACGCGCCTGCTCTATACCGAACGGCCCACCGGCACGCTGGCGGACGAGATCCTCACGCCGGGCAGGGGCCGCATTCGTGCGATGATCTTCGATGGCGGTGATCCGATGAGCTCGTTCCCCGACCAGAAGAAGGTGGCCCGCGCGCTCGACGATCTCGAACTGTCCGTCACGATCGACTGCTGGCCGAGCGCGACGGCCAAGCGCGTCGATTATGTCATCCCGCCCTTCATGCAATATGAGCGGGCAGACATGTCGATGGATCTGGCCGGCTATGGCCTGTGGCCGCGCGGCTGGGCGCAATACACGCCTGCCCGGCTGAGCGCCCCGCAGGGCTCGGAACTGGCGCATGACTGGTACGTGTTCTGGTCCATCGCCAAGCGGCTGGGCAAGGTGATCTCCTATCTCGGCAAGGAAGAGCTCGACATGGAGACCGCGCCCGTCTGCGACGATCTCCTGGCGATCCGGCTGAAAGGCGCGGTCATCACGCTCGACGAACTGAAGCAATATCCCCACGGCCACGATTTCGGCACGGGCGACCAGATTGTCCGACCCGCGCCGGAAGGCATGTCGGGGCGGTTGGACGTGATGCCGCCCGATGTCGCCGCCGAATTCGCGGGATTCACTGCGCGGGACGACCGGCCCGGCCATATCGAACGCGATGGCAAGTGGTACACGCATCTCCTCGCATCCCGCCGGCAGCGGAATTTCTTCAACAGCAACGGCGTGTTCTTGCGCACCACGCGGAAACGCGATCCGTTTAATCCGGCCTATCTAAGCCCTGGCGATCTGGCGGAACTGGGGCTCGTCCCAGGACAGAAGGTCGAACTGGAATCCGCCTTCGGCCGTACCGTGGCGGTGGCCGAGGAAGACCCGGATCTCCGCAAGGGCGTGGTCACGCTGGCCCATGGCTGGCCTGGCGATCCGGACGGCAATCGCGGGCCGGAGGAAGTGGGATCGAACGTCAACAACCTGATCGACACCGACCGGCATGTGGAGCCGATCAACGCGATGCCGCACATGTCGGCCGTGCCTGTGAACATCAGGGCATTGGGGTGACCTTTTCTCGTCACCCCAGCGCAGGCTGGGGTCTCTATCGGATAGGTGGTCCGTCGATCACAGAGATCCCAGCCTGCGCTGGGATGACGGGTGTCACTTCGGCGGCATCCTGATCGCGCCGTCCAGGCGGATCGTTTCCCCGTTCAGCATCGGGTTGCGGATGATCGCTTCCACCAGCTGCGCATATTCGTCCGGCTTGCCCAGCCGCGCGGGATGCGGGACTTGCTGGCCGAGCGAATCCTGCGCCGCCTGCGGCAGGCCTTCGAGCATGGGCGTGAGGAAAATGCCCGGCGCGATCGTCATCACGCGGATCAGGAGCGGCGCGAGATCACGTGCGACCGGCAGCGTCATGCCCACGATCCCGCCTTTGGACGCGCCATAGGCCGGCTGCCCGATCTGCCCGTCGAATGCCGCGACGGACGCCGTGTTCACGATCACCCCGCGTTCCTCGCCCACCGGCTCGGCCGTGGCGAGCAGGGACGCGAATTGCGAGAGCACGTTGAAGCTGCCGAGCAGGTTCACTTCCAACGCCTTGCGGAACAATGCGAGCGAATGGGGGCTTCCATCCTTCGCCACCGTCTTGGCTGCCGGTGCGATCCCCGCGCAGTTCACCAGCATGCGAGCGGTACCGTGGGCCTCCTGCGCGGCGGCCAGCGCGTGGCGCACGCTGGCCTCGTCCGACACATCCACCTTGAAGAAGACGCCGCCGATCGTGGCCGCGTTCGCTTCTCCTTTCACCGTATCAAGATCGAAGATCGCGACCTTCGCACCCTTCTTCGCCAGTCTTGCCGCCGTAGCGCCGCCAAGGCCGGACGCGCCGCCCGTCACGATCGCGGCGATACCGTTCAGTTCCATGCTACCCCCAATACGATCAGCGGCGCGGTGTCCAGCCTTCCGGGTTGATCTTCATCTTCCTGAACAGCTCGTCCTGCATCTGGCGCAGGCGAATCTCCTGTTCGGAATAGACCGCGCCCTTGAAACCGTCGGATTCGATGCCCTGCTGGAGGCGCGGCAGGAAGATCGCGTCCTGGCTCAGCACCGAGCCCAGCGGTTCCAGATCGCCCTTCTCGATATAGAAGCGCGGCAGCACCTTCTTGCCGCTGGTGTCCGCACCCGGCGGCACGCCCATATAGGTCGGCATCTCCTTGATGCCGGGCATGGCATAGACCTGGTAGTAGTAGATCATCTTGGCCGGGTCCTTGGGATGCGGCCACCAGCGCTGCACCAGCACGCCTTCCGGGTGCAGATTCCAGCTGCAGGCGGGGAAGAGGCCGCAATTCCAGTCGTCGATCAGCTGTTCGTCGGTGAAGCGGGAATAATCCATCCCGATCTTCTTCTGGTTCTTGCGCTTGCCATCCAGCACCTTCTGGCGCGCTTCGGCATCGCTTTCGGGGAACTCGTCTTCCGTCACCAGCGCCTCGCGCATGAAGAGCTTCGCCTCTTCGCTCAGTGCGGTGCGGGCATAGGCCTTCTTGGTCGGCATCGGGACCATGAAGGGGAAGATCGACCGGGCGAAGCCGTTGTCGAACAAATCGTGCTGGTTGTGGTAGCTGTCGAAATAGGGGTTCATCTGCGAATGGACCGCCTCGACGTGATAGCCTTCGATGAAGGCTTCGATCGCGGCTTTCCAGTTGATGTCCCATTCCTGCGTCTTGTCGACGACGCGGACCATCTTCTCCATGTCGTAGGCTTCGAACAGGTCGCGGAAATCCTGCGGAATCCAGTCCAGCAGCGGTTCCGCATCCCTATCCATGTTGATGAAGATCCAGCCGCGCCATGTTTCCACGCGGATCTTCGGCAGGTCGAGATCATGGCACAGGGCGGAACGGCGGAAGGTCTCTTTCTTGGCGACATGGGCCAGCTTGCCGGTGTTCGAGAACTCCCACATGTGGAACGGGCAGACGAACTTCTTGGAACTGCCGAAATCCTGCGTGACCAGCCGTGTGCCGCGATGCTGGCAAACATTGTACATGCCACGCAGCTCGTCGCCCTTCCCGCGCACGATTAGGAAGCTCTCCTTGCCGAGATCGACCTTCATAAAGCTGTTTTCGCGCGGGACATCGTTGATATGGCCGACGATCAGCCAGGTCTTCTTCCACATCCGTTCCCATTCGAGATCGGCGAATTCCTGGGAATAATACATCTCGGTCAGCGTCTGACGGCCGG
Source organism: uncultured Erythrobacteraceae bacterium (assembly GCA_946482075.1). The sequence goes on from CAMLQG010000052.1 coordinate 20,271, forward strand.
TGCCGTAATCGCGCACGGGGGCCTTCTTCACCTGGCTGTAGAGATCGCCCTTGCCGTCGGGGTAGTTGACGTAATCCATCCGCCAAGGGGTGTAGTCCGCTTTCGGATTGTCGAAGAATTCGTCGTCCATATCCTGTCCTCTCCTTTGGCCGGCGCGGGCTTCCCGCCAGCCAGCCAACAGACTTGTTGCCATCATTCTAGATCAAGGTGGCCCCAAAGCCATCGCTGCAGCCTTGATGATCCGGTGCAGTTGAATTGACTTTCACGATCAGGAATTGGGGCTGTTTCACGCCGCTTGCCCGCCATCGACCAGCAGTTCCGCACCATTGACGTAGCTCGATTCCGGACCGGCCAGGAAAGCGACGACATTCGCCAGTTCCTCCGTTCGCGCATAACGGCCGAGCGGAGTGAGATCCCGCAGCACATGGGCGAAGGGCCCTTCGGCGGAATTCATCTCCGTATCGATCGCGCCGGGATGGATGATGTTGGCCGTGATGCCCTTCGGCCCCAGATCACGCGCCCAGGATCGCGTATAGGCCGCCATCGCGGCCTTGGTGGCGGTGTAGTCCCCCAGCCCCGGGAACGGCGAGCGCTGGGTAGACACGGTGCCGAGCGAGATGATCCGCCCGCCCTCGCCCATCAGGCCGGCGGCTTCGCGCACGGCCGCAACCGCACTCAGCATGTTCACCATCACCTGCCGGTCCATCTCGTCCTGGTTCCGGTCGGGATCGTCGATCGGGCCGAGGATCATGACGCCCGCATTGTTGACCAATATGTCCAGCCGCCCGAACCGGGCGTGAACCGACCGGACCATGGCGACAACTGCCGCGCGGTCCGCCTGGTCGCAGGGAATGGCGACGACCGGGGCATCGGGGGCGGACAGCTCATCCGCCAGTGACTGTGCCGCATCAGCGGAGGATTGATAGGTGAAGGCCACGATCGCGCCATCGGCGGCCAGGCGCCGCACGATCGCGGCGCCGATACCGCGCGACCCGCCGGTCACGATGGCGACCCTGCCCTGCTGCGGCTTGGTGGCGGCTCCCAACGATCCTCTCCATATCCCCGGCGAGCGGCGCGTGCCGTCTGCCCGGGATTGCGCATACCAAGGGGGACCGGTCCTGTCTCGCGATGCCGAAAGGCGCGCATGACCCGCCGCATGCCATGATTTGACTATTTGCTGCATCATGAGGCAAATTGACCCGCATAGCCAAATGAATGGCGGAAACGGTCAAGAGGAGAGAGCCGTGCCGGAGTTGCTGTTCAACTTCTCCTTCCGGCATGATTCCGGCGCCGATCACCAGCGTTGGCAGGATGTGCTGAACGACCTGCACCGCGCCGTCTCACAGGAATACTACCTTTCCAGCACCAGCGTCGAACTGCCCGCGGGCACGCTGTCCATCAAGCTCGCACGCGCCTCGCTCGGCGCGATCCGCATCCTCCAATATTGCGCGCCGGGCATCACGCGCACGTCACGCACGGCCAGGCACATCCAGCAGGACGGCAATCAGGTTTACCTCATCTGGTTCCTGACGCGCGGCAGCATCCAGATCACCCAAGGCGGCAAGACCGCGAAAGCCTATCCCGGCCAGTTCATCATCAGTGAATCGAACACCCCGTTCCAGATCGTCGGGCGGGACGATGGATCGGATTTCCACGAATCCTACCAGGTGCTCGTGCCCCGACACGCGATGGTGGGGATTCTTCCGCAGATCGGGCAATACTGCAATATCCCGCTCGATATCAAAGCCGGGCCGTCGATGGTCGCCTATCAGATATTCTCGTCCCTGTTCGACAATGCGGAAGGCCTGCCCCTGACCAATGCGGAGGAATTGGCGACCCAGGCCCTGAAATCGATCGCGCTTTCGATCGGCGAAGCCAATCTGCGCGACCGCGACCAGATCGTCACCGACCAGATCCAGGCCTATGTGCAGACGCATATCGCGGATTTGCAACTCAATGCCGCGAAAGTGGCGCACGCCTGCAGGATCTCGCTGCGCAGCCTCTACCGCCGCTTCGGCGAAGGCGAGACATTCCACCAATTCGTCCTCAGGACCCGCCTGGAAAAGGCCCGGGAACTGATCGAGAGCCCATCCACGGGCGAATTGCTGATCTCGGAGATCTCGCACATGACCGGTTTCGCCAATGCCGCCCATTTCAGCCGCGCCTTCCGCGGGGAGTTCGGCCAGACCCCGCGCGAGCTGCGCCGGAAATCGCGCGCCGACGCGTAATTCCCATGCGGTGAGAGACATCTCTCGCCGCGGCGGCTTGTCGACATCCAGCAGGCTATCGGCATAATGCCGATTCATAAACCATGCATAAGAGAGGGGATCGACAATGGACCCGCTGGCCCGCCTGATCGCGATCGAGGATATCAAGCAACTCAAAGCTCGCTATTTCCGGGCAGTGGATACGAAGGATGCGGCACTCCTGCGCAGCGTCTTCACCGATGACGCGACGGCCGATTATCGCGGTGCCGCCACCGATCCGCGCAGCGGCGTGAATGCGATCCCCGGCAATACGGAAGCGGTGGTGATCAGCGGCGACTTGATCACCAAGGGCGTGATGAACTCTGTCACCGGGCTCACCACGGTCCACCACGGCCATATCGCCGAGATCGAGATCCACAGCGAGACCGAAGCATCCGCCATCTTCCCGATGGTGGACCGGCTGACGATGCCGGATGATGCCCCTATCGCCTCGCTCGATGGGTGGGGCCATTATCACGAGACCTATCGCAAGGAGGGCGGCGAATGGAAGATCGCCACGCTGCGCCTCTCCCGCCTGCGGGTGGATGTGGTGACACGCGACTGAGCGCACACGGTTCCGTTTTCCCAGGGCCGGTACCATAAGGAGAGCCGCGTGCAGTTCTTCGCCGATTACCAGTCCCGCGACGAAGCGATCGTCGATTACCGGATGTTCCATGTGGATGGGTGCGACGTGCCTTTCCGAGGGCCGGCGCTCGATCCTTTCGCGGCGCCCCAAGGCTCGTTCTTCAGCTGCGTCGGCGCCGCGCAGACCTTCGGCTGCTATGCGCAGCACCCCTATCCCGATCTGGTGGCGCAAGCGACCGGTCTCGACGCGCTCAACCTCGGCACCGGCGGCGTCGGGCCGGGCTTCTACCTGCAATATCCCGCGCTGATCGAGGCGATGAATCGCGGCCGCTTCGTGGTGTTCCAGTGCATGTCGGCGCGGCAGGAATCCAATTCCCGCTTCGTCGCCGACGGTCACATCGAGTTCGTCCGCGAACGCGGCACGGGCGAGAAGGTCACCTCCTCCAATGCCTGGATGCGCGCGGTGGACGAAGGGCTGGATCGGGCAATGACCTATGTCGCGGAAACGCGGCAGAGCTGGATCGGCAATGCGACGAAGCTGATCGATGCGCTCACGGTACCGGTGATCTTCTTCTGGTTCTCCCGCCGCGGCCAGGACTACACGATCGACCAGGCCGCCATCGCCGCCCAATCCGCCCAGCGCGCCGCCGGGGTGGACGAGCAGCATTTCATCGAGGGGCTGATGGGCGACTTTCCGCAACTGATCGATGCCGCCACCGCGCGTGCCGCGATCGAGCGATGCGACGCCTATGTCGAATGCCTCAGTGGCCGGGGCATGGGCGCGCCGCTGATCAACCGCTTCACCGGCCAGCCGATCGGCGATGTCGGCTTCGGTTCGATCGGGCAGGAATTCGCCCATCTCCATGAAAGCCACAATCTCTATTACCCGTCCGCGGAAATGCATGAAGACGCCTGCCAGGCGCTCCTGCCCGCCATCCGCCAGGTGATGGGAACGGCGCGATGAAGGCGCCTGCCCGCTTCCTCGGCAGCGAGGATTACCTGCACGAAACCGCCGCGAAGATCACCGGCCTGCATGATTTCGGGGATGAACGCGACTATATGCGCGGGCTTC
>CAMLQG010000053.1 GCA_946482075.1 uncultured Erythrobacteraceae bacterium
GATGTCGGCGCCCTGAAGACGCTGCGTGAGCAGGGCGATCGCGGAAGGCCGCCATATCGACGTGATCGAGATGGACGCCGCCAGCCATACAGGCGTGGACGATGTGCGCGAGATCATCGAAGCGGTGCGCTATGCCGCCGTTTCCGCGCGCTACAAGATCTACATCATCGACGAAGTTCACATGTTGTCGCGCAATGCATTCAATGCCTTGCTGAAGACTCTTGAGGAACCGCCTCCGCATGTGAAATTCCTCTTCGCGACGACGGAGGCGGACAAGCTGCCCGTTACCGTCCTGTCGCGTTGCCAGCGCTTCGACCTGCGAAGAATCCCCGTCGCACTATTGGCGACGCAATTCGCGGACATCTGTACCAGGGAAGGTGTCCAGGCGGAGACCGAGGCGCTTGATCTCATCGCACGCGCGGCGGAAGGATCGTCGCGCGACGGGCTTTCGATCCTCGACCAAGCCATTGCCCATGCCGATCTCGATGCGGAGAGCAAGGTCACGGCGGAGCAGGTGCGCGACATGCTCGGCCTGGCGGACAAGAGCGTGCAGCGCACTCTGCTGGCCGCGATCCTGGCTGGCGATCCGCGTGAGTTGCTGGACGGCGTGGAACGGCAATATGCGCTCGGGGTGGAGCCGCTTGCACTGCTGCGCTCGCTGATGGACCTCACGCACCGCATCACGGTCGCCCAGATCGGCCGCAGCGGAGCTGACGGACCGACGGCGGAAGAACGCGCGGCTATCGAGCAATGGGCCGAGAGATTGAGCGCCGCGCAGCTTCACCGGCTGTGGCAGCTCTTCCTCAAGGGCCATGACGAAGTGCGCATCGCGCCCGATCCGCTGGTAGCGGCGCAGATGGCGCTGCTGCGCGTGATGCATGCCGCCGACATGCCCGATCCGGGCTCGCTCGTCCGCAGGCTGGAAGAAATGGCCGCCCATGGCATCGCCGCGCCGGTTTCATCGGGTGGAGCTTCTTCAAGTGAGGAAGCCGGGGGTTCGGCGCCGGTCGCTTCGGTGAACTGGCCGGACCTTGTCGATCAGGTGGATCGTGCGGGCCAGTTGCTGGTCGCCCAGCAGATGCGGGATTGGGTGCGGGTGATCGCGCTTGTGCCCGGCAAGCTGACCTTCGCGCTTGTTCCGGGGATGGCCGACAATCCGGCCGCGAATATCCGCAAGGCCTTGCAGGATGTCACGCGGACGCCCTGGGAAGTGGAATTGGGGGAGGGCGAAGGCGCACCTTCGCTGAGGGAGCGGGATGAAGCGCGCAAGGCCGAAGAATCGGCTTCGCTGCGCCGCGAACCGCTGGTGGAAGCTGCCCTGACAATATTTCCGGAGGCCGAGATCCTCGAAGAGAACGACACGCCCCCCGCGGGCGACAGGAATTGGAGCATACGCGCATGAAATCGATGGAAGAGATGATCAAGGCGGCCCAGGCAGCGGCCGAGACCATCCAGAAGCAGATGACCGACGCTCAGTCCAAGCTGGATACGATCGAGGTGGAAGGCGTCTCCGGCGGCGGGCTGGTGAAGATCCGTTGCAGTGCGAAGGGCCGGATTCTGGGCGTTTCGATCGATGACAGCCTGATGAAGCCTGATGACAAGCAGATGCTGGAAGACCTGATCGCCGCCGCCTTCAACGATGCGCGCGGCAAGGCCGATCAGGCCAGCGGCGCGGAAATGCAGCGCATCCAGCAGGGCATGGGGCTGCCGCCGGGCTTCAATTTTCCAGGCATGAATTGAAGGCGGATAGCCAGGAAGCCCTGTTCCTATCGGGCGAAGTCGACACGTTGCGCGCGATGTCTCGACTTCGCTCGGCATGAATGGAACGCGGAAGCTTCGTTACAATCTAGTCACAGATTGCATCAGGACTGTCCTACAAGAGTAGAACCTGTCCATACCGGTGCCGTGATCGCTCCGCGAAAATATTCCATAAGGCATTGTAAAATATTGTAATTTTCGAGAGACGGAGTTTTCTTCCAGGACAGTGCCAACTGGGCGAACCACCCCCTGTCCACCGCATTGCACAATGCGCCCATTGCGGGCCGCTGGGCGCATACCATATTTAGGGCATGATGGCCGCTTCCCGCATGGGCGGCGCGGTTCGAACTCTTGCTGGACATTGACTGCATGACTCTGCTTCCTCTCCTGCCTCTGCGCGATATCGTGGTGTTCCCCGGCATGGTGGTACCGCTGTTCGTCGGGCGGGAAAAATCCGTCGCCGCGCTCGAGGAAGTGATGGCGGGCGACAAGGACATCTTCCTGCTTGCGCAGCTCGATCCAGGCTGTGACGATCCGGGCACCGAGGATCTCTACGATTTCGGCGTGATCGCGCAGGTCCTGCAGCTTCTGAAGCTGCCCGATGGCACTGTGCGCGTGCTGGTCGAAGGCCATCACCGTGCCAAGCTCGTCAGCATGCGCGACGAACGCGATTTCGTGGTCGCCCAGGTGGAAGTGCTGGAACCGGAAACGGCGGCGGGCACCGAAGTCTCCGCGATGATGCGCAGCGTGGTCGAGCAGTTCGGCGAATATGCCAAGCTCAACAAGAAGCTGCCCGAGGATCTAGGCCAGCAGCTCGCCGACATCGACGATGCTGCCAAGCTGGCGGACACGATCGCGGCCAATCTCAATGCCAAGGTCTCCGACAAGCAGGCATTGCTGACCGAACTCGACCCACTCAAGCGCATGGAGATGGTCTATTCCTTCATGGAGGGCGAGCTTTCCGTCCTGCAGGTGGAACGCAAGATCCGCGGGCGCGTGAAACGCCAGATGGAGAAGACGCAGCGCGAGTATTACCTCAACGAACAACTCAAGGCGATTCAGTCGGAGCTGGGTGGCAGCGATGGCGAGGATGGCGACGAAATCGCCGAGCTGCAGCAAAAGATCGAGACGCTGAAGCTTTCCAAGGAAGCCAAGGCGAAGGCGACGTCCGAAATCAAGAAGCTGCGCACCATGCAGCCGATGAGCGCGGAAGCGACCGTGATCCGCAACTATCTCGACGTGCTGCTGGGCCTGCCCTGGGGCAAGAAGTCCAAGCTGAAGCGCGACATCGCCAAGGCCCAGGCCGTGTTGGACGAGGATCACTTCGGGCTCGAGAAGGTCAAGGAGCGGATCGTCGAATATCTCGCGGTCCAGGCTCGCACCAACAAGCTGAAGGGGCCGATCCTGTGCCTCGTGGGTCCTCCCGGCGTCGGCAAGACCTCGCTCGGCAAGTCGATCGCCAAGGCGACGGGCCGCCAGTTCGTGCGCCAGTCGCTAGGCGGCGTGCGCGACGAAGCCGAGATCCGCGGCCACCGCCGCACCTATATCGGCTCGCTGCCGGGCAAGATCGTAACCAATCTGCGCAAGGCCGGCACCTCGAATCCGCTCTTCCTGCTGGATGAAATCGACAAGCTCGGCCAGGATTTCCGCGGCGATCCGGCCTCCGCGCTACTCGAAGTGCTCGATCCGGAACAGAACGCAAAGTTCCAGGATCATTATCTGGAACTGGATATCGACCTGTCGGACGTGATGTTCGTCACCACGGCCAACAGCCTCAACCTGCCGCAGCCGCTGCTCGACCGCATGGAGATCATCCGGCTCGAAGGCTACACCGAGGACGAGAAGGTCGAGATCGCCAAGAGCCACCTGATTCCCAAGCAGATCGCCGCGCATGGACTGCGCAAGGGCGAGTTCGTGCTGGCCGAGGACGGCTTGCGCGACCTGATCCGCTATTACACTCGCGAAGCCGGCGTCCGCACGCTGGAACGCGAGATCGCTCGGCTGGCCCGCAAGAGCCTGCGTGCGATCCTGGAGAAGAAGGCGGAAACCGTCACCATCACGCCCGAGAATCTCGGCGACTATGCTGGCGTGCGGAAGTTCCGCCACGGCATCTCGGACGAGGAAGCGCAGGTTGGTGCGGTCACGGGCCTCGCCTGGACCGAGGTCGGCGGTGAACTGCTGACGATCGAAAGCGTCACCGTTCCCGGCAAGGGCGAAGTGCGGACCACCGGCAAGCTCGGCGAAGTGATGAACGAGAGCGTGCAGGCGGCCTTCAGCTTCGTGAAGGCGCGCGCCCCGGCCTATGGCATCAAGCCGTCCATCTTCCAGCGCAAGAACATCCATATCCACCTGCCCGAAGGGGCGGTGCCCAAGGATGGCCCTTCGGCGGGCATCGGCATGGTCACGTCCATCGTGTCCTCGCTCACAGGCATCCCGGTGCGCCCCGACGTCGCCATGACGGGCGAAGTGACGCTGCGCGGACGTGTGCTGCCAATAGGCGGACTCAAGGAAAAGCTGCTGGCCGCCCTTCGCGGCGGGATCCGCACCGTGCTGATCCCGGAGGAGAACCGGAAGGACCTCGCCGAGATCCCGGCGAACGTCACCGAGGGGCTCGAGATCGTGCCGGTAAGCCATGTCGACGAGGTGCTGGAGCGGGCCTTGATGACCGTTCCCGCGGCCATCGAATGGACTGAGGCGGACGATCTTGCGACCCAGCCGAGCCCGGCCCCCGTTTCGGGTGCGGGCGCGCCGACAGCCCATTGATTTAATGTTGCAATGCAGCGAATCGGAAGCTTCATCCGGCGTTCAGGCCGGGTGAGAACCCCGAGTGCTCTTGGTTAATTGCTCAACTCGTCGAAAACCCGTCGGATAATTGGAGAAAAGGGCGCTTTTACGCCCCTTTTGCCTTTGACAGCCTGAAGAAAACCCGCTCAATTCCCGGCCTCTTCTGAGAGGCGAATCCACGTCGACCGATTTTCACAAGGTAGGGGGTTTAGGAAAACCATGAACAAGAACGATCTGATCAGCGCCGTTGCCGATGCCAGCGGTCTCACCCGCAGCGATGCGACCAAGGCCGTCGAAAGCGTTTTCGACTCCATCACTTCGGCCCTGTCGAAGGGTGACGAAGTTCGTCTGGTCGGTTTCGGCACCTTCTCGGTCGCCAAGCGCAAGGCTTCCACGGGCCGTAACCCGCGCACCGGCGAACCGATGACCATTAAGGCTTCGACTCAGCCGAAGTTCAAGGCCGGCAAGGGCCTCAAGGATTCGGTCAACTGATCCAGTGACGGATCGGCCACCCGCGTAGGAGGCCGACACTTATTCAAGGCGCCGCGTTTGCTTCCAGGCAAGCGCGGCGTTTCTTGTTGGGGCGAGACCCGTTTCCGCTCATCCTGAGCAGCCTCCCCGGGGCAAGCCAGCCGCTCAGGACACGCTTCGACAAGTTCTCCCGAGGTTCTCGACGGGCCTCATCACCATGGATGGGCGCAGGGCGCCTACTTCCCCAGCTGGAGCAGGGCCATCGGGGCCGCCTGGCCGCTCGGGCCGATGATCCAGTGCAGCCTCTGGCCGAGGCTGGCATCCGCCTGAGGGCCTTCATCCGTGTTGTTGGCCATGATCTTCGCATCGGTGGTGATGGTGAACTGGCCATCGAGCTTGGGCAGCTTGGTACCGTCGGCGCTTTCGTCCCCGGCCTTGCCCAGCATCATCATCTTCAGCGGATCGGCCGCGGTTCCCGCAAAGGCGGGTGCATCGATCCGCAGGCTCCCATCGTTGCGGACCGCCATCAGCACGAAGGGATTGGCCATCGGAAAGCGTTCCATGGTCGGGAAGGCGAAATCGTGCGCAGCCTTGCTGGTGAGCGTGAAATCGACATCGAACAGCCCGTCGCCCTTGTAGTCGACGCGTTTCCATCCGGCCTGGCGGCGCAGGCGCGCGGCCAGTTCGTCGGCCGCCTTGGGATTGGACGGATCGATGCCGCCCAGCATCGCACGCATTTGCTCATTGTCCTGCTTGCGCTTCTCTTCCCGCGCGGCCTTGCCTTCGTTCCATTCGGCCTTCTGCTTGGCGATCTCGTCCTTGGTGCAGTCCCGCGTCTCGCCGCTGTCGTCATCGTAGCAGGGGTTCGCGGTGAATGCGTCGGGCGCCGCTTCCTCCGCCAGCTTGCTCAGCGCGAGCAGGTGGATCTCGCCTTTATAGGTGAATGTGAACTGGCCATCCTTGCGAATGTCGAGCGTGGAAACGAAGCGTCCCGGAGCTAGGAGGCAGGCCGACAGCAGCGCGGCGACGCCGATCGCCACGATACAAGCCGCGGCGCGGCGCCAGATGGTCTCATGCAGCATCGTTACCCCCTTGCGTTCCCTGTTGTTCGTCAGTTCTTGCGTGTCGCCACCGCATATAGCGCGATTGCCGTGGCGTTGGATACGTTGAGGCTTTCCATCGCTGCGCTGATCGGCAGGCGCGCCAGTGTGTCGCAATGGGCGGCGATGTTCTGCCGCATCCCCTCTCCTTCCGCGCCGAGGACGAGCGCGACCGGTCCTTGCGGCAAAGCCTCGGCCAGCGTCATTTCCGCTTCGCCCGCCAGGCCGATCCGCCAATATCCGGCCTCGGCGATTTCCTCCAGCGCGCGGGCGAGATTGACCACGCGCACCCAAGGCACGATTTCCAGCGCGCCAGAGGCCGATTTGGCGAGCGCGCCCGATTCCGGCGGCGCATGGCGGTCCTGCGTCACGATGGCGCAGACATCGAAGGCGGCGGCGGAGCGGAGAATTGCGCCGACATTGTGCGGGTCTGTCACCTGGTCGAGCACGAGGATGGGCCGACCGGCTTCGGCATCGAGCACTTCGTCGAGATGGAGATCCACCAGCGGTTCGCATTCCAGCACCAGGCCCTGATGCGGCGCATCGCGCGGCACCAGCCGGGCTAGATCCTGGGCGGATGCGTATTCCAGCGGGAAATCCGCCGGCAGCTCGCCGTCGAGCGATTCCACGCCGTCATGCGTCGCCCACAGCTTGCGATGCTGGCGGTCCGGGTTGAGCAGAGCGGCTTCCACTGCATGCCTGCCCCACAGGCGAGTGGCCGCCCGGCCGGACTTCCCGCTTCCGCGCCCGCCCTGCATGCGCCCTGCACGACCACGCAACGCACGCTTGTTGCCGCTTTTCGACATGAATGCTCCTGGCTTGATATTATTGGCGGGTTTCCTGCCAGCCGCCCCATTGACAGGCAAGCGCCGCTTCGCCATTGAGCCGCCTCTCGGCCAAGCGGGCGCCACAAATGCCCGTTTATTTGCGGGGCAACCCGTCACCGGCAATGGTGTGGACAGGTGGCCGAGTGGTTAAAGGCAGCAGACTGTAAATCTGCCCGCGTGAGCGTACGCTGGTTCGAATCCAGCCCTGTCCACCACCGCCGCCCTATTGGACAGTTGGACTTGCCGATCAGCAATCGGCCGGCACCGGTATTTCGGAGCTTGGCGTGGATTTTGCCAGCGCAGGCATCGCCACCCTGTCCCACCACGTGATCAGGGCGGCCGAGGCACGCCACACGGCCCAGGTGAGAATCACGGAAACCAGCCCGTCCAGCGCGTAGTGATAGCCGAGGTGCACCGAGGCGACCCAGATCAGCACGAAGAAGCCGAAGAAGATGCGGCCGGCGAGCGGTGAAACATGGCGGATGCCGAGGAAGAACAGGAAGGCCATAGCCACATGCATCGAAGGCATTGCAGTGATTCCGAGCCCATGGCCGGGTCCGTTGATCAGATAGTTGTTGAGCAGCTTCGCCTGTACGTCGAGCACGACGATCGGAATGCGCTCGTTCGCCTGGTGGAGATAGGCCATCTGCTCGGCGAAATGGGCATTGCCCAAAAGCGGCTCCATGAAGCAGGGCCCCACGCTGGAGAGCAGGGCGGCGAGCAGGAAGCCGCCCACGATCCAGACCAGCATGAAGCTGAGGAAGTACTGACGGCGGATGGCTTCCGCGTGCTTCGCGTAGAGCAGGACGAGGCCGCCGGGATATACGAGGCCGAACCAGGCATGGTAGGAAACCGCGAGCGCGGCGGTGACGATCGGATAGCCGAGCACCGGCTGCAGGATTCGCCACGGATCGACGCCGAAGAAGATCGCCCGGTCCCAATGGGTCAGTGCCAAGTCCCATTCATAGGGATGGAGCACCGGGATCATCGGTTTGAGGAGCGCGAAGACCGGCAGGAAGATGAGCAGCACCAGCAGCAGCGGCAGGCGCTCGAAGAAGAGCGCGATCATCGGCGGGGCGCTGTAGCGCGCCCAGAGGAAGGAAACCGGACTGTCGGGGCGGTTCCGCGCGAGCTGGATCGTTCCGTCCACGATCAGGAACAGGAAGAAGCCCTTCGGATAGAGATCCAGGTTGGTATAGATGTTCGAGAACGGGAAAGGCATGCCGTTCTGCGAGACGATGACGGCTGTCAGCAGCAGGGTCAGCAGCAGGCCGGCATAGACGGGGACCTGCCCCGCAATCTCCAACCAGTATCGCTGCATCCGAAAATGCTGCGCGATCATACGCTCCATCAATCTGCTCCGGCTCTCTGGATGCCGCGCTTATATGAGGAATTGTTAACCAACGTCTTAAAGCCGGGCGGCTCTGCCTGTTCGCATTCGGGATCGCTTCGAGCCGGCCGGATTTCCGCGTGCCTGGGGTCGCGGCGCCAGGGCGGGGACGTCCTGTCCCACCAGGCGATGACGTGTCCCCTCAGGAACCACAGGGCAGGGGCGACGGCCGGGGCCGGGCGTTCGCGATGGAGCGCACCGTTCTATTGCGCTTGTGGCGCGGGCCTCACACCCCTAGATGGGGCCGATGGCCGGAGAACAGTTGAACAATCGCGGACGGGGCGAAGCAGCCTGGCAATGGCCCGCAATCCATCCTGAGGGTCGGAAATTCGGCCTCATCGCAGCGGCGCTTTCCCTTTTGGCGGCGTTCATGGCGTGGGAGACGATCGCCTGGCCGCTCGCCTTCCTGACATTGGGCGTGCTCGCTTTCTTCCGCGATCCGGAACGGGTTGTGCCGCAGGATGACAAGCTGATCATCGCGCCTGCCGACGGGCTCGTCTCGCTGATATCCGAGGTGGAGCCGCCGCGCGAGCTACAGGTCGACGATGGCAGCGGGACGCGCGGGCTGGGTGCGGGGCCGGTCACGCGCATTTCCATTTTCATGAGCGTGTTCGATGTCCACATCAACCGTGCCCCGGTAGGCGGCACGGTGCGCCGTCTGGTCTATATCCCGGGCAAGTTCCTCAACGCCGATCTCGATAAGGCGAGCGAGGAGAACGAGCGCCAGCATATCCTGATCGAACGGGCCGATGGCCTGGCGATCGGTTTCACGCAGATCGCCGGCCTCGTCGCGCGGCGTATCGTCCCGTTCGTGAAGCCCGGCGATATCCTTGCCGCCGGCCAGCGCGTCGGCCTGATCCGTTTCGGGAGCCGGGTGGATGTCTATCTGCCGAAGGGCACGGATTCCTGCGTGGTCCTGGGGCAGAAGATCATCGCCGGAGAAACCGTCCTGGGTGAAATCGGCAAGCAGCGCCTGATCGAGGGCATCAACCAGTGACCGATTTCGGGTCCGAGCGCGAGCCCAGGCTGAGACGCGGCCTGACCTTGCGCGCGCTCGCGCCGAACGCGGTAACCGCCGCGGCCTTGTGCGCCGGACTGACCGGCATCCGTTTCGCCATCGTGGGCGATTGGGAGAAATCCGTTGCGGCGGTGATCGTTGCGGGCTTGCTCGACGGGATCGATGGACGAATCGCCCGCCTGCTCAAGGCGGAATCGCGCTTCGGCGCAGAACTCGACAGCTTGGCGGATTCGCTGTCCTTCGGCGTCGCTCCTGCGCTGATCCTGTTCCTGTGGTCGTTGCAGGACCTGCCACGCGTGGGTTGGCTTGCTTCCCTGGCTTTCGCCATCTGTTGTGCGCTGCGGTTGGCGCGCTTCAACGCGCAGATCGACATGGATCATCAGCCCCATAAATCCGCCGGCTTTCTTACGGGCGTTCCCGCACCGGTCGGCGCAGGGCTTGCCTTTCTGCCGATGTTCCTCTGGATCGCGAGCGGGCAGCCGGAATTTCGCGAGCCGGTCTTCGTAGGCGGCTGGCTGGTGCTGATCGCTTTCCTGATGATCTCGAATCTTGCCACGTTGAGTTGGGGCTCGCTACGACCAAGGCGGAATGTCAGGCTCGAGATGCTGGCCGTGGTCGGCCTCGCCGCAGCCGCCCTGCTCACCGAGCCCTGGTGGACTCTGGTGGGCATCTGCTGCGTCTACCTCGCCTTGATGCCCTATGGGATCATCAGCTATTCCAAGGTCAAGCGGCAGCGCACAGCGCGCCGGTCCGGGCCGGCTGAATAGGCCGCACTGCGCCGCGCATATGCCGACGGGGCCGAGGCGTGCGCTTCGCATTGTCAGCCACGCTTACCATCACCATGCGATCATCCCGGCAGAGCGAGAGGGCGTGATTCAATGCACCATAGGCGCGCCATGCCTGCATCAGCGAAGGAACGAGCACGGCGATGGCAGCAAGAAAAGTGATGGAAAGCAGCAGAGTGATACCGAAGCCGATCATGACTGAGCCCTTGTCGCTATTCCCACATCGCCCGACATCGTCGTGAAACCCGTGGAGTGCCTGTGCCTGGCTTGTGGATAACCAACCCGTCTAGCCGGCGTTCTCCACAAGCTGTCGATGTAATGGAATGTTCACTATTTGTTCCAAAGCGTCAAGCGCAAAATCGGCACCTTTCGGCGCAGCCGTATATCTGACCGATTAGGGCTGGATTTCCGCGGGATTGCGGTCTAAGGGGCACGCGCTTTCACGTAAACGGGCGTGCGGTCCGCGTTCGTGTCTGCAATCCACATGGGAAGCACAAAATCCCGGTGCCGCAGCGGAGCAGCCGCACGGTTCCAGCTTTCCAGAGGCGAAACCGGAAAGGAAATACCTATGGCGGCTCCTACCGTCACCATGCAGCAATTGATCGAGGCCGGTGCGCATTTCGGCCACCAGACCCACCGTTGGAACCCGCGGATGAAGCCGTATATCTTCGGCGCCCGCAACGGTGTTCACATCATCGACCTGTCGCAGACCGTGCCGCTTTTCGCGCGCGCTCTGGACTTCGTTTCAGCCACGGTTCGCGCCGGCGGCAAGGTGCTGTTCGTCGGCACCAAGCGCCAGGCACAGGACCCGATCGCGGATGCCGCGAAGGCTTGCGGCCAGTACTACGTCAATCATCGCTGGCTGGGCGGCATGCTCACCAACTGGAAGACGATCTCCGGTTCGATCAAGCGCTTGAAGTCGATCGAGGAGCAGCTGTCGGGTGACACCTCGGGCTTCACCAAGAAGGAAATCCTCGACCTCACCCGCAAGCACGACAAGCTCCAGCTTTCGCTCGGCGGCATTCGCGACATGGGCGGCATTCCGGACGTGATGTTCGTGATCGACGCCAACATGGAAGAGCTGGCGATCAAGGAAGCCAATGTGCTCGGCATTCCCGTCATCGCCGTGCTCGACACCAACGTCGATCCGTCGGGCATCGCGTTCCCGATCCCGGGCAATGACGACGCGAGCCGTGCCGTGCGCCTCTATTGCGAAGCGATCGCTGCCGCTGCCCAGACGGGCGGTCGGGGCGCGATCGTCGATTCGGGTGCCGATATCGGTGCGTTGGATCTGCCGCCGGCCGAGGACGTCGCAGCTGAAGACACGACTGCCGAGAACGCTTGAGCGTCATAGAACCGGCATAATTGCGAAATATGCGCCGGCCCGTCGCCGGGCTGGCGCCACTCAATATCAAAAGGACATTTCCGATGGCTGCTTACACCGCCGCTGACGTGAAGAATCTGCGCGAGCGCACAGGCGCCGGCATGATGGATTGCAAGAAGGCGCTGGACGAGACGAATGGTGATCTCGAAGCCGCGGTTGACGCGCTGCGTGCCAGGGGCCTGGCCGCTGCCCAGAAGAAGTCCAGCCGCACGGCGGCGGAAGGCCTCGTCGGCCTCGCCGTTGCCGGCAATCGCGGCGTCGCTCTGGAAGTGAACTCCGAGACCGATTTCGTCGCCAAGAACGATCAGTTCCAGGACTTCGTGCGCAAGGCGACCGCGGTCGCTCTCGGGCAGCCGTCCGACGACATCGAGGCGCTGAAGTCTGCCGCCTATCCGGATGGCGGTTCGGTTTCCGACAAGCTGACCAATAATGTCGCGACGATCGGTGAGAACCAGCAGCTGCGCCGGATGAAGACCGTGCAGGTCGAGAAGGGTGCGATCATTCCCTACATGCACAATGCTGCTGCGCCGAATCTGGGCAAGATCGGCGTGCTCGTCGCTCTGGAAAGCGAAGCGAGCGCGGACACGCTCGACGCGCTGGGCAAGCAGATCGCGATGCACATTGCCGCTGCCTTTCCGCTGGCGCTCAACGCCGAGGATCTCGATGCCGAGTTGATCTCTCGCGAACGCAAGATCGCGGCCGAGAAGGCGGCCGAGAGCGGCAAGCCCGCGGAAGTCCAGGCCAAGATGGTCGACGGCGCGGTGGCCAAGTACGCCAAGGACAATGCGCTGCTCAGCCAGGTGTTCGTCATGGACAACAAGACCCCGATCGCGCAGGTCGTCGAGCAGGCCGGCAAGGCTGCCGGCGCCAAGATCGTGCTGAAGGACTATGTCCGGTTCCAGCTCGGTGAGGGCATCGAGAAGGAAGAAACCGACTTCGCCGCCGAAGTGGCCGCCGCCGCCGGCGTCTGATAGGCCAAGTCAAGGCAGGGGCTCCGCGCTGCTTCGGCGGCCGGGGCCCTTTTCGTCTCTATCGGCCTGCTATCTTTATTCTCTGGACGCTGGCGCAGGCCCCTTGGCAGCGTCATGCGGCGCTTTATAAGGGCCGCGCCTTCCCGCAATTTCGAGATCGAACTCCATGCCATTGCCCAAGCACAAGCGCATCCTGCTCAAGCTTTCGGGCGAGGTGTTGATGGGCGAGCAGCAGTTCGGCATCGATCCCGCTTTCGTCACGCGCTTGGCGGAGGAAGTGAAGGCAGCCAAGGATACGGGCCTCGAAATCTGCATGGTGATCGGCGGCGGCAATATCTTTCGCGGCGTGGCCGGCGCTGCGCGCGGGCTCGATCGTGGCACGGGCGACTACATGGGCATGCTGGCCACGGTGATGAACGCGCTCGCGATGCAGAACGCGCTCGAGAATCTCGGCGTGCAGACCCGCGTGCAGTCGGCCATTCCGATGGCGACGGTATGCGAACCCTATATCCGCCGCCGCGCGACCCGCCATCTGGAGAAGGGCCGGATCGTGATCTTCGCTGCCGGCACGGGCAACCCGTTCTTCACAACCGATACGGGCGCAGCGCTGCGCGCAGCCGAAATGGGCTGCGATGCCTTGTTCAAGGGTACCAGCGTCGATGGGGTCTATGACAGCGATCCGAAGAAGAATCCGACGGCTCAGCGGTTCGAAACGATTTCCTACGACAAGGTCCTGTCGGACAATCTGAAAGTGATGGACGCGGCCGCCGTGGCGCTCTGCCGGGAGAACAGCATCCCGATCGTCGTCTTCTCGATCCGCGAGAAAGGCAATCTGGCCAAGGTCTTGGCCGGGCAAGGAACGCAAACCATCGTGCAGGAGGAAGCCTGATGGCGAAGTATGACAAGGCCGACGTCGAGCGTCGGATGCATGGCGCGGTCGAAGCGCTCAAAAGTGATCTTTCCGGCCTGCGGACTGGCCGCGCCAATGTCGCGCTGCTCGATCCGGTGCAGGTCGAAGTCTATGGCGCGATGATGCCGCTGAACCAGGTCGCCACCGTATCCGCGCCGGAGCCGCGCATGCTTTCGGTGCAGGTGTGGGACAAGTCCAACCTGATCCCGGTCGAAAAGGGCATCGCCCATGCCGGGCTCGGCCTCAATCCGATCATCGACGGGCAGACGCTGCGCTTGCCGATCCCGGATCTCACGCAGGATCGCCGCAAGGAACTCGCCAAGCTGGCCGGGCAATATGCCGAGAAGGCCAAGATCGCGATCCGCAACGTCCGTCGCGATGGCATGGAAGCGTTGAAGGACGACGAGAAGAAGAAGGAGATCAGCGAGGATGACCGCAAGCGTCTGGAAGACGAGGTCCAGAAGCTGACCGACAAATATGTCGGCGAAACCGATGCGGCCGCTGAAGCGAAGGAAAAGGAAATCCTCACCCAGTGAGCGATGCTGCGCCCCCGATGCTCCCCGAGCAGGGAAGGGGGGCCGAAGCCACGGCCCAGTACGCTTTCGGCACGGCCGGTGGCGGGCATGGCGCGCGCCATGTGGCGATCATCATGGACGGCAATGGGCGCTGGGCCAAGAAGCGCCGCCTGCCGCGCGCGGTCGGCCATCAGCGCGGCGTGGAAGCAGTGCGCCGCATGGTGCGCGGGCTGCGCCGCACCGGACTCGATGCGCTTACCCTTTACGCCTTTTCCTCGGAGAATTGGAAACGTCCCGAAGACGAGATCGACGATCTGATGGGACTGATGCGACGCTTCATAAAGAGCGATCTTGCGGAATTCATCGCCAATGATGTACGCTTGAAGATCATCGGCGATTACAAGGTTCTGGCGCCAGATCTTGTCAAGCTGATTGAAGATGCGCTGGCGAAGACCGCTCATGCGCGGAGCGGCACGCTGGCGGTCGCGCTGAACTACGGATCGCAGCAGGAAATCGCTCGTGCGGCGAGCAAGGCGGCGGAGAAGGGGCCCATCACGCCGGAGACGATCGCGGCCGAGCTCGATACGGCCGATCTTCCGCCGCTCGACCTCCTCATCCGCACCTCGGGCGAGGAGCGGCTGTCGAACTTCCTGTTGTGGCAATCGGCCTATGCCGAGCTCTATTTCACCAATATCCTCTGGCCCGATTTCACGCTCGAGCATCTCGAACAGGCATTGGCTGCCTTTGCGGACAGAGAGAGACGCTTTGGCGGGCGTTGAACGAATGCCTCGCGTCGGTGCGTCGAGCGATCTGCCCGTCCGCATCGTGTCCGCCGTGGTGATGATCGCGGTCGCGGGTTTCGCGCTGTGGCTGGGTGGCTGGGCTTGGTCCGCCTTCGTCACGCTGGTGGCTCTGGGCGTGTTGCTGGAATGGACCCGGCTGTTCCTTGCGTTCACGCCGTCTTTTTCCGGACGCCTGCTGTGGTCAGTAGCGGGCGCTCTCTACGTGGGCGCCGCTTCCTTGGCCCTGTTGATTCTTCGTGCCCAGGGACCCGATGAAGCCCTTTTCCCCCTCATGCTCGTGATTGCGACGGATGTAGGAGCCTATTTTTCCGGCCGCACGTTCGGCGGACCGAAGATTGCGCCTGCAATCAGCCCTTCGAAGACCTGGTCCGGCCTGCTGGGCGGGATGGCCGCAGCTGGCTTGGTTGCGGTTTTGCCGGCATTGTTTTCCGGCAGTGGGTCCAGCACCTCGCTCGGACTGGTCCTGCCGCTGTTCGCGTTCGGCCTGTTTGCGGCGGTATTGGCTCAGACAGGCGATTTCTTCGAAAGCTGGATGAAGCGCCGCGCTGGCGTGAAGGACTCCGGAAACCTGATACCCGGCCATGGAGGCTTGTTCGATCGGATCGACGGCCTGCTTCCGGTTCTGCTTTTGAACGGGGTCATTCTCGCTACGTCCCGTGGTATGGGGTAGGCTGTGAATCCGCGTACTATCACGATCCTTGGCGCCACCGGATCGATCGGCGGTTCGACGCTGGATCTCGTCCGGCGCAACCGGGACGATTGGAAAGTCCGGGTGCTGACCGCCAATAGCCGGGCATGGGAACTGGCGGTGCTCGCCCGCGAATTCGGAGCCGAGCTTGCCGTGATCGCGGACGAGGCATGCCTGCCCGAACTGCGCGAGGCACTTGCCGGTAGCGGCATCGAAGCTGCCGCCGGCCGGCAGGCGTTGTGCGAAGCCGCTGCGCGGGGCGCGGACATCACGATTGCCGCGATCGTCGGCTGTGCCGGGCTCGGCCCGACCATGGCGGCGATCGAGCAGGGCGGTATCGTGGGCCTGGCCAATAAGGAGGCACTAGTGTCCGCCGGCGATGTGATGACCGCTGCGGTCGCTCGTCACGGCGCCACGCTGCTGCCGGTCGATTCGGAACATAATGCGATCTTTCAGTGCCTTGCAGGGAATGACAGGGCCGACGTCCGATCGATCACGCTAACCGCGAGCGGAGGCCCGTTCCGCGATTGGCCGCAGGAACGCCTGGCCGGCGCCACGCCGCAGGAAGCGGTGCGCCACCCCAATTGGGACATGGGCGCCAAGATCAGCGTCGATTCCGCCACGATGATGAACAAGGGGCTCGAACTGATCGAGGCCTACCACTTGTTCCCGGTCGGCCTGGATCGGCTGCGCATCGTGGTCCATCCGCAATCGATCGTTCATTCGCTGGTCGAGTTCCGCGACGGATCGAGCCTGGCGCAACTTGGTCCCTCGGACATGCGCGTGCCGATCGCATCGGTGCTGGCCTGGCCGCGCCGGATGGAAACCCCTTGCGGCCCGCTCGACCTTGCCGCCATCGGCAGCCTCACTTTCCATGCGCCTGACGAATTGCGTTTCCCCGCGACGCGCCTTGCACGAGAGGCGGCCCAGGCGGGCGGTGCGGCGCCCGCGGTGCTCAACGCATCCAATGAAGTGGCGGTCGACGCTTTTCTTGGCGGGCGCCTCACTTTCACCAATATTGCCGCCCATGTGGAACGGATGCTTTCCCGCGGCCTGCCTGTCGCCCCGCATTCGCTGGATGACGTTCTGGCGCTGGATGCGGAAACCCGCGTGCGAGCCATGGAAATGCTGGAGATAGCCTGACGTGAGCGAATCGCCTTCGATACTGGTGATGATCATCGGCTTCGCGCTCGTGCTCGGGCCGCTGATCACCGTTCACGAGCTGGGCCACTACCTGACTGGTCGCCTGTTCGGCGTGAAGGCGGACGCATTCGCGATCGGTTTCGGCAAGGAGATCTTCGGCTGGACGGACAGGCGCGGCACGCGCTGGAAGCTCTGCGCCCTGCCGCTTGGCGGGTATGTGCAGTTCGCCGGCGACATGAACCCGGCCAGCCAGCCCAGCGACGAGTGGCTTTCGCTGCCGGCGCACGAACGGGCGCAGACATTCCAGGCCCGGCCGCTATGGCAACGGGCGCTTATCGTGGCGGCTGGTCCGGTGACCAATCTCGCCGTGGCCATAGCCATCCTCGCGGCTTTCAACCTGGCCTATGGCAAGGTGGTGATGCCGCCGGTGGTCGCAGGCGTCGCAGAGCGGTCGGCGGCCCACGAGGCCGGCCTGAAAGCCGGGGATCGCGTGCTCGCGGTGGACGGCGCTCCGATCGATGATTTCGAGGATCTGCGCAATCGGGTGGTGCCCAATCCCGGATACGAGATCACCTTGACCGTGAAACGCGATGGCGGCGTGTTCGATATCGACTTCACCATTCCCACCGTGGTCGAACGCGATCGCTTCGGGAACGAGTTCAAGATCGGCCGTCTGGGCGTGTTGGGCAAGCCGGGCGAGATGGTCGCCGTCGGGCCGCTCGAGGCGGTGGTTCTGGGCACGCGGCAATCGGGCGACATCATGGTGATGATGGTCAAGGGCATCGGCCAGATCATCAGCGGACGGCGGACGGTGGAAGAGCTTGGCGGGCCGATCAAGATCGCCAAATATTCCGGTGAGCAGCTGTCGCTCGGATGGCAGGCCTACGCCTCCTTCGTCGCGCTGATTTCAATTAATTTGGCATTCATTAACCTGCTGCCAATCCCGTCGCTCGACGGCGGCCACCTGGCTTTCTACGCGGCGGAAGCGGTGCGGCGCCGGCCACTGGGTCCTCGCAGTCAGGAGTGGGCTTTCCGGACAGGAATCTTCTTTGTGCTGGCCTTGATGCTGTTCGTCACGATCAACGATCTTGCCTCGCTTCCCATTTTCGGAAGTTAACGGGGGAAATGACCGACAAGAGGCGGCAATCTGCCGGCTAGAGCTTGATTGGTAGCAGTTCATCGGGCACAGGGCTGCGTTCGTTTTGCAGTGGCGAACGGGCCGTCCGGGGGCGGTCCGATCTGTCGCCGCGAATTTGTGGAAGTGCTGTGTACATGATTGGACGGGATATGTGCGCCACAGGCAAGAATTTCGGAGCCTTTCCCTTTGCGGCACTGCTGCTGGGCGGCACCATCCTCTCTGGAACGCCCACCGCCGCTTTTGCGCAAGACACGCCCGCCGCACCGGTGCCCGCCGCCGCGCCTGCGCCGACTACCGAAACTGCCGCAGCACCGGCTCCGATGATCACGACCATCTCGTCGATCACCGTCGTGGGCTCGCAGCGTCTCGAGCCCGAGACGATCCTCAGCTACATCCAGCTCCGCGCCGGCCAGCCCTATACCGAAGCTGCCGCCGACCAGGCGCTGAAGGATCTCTACGCCACCGAACTCTTCGCCGATGTGCGCGTGCTGAACAATGGCGGCAACGTCGTGATCGAGGTGAAAGAAAACCCGGTCATCAACCGTATCGTGCTCGAAGGGAACAAGACCCTCAAGGACGACAAGATCCTGCCCGAAATCAAGCTGGCCGCGCGGCAGATCTTCACGCGTTCCAAGGTTCGCGCAGACGTTGCCCGCATCATCGAGCTCTACAAGCGCAAGGGCCGGTTCGCCGCCAAGGTCGAGCCGAAGATGGTCACGCTGGACCAGAACCGCGTCGATATCGTGTTCGAAATCAGCGAGGGTCCGAAATCCAAGGTCCGCCAGATCAACATCATCGGCAACGAGAAGTTCGGCGATGGCGAACTGCGCGGCGAGATGGTGACCAAGCAGGCGCGCTTCTTCCGCCTGTTCAGCTCCAACACCAGCTACGATCCCGATCGTCTCGCCTTCGACCAGCAGAAGCTCCGTCAGTTCTACCTGACGGAAGGCTATGCCGATTTCCGCGTCGTTTCCGCCGTGGCGGAACTGACGCCGGACAAGAAGGACTTCATCATCACCTATGTGGTGGAAGAAGGCGACCGGTACAAATTCGGCGATGTGCAGGTCGAAAGCCAGCTGCGCGATTTCGACGGCTCGCTGCTGACCAAGCGGCTGCCGATGAAGAAGGGCGATTGGTACAACGCCAAGATGGTCGAAGACACGGTGGAGCAGCTGACCGAATCCGCCGGTACGCTTGGCTACGCCTTCGCCGACGTCCGCCCGCGGTTCGACCGCAACAAGGACGATCTCACGATGGGGATCAACTTCGCGGTCGCGGAGGCTCCTCGCGTCTATGTCGAAGCGGTCAACATCAACGGCAACACGCTGACGCAGGACAAGGTCATCCGTCGCGAATTCCGCATCGCGGAAGGCGATGCGTTCGACTCGCTGAAGGTTAAGCGCTCCACCAACCGCATCAAGTCGCTGGGCTACTTCCAGGAAAACTTCGAGATCGACCAGCAGCAGGGCAGCGCGCCCGACCGCATCATCCTCGAAGCGAACGTCCAGGAAAAGCCGACCGGCGAATTGCAGCTCTCCGCCGGCTTCTCCAGCCTCGAAAGCTTCATTCTCCAGGCGTCCATCCAACAGCGCAACTTCCGCGGCCGCGGCCAGACGGTGGGCTTGAGCGTCGATTATTCCCGCTACACGCGCTCCGTGCAGGCCAGCTTCACCGAACCCTATCTGTTCGACAAGAACATCTCGCTCGGCGTCGACATCTATCGCCGCGACCTGAACAGCTTCAACTTCCTCAACCGCGATCGCCGCACGACCTTCGAACGTACCACGACCGGTTTCTCGGTCCGCGCCGGCGTGCCGGTCAGCGAATATATCACGGCGATCGCGCGCTACACGTTCAACTATGATGAGGTCGGTCTTGCCAACCGGTTCTTCACCATCAACGAGGACGGTACGCGCACCTGTAATGATCTGCTCGCGGGCCGCTACCTCTGCGACGCGCTGGGCAACCGCATCAGCTCGATGGTTGGCACCTCGCTGATCTATGACACGCGCGACAGCCGCGTCCGTCCGACGCGCGGCCATTCCGCGACGGTCAGCCTCGATTTTTCGGGTGTGGGCGGCGACACAAAGTTCGCTCGTATCCGCGCCGACGCGTCCAAATATTTCCCGCTTGGTGGTGGCTTCATCTTCTCGATCAGCGGCGAAGGCGGCTTCATCAAATCGTTGGAAAACCGCACCGGCGAAGGCGTGGACGACTTGCGCATCACCGATCGCTTCTTCCTGGGCGAACCGCAGATCCGCGGCTTCGACATTCGCGGCATCGGCCCGCGGGTGGTACGCAAGCCGCTTATCGATCTCGATGGTGAGGGCGATGGAACGGAAATCGGTCCAAACCCCAGCCGGCGTAGTTGGACGGACGATGCATTGGGTGGTCGTGCGTACTATCTCGCGCGCGCGGAGCTCGAGATTCCGCTCGGCTCGGGCGCTCGCGAAATGGGGCTGCGTCCCTCGATCTTCGTGGATGCTGGTGCTGTCTGGGGTTTAAAGCATCCCAAACTCAATACCGAAAACGGCATCGATACATATCCGGACGGCACTTTCATCCCGACCCGTGACGACGATGGCAAGCAGCTTTACACGCAGATCGACGAGAAGGACGCCAGCGGAAACGCGACCAAGACTTCGACCACGACCAATCCGAATGGTCCCTTCGGTCCGAACACCGCCCAGGGCGTGACTATTCCGTCGTTTATTGAAGAATTCTTGGGGAACACTCCGAAGCCGCGTGTTTCCATCGGTATCGGCGTCAATTGGAACTCGCCGTTCGGGCCTCTGCGCATCGATTTCGCCAAGGCCCTCCTTAAGGAGAAAGGGGACGATACGAAGCCCTTCTCGTTCAACGTAGGAACCCAATTCTGATGAAGACTATTCTCAAGCCTCTGCTTGCCGCCGGCCTCATGCTGTCCGCGGCACCTCTCGCCACTGCCCCCGCTGCCGCTCAGGCCGTGAAGGGGATCGGTGTCGTCGATTACAATGCCGTGATTGCCAGTTCCTCGGCCTACAAGACGGCCGAGACGCAGCGTCCTGTCACTTACAAGGCGCAGCTCGATCAGGCCGAAGCGCGCAAGAAGGCGATCGAAGCCCAGCTCAAGCCGCTGGTCGACAAGTTCCAGGCCGACCGCAAGGCAGCCGCTCCGAACCAGGCCGCGCTGCAGACGCAGTATGAGCAGATCCAGCGTATCGAGGAATCCGGCCGCCAGGAAATCCAGAAGATCCTGATGCCGTACGGTCTCTCGCAAGCCTATGTTGGCGAACAGATCAGCGACAAGATCGACCAGGCCGTGAAACAGGCGATGACGAAGCAGAAGATCGGCATCGTACTGCGCAGCCCGGACGCGGTGATCGCGGCGGATAACGCCTATTATCTCAACGATGCCGTGCGTGCCGAACTCGACGCGCTGCTTCCCAGCGCGCAGCTCGTTCCGCCCAATGGCTGGGTGCCGCGCGAATATCGCGAGCAGATGGAACAGGCCGCTGCCCAGCAGGGTGGCGGAACCGCCCCGGCGCAGCCTGCCGCACCGGCCGGTCCGCAGCCGACCGGGCGTTAAGGCGAAGATTCGATAATAAGCCGAGAAAGAAGGTCGGGGGCGGCGTGATGAGCGATATTGGGGCGACGGTCGTCGCCTATGACATACAGAAGATACTCAACGCGCTGCCGCACCGATATCCGCTGCTGCTCGTCGATCGGGTGCAGTCGCTGACGATCGGCGAGGAAATCCATGCGATCAAGGCGGTCAGCTTCAACGAGCAGTTCTTCCAGGGCCATTTCCCCGGGAGGCCGATCATGCCCGGCGTCCTCATCATCGAGGCGCTGGCGCAGTCGGCCGCGATCCTGGCGATTGAGACGCTGGAATTGGCCGGGACCGGCAAGCTCGTCTATTTCATGGCGATCGACGAGGCGAAGTTCCGCAATCCCGTGGAACCGGGTTGCCTGCTCGATCTCCATGTCGGTTTCATCCAGAAGCGGGCGCGCGTCTGCAAGTTCTGGGGCAAGGCCATGATCGGCGACAAGGTGGCCTGCGAAGTGCAGTTTACCGCGATGGTGGCCGATCCGCCTGCGGAAGCGGCCTAGAATTTCCTTCATCGCGAGGGCAGCAAGGCCCGTGGCGATCCAGAACCGGATGTGATTGCCCTGGATTGCCGCGCGGCCTGCGGCCGCTCGCAATGACGAGTAAAGGCAAGGCGAAGGGGAATTCAAACTGCCGACCCACCCAAGCCCTTGCATTCCGGCGCGTTCGCCTATAGGGGCGCGCCTTCTCTTTTATCCGATAGGCCGGTCGGAACCGGTCACGCTGACGGAGTTTGAGCCATGAAGGCCGATACGCATCCCGATTACCACATGATCAAGGTCCAGATGACCGACGGCACCGTGTTCGAAACGCGCTCCACCTGGGGCAGCGAAGGCGACACGATGACGCTTGAAATCGATCCTCTCAGCCATCCGGCCTGGACGGGTGCGCAGCGCATGTTGAATGAAGGCGGCCAGGTTGCCCGCTTCAACAAGCGCTTCGGCGGCCTTACTCTCAAGAAGGGCTGATCGAGCCTCATCGGTCAACGCAAGGGCGGTCCGATGGGCCGCCCTTTTCGTATGCGCCTCGGGGGTAGCCGCTTTTCGTCGCCGCTCTGATCGCGTGGCGCAATTTTCCCTTTCCAAACCCCCCGCGCTATGCAAGAGGCTCGCCCCCGCACGATGCTCGTTTTTCGGCATCTGCGGCGATGTGGCGACCGTAGCTCAGTTGGTTAGAGCGCCGGTTTGTGGTACCGGAGGTCGGGGGTTCGAGACCCCTCGGTCGCCCCATTTCTTTCCGCTTTTCCGAATATCCGGGCAGGAGCGAGATGATGGTCGCGTTCTGGACGGAACCCGATTTCGACGATCACGAATGTGTCCAGCTCGTGCGCGATCGCGCGTCGGGCCTGACTGCGATCATCGCGATCCATTCCACCCATCTGGGCCCCGGCGCGGGCGGTGCTCGGTTCTGGCATTATGCCGAGCCCGAGCTTGCCATGCGTGACGCGCTGCGCCTGTCGCGCGGAATGAGCTACAAGAACGCCATGGCCGGGCTGCCCGCCGGCGGTGGGAAAGCGGTGATCCTCGCTGACAGCGACCGCCGCAAGAGCCCCGAACTGCTGGCTGCTCTCGGCGATGCGATCGAAGCGCTGGGCGGGCGCTATATCACCGCGGAGGATGTCGGCATGACCGAAGCCGACATGGCGGTGATCGCCACGCGGACGAGCCATGTGGTCGGCCTTCCTGTCGCGCAAGGGCAGGCGGGCGGCGATCCGGGGCCGTTCACGGCGGATGGCGTGTTCCTGGGCATCAAGGCGGCCGTCGCGCACAAGCTCGGCAAGGACAGCGTGGCAGGCGTGCATGTGGCCATCCAGGGCGTCGGCAGTGTCGGTGGCGGCGTGGCGCGGCGGTTGGCGCGGGAAGGCGCGCGGCTGACGCTGGCGGATGTCGACGCGGCGAGAGCGGCATCGCTTGCTGCGGAGCTCGGCGTGGAACGGGTCGAGGCGGCCGAGATCATGGGTATCGCCTGCGACGTGTTCAGCCCGAATGCTCTCGGCGCGATCCTGGACGCGGGCGGGATCGCGCGGCTGAACGCACCGATCGTGGCGGGCGGGGCGAACAACCAGCTCGCTCGGCCGGAGCATGGCGCCGCGCTGGCTGCCC
The DNA here is from genome assembly GCA_946482075.1 of uncultured Erythrobacteraceae bacterium. The sequence continues at coordinate 23,377 of CAMLQG010000053.1, forward strand.
GAGGCATCCTCTACGCGCCGGATTATGTCATCAATGCGGGTGGTATCATCAATGTGATGGTCGAACATCTCGGCCGGCGCGAAGGCGCGGCGCGGCAAGTTGATGAAGTGCACGCGCGAGTTTCCGAAATTCCTTCCAGATTGGAGATGATTTGGCGGGAAAGCGACGCCAGCGGGGACTCGTCCGACGTGGTGGCCGACCGTATGGCGCGAAGGCTGATCGGCCGGGGATAAGCCCTTGCCGAGCGCCCCGCCGCCTGCGAAAGAGCGCTCCGAAAAATCAGGATTCTCGCCAGGATTTCCTCCGGCTCATGCATGGTTTCGCCAATCCCGCCCGTTTCCTGCGCCTCGCCCGCTGGCTGACCCCGCTGCTGGTCGTGAGCGGGCTTGCGCTCGGCTTGGGCGCACTGGCCTGGGGCTTCATCATGGTCCCGCCCGACCGGCTGATGGGCGAGACGGTGCGCATCCTCTTCATCCATGTGCCTTCCGCCTGGCTCGGCATGGGCGGCTGGACGACGATCGCGATCGCGAGCCTCGCCGAACTGGT
>CAMLQG010000054.1 GCA_946482075.1 uncultured Erythrobacteraceae bacterium
GTAGCCCGCATAGCCGCCGCTCTGGCTGACGATGCTGACCTGCGAATGCGGGCGGCCGATGCTGGGTGCGACGGCGCCGGAAAAGGTCAGGAAGGCGCCGTGGGCCGCATTGTAGGCGCCGACGATGTTGGGCCCGATGATGCGCATGCCGGTCTCGCCCGCCAGCCGGGTCAATTCGGCCTGCTGGGCGATCCCTGCGGCGCCGAGTTCCGCGAAGCCGGAGCTGAAGACCATCGCGGATTTCACGCCACGTGCCGCGCATTCGCGCGCCGCCTTCAGCACCTTCTCGGCCGGGAGCGCGATCAGCGCGCAGTCGACTTCGCCGGGCACGGCGGCGATCGAGGGATAGCAGGCGAGGCCCTGCACCGTGTCGCGCGTGGGGTTCACCGGATAGATAGCGCCGCGATAGCCCGCCTGTTGCAGATAGGCGATCGGCCGCCCGCCGATCCGCTTGGGATCGTCAGATGCGCCGATGACGGCCACGCTGCGCGGTTCGATCAGCGGTGCGATGGAATTTGTGGCCTTCTTCACATAATCTCCCAATGCCGGTTGCAGGGGGCACCTGCGGTGTCGGTGCTATTGCCAATTCTCGAATATTGATTCAATCATCAATATATGTCTAGAAGTGTAGCGAATCCAATGAGAGGGGTTGAAACGGCCAGCCGCATGATCGGACCCGTTTCGCCGGACTGACAAGGCGTTTTGGTGATGATCGACAAGAGGGTGGCTTCGGCTGCCGAAGCTCTGCGGGATACGAAGGACGGATCGACCGTCCTGCTGGGCGGCTTCGGGGCTGTCGGTCAGCCGAACGAGCTGATCGATGCACTGATCGAACAGGGCGCGCGGCATCTCACGATCGTTTCGAACAATGCCGGCGTCGGTCGGGTGGGCCTTGCGCGACTGCTCACGTTGAAGCGCGTGGACAAGATCATCTGCAGCTTTCCGCGCAGCTCGGATTCCGTGGCCTTCAACGAACTCTATGCTGCCGGAGAAATTCAGCTGGAGATCGTGCCGCAGGGCACGCTGGCGGAACGGCTGCGCGCCGCGGGCGCGGGCATACCGGCCTTCTACACGCCTACCGGCGCCGGTACGGTGCTGGAACAGGGCAAGGAAGTGCGCGAATTCAAGGGGCGGCGCTACGTGCTGGAAGAAGCGCTCCATGGCGATCTGGCGCTGGTCCAGGCCTGGCGAGCGGATCGCTGGGGCAATTGTTCCTATCGCGGCACCGGCCGCAACTTCAATCCGGTCATGGCCGCTGCCGCCCAACGCACGGTGGTCCAAACGCGCGCGCTCGTCGAACTGGGCGAGATGGACCCCGAAGCCATCATCACGCCGGGCATCTACGTGCAAGGTGTGATCCAGATCGATTCCCCCGACCCCACCGTCTTCTGAGCTCGCCCGTCATGACAGAACCCAAACCGCTTGACCGAAACCAACTCGCCGCCCGGATCGCGCGGGACATTCCCGATGGCTGGCATGTGAATCTCGGAATCGGCATGGCGACCCTGATCGCAGACCACGTCGCGGAAGATCGCGAGATCGTGTTCCATTCGGAAAACGGGATGCTGGGGATGGGCCCCGCGCCGGCGGCGGGTGCGATCGATCCCTGGGTGATCAATGCCGGCAAGCAGCATGTCACGCTCAATCGCGGCGGATGCTATTTCCATCATGCGGACAGTTTCGCGATCGTGCGCGGCGGGCATCTCGACCTTTGCGTGATGGGCGCGCTCGAAGTGTCGCAGAAAGGCGATCTGGCGAACTGGGCGACGAGCGTGGATGCGGCACCCGCCGTGGGCGGTGCGATGGACCTGGCGGTGGGCGCCCGGCGCATCTGGATCATGATGGACCACACTGCCAAGAACGGTGCGCCGAAGCTCGTCGATACCTGCCGCTATCCACTGACCGCGCCAGCGGTTGTGTCGCGGATCTATACCGATCTGGGCACGTTCGACGTGGCCGAAGGTGGCTTGCGCACGGTCGACCTGGTCGATGGGCTTTCGCTGGAGGAACTAAGGGCTCGTACCGGGGCAAGGATCATCGCTTGACCTCTCCGGACCGCTCTTTCAAGAATAACTCGAATCATGAGTCGGAAATCGTGATTTGTTGACTTGGTGTCCATGCTCTGCCAGCTTTTGATCCGGCAGCGGAACAGCACGACAAGCCGCCACCTCTCAGGGAAAGGTCCAATGCAGAGCTTCGATTTCCGACCGCTGGCCATGCCGCCCGGGGAGGCCGCATTGCGCGAGGAGGTCCGCGCTTTCGTCGCGGCCGAAGTTCCTTCGGACAAGAGGACGATAGATCCGCTGTTCTTCGTGGATGCGGATATCTCCCGCAAGATCGGCGAACGGGGCTGGATCGGCATGACCTGGCCCACGGCCTATGGCGGGCATGGGCGGTCTGCGCTGGAACGCTATGTCGTGCTGGAAGAGCTGCTTTCCGCCGGTGTTCCGATGGCCGGGCACCTGACGGCCGACCGGCAGAGCGGTCCGCTGATCCTGCGTTACGGCAGGGAGGAGCAGCGCAAGGCGTTTCTTCCCCGCATCGCTGCGGGCGAATGCTCCTTCTGCATCGGGATGAGCGAGCCCGATGCCGGATCGGACCTGTCCAATGTCGTCACCAGGGCGGTAAGAGTGGATGGCGGCTGGCGGATCACCGGCAGCAAGGTCTGGACTTCCAACGCGCACATCTTCGATTACATGATCACGCTCGTGCGCACGGGTGCGAAGGGCGACAATCCGCGCGAAGGCCTGTCGCAGCTGATCGTCGACCTCGCCCAGCCCGGCATCGAGATCCGCCCGATCCGTAACATGGCTGGCAGCACCCATTTCAACGAAGTGATCTTCGACAATCATTTCGTGCCGGACGACCGGGTTATCGGCGAGCCGGGCGGCGCGTGGCAGCAGCTGATGGCCGAACTGGCGCTGGAACGCAGCGGGCCCGAACGCTTCCTTTCCACCTACCGGTTGCTGGTGGCGGCGATCGACCGCGTGGGGCCGCAGCCGACGGACGGGCAGGCGGCGGCAATCGGCCGGCTGATCGCCCATGGCGCGACTATCCGCGGCATGTCGGTGGCGGTGAACGCGGCCTTGCAGGCGGGCGGCAAGGTTGATCTGGAAGCGGCGCTGGTCAAGGATCTGGGCACCAATTGGGAACAGGACATAACCACTATCTGCCACGAGCAGATCGATGACGAGGCCGATCCGTCCTCGCCCGACGCCTATTCCCGCCTGCTGGCTTCCGGCCTGCTGCATGCACCTTCGTTCAGCCTGCGCGGCGGAACGCGGGAGATCGTGCGCGGCATCATCGCGCGGGGATTGGGGCTGCGATGAACGAAGAAGAGCTGATCGCCCACAATCTGACGCGGCTGTTCGAACGGCACATTCCCGGTGCCGATCGATCCTGGCTGGACGAGCGGGCATGGTCGGGCGATGCGTGGCGGGCGTTCGAGGAAGCCGGGCTCGCGCATCCGGGACGGGACGCGGAGCGTGGCGGGGCCGATCTGGGGCTCGAGGTCGAATGCCTCGTCGCCCGGATCGCCGGCGTTCATGCCGCTCCCCTGCCGCTGGTGGAAACCATGGTCGCGGGCCACGCATTGGCTGCTGCCGGGCTGACGGTTCCGGACGGTGCGATCACTCTGGGCTTCGTGTGTGACGGGGTTGCGGACCGGGTGGCGTGGGACGGCTTTGCCGGCCATGTCGTGCTGCTGTCCGATATCGAGGGGCAGGCTTTCGCTGCATTGCTGCCCGTCAGTGGTTTCGAGCCGGAGATCGGCCTCAACCTCGCCGATGAGCCGCGTGCCCGGCTGCGCGCGCCCGCTGGCGAGGGAGGCGTGCCCACGGGCCTGAGCGTCATTCATTTCCGCGCCCATGGCGCGCTGCTACGCGCCGCGCAGATCGCGGGCGGCATCCAGCGCGCGCTGGCGCTGAGCGTGGCCTACGCGAACACGCGCAAGCAGTTCGGCCAGCCGATCGGCAAGTTCCAGGCGATTCAGCAGCAGCTTGCGGTGATGGCGGAAGAAGGCGCGGCAGCCCTTAGTGCAGTCGCTTCGGCGGCTCGCATCGGTACGGCCAGCGAGAACTTCATCCTGCATGCAGGCATTGCGAAGGCGCGGGCGGGGGAAGCGGCGCGCCATGCCAGCGCCATTTCGCACCAGGTCCACGGCGCGATCGGCTTCGCGATGGAGCATGAGCTGCAATTCGTCACCCGCCGGCTGCTCGCCTGGCGCAGCGAATTCGGCAATGATCGCACGTGGCAGGAAGAGATCGGGCGAAGAGCGATGGCGAACGGCGGCGAAGCGCTCTGGCCGATGCTTTGCAAGTGACGGGCGAATGACGGAACTGCTCAGTAGGAGGGATTATGCGGTCAACGATTGACCAGGAGAATTACCAATACATCAAGATCAGCCGCCGCGGCCGCATCCTGACCTTGTCGCTGAACCGGCCCGAGGTGTTGAACGCCGCCAATGGCGTGCTGCACGAGGAATTGTCACGCGTGTTCACCGATGCGGCGGAAGACGACGCGTCCGACGTGATCGTGGTGACGGGCGAGGGCACCGCCTTTTCCGCCGGTGGCGATATTGCCTGGATGCAGTCGCTGGTCGACGATCCTTCCGAACAGGAAGGTCCGGTACAGCGCCAGGCCAAGCGGATCGTGAAGTCGATCCTCGATTGCGAGAAGCCGATCGTTGCCCGTGTGAACGGCGATGCGGTGGGGCTGGGGGCTACGCTGGCGCTGTTCTGCGATATCATCATCGCGGTCGATACCGCGCGCATTGGCGATCCGCATGTCCGCGTGGGCTATGTTGCCGGTGATGGCGGCGCGGTGATCTGGCCGCAGCTGATCGGCTTCGCGCGCGCCAAGGAATATCTGTTGCTGGGCGATCTGATCGACGCGCCCGAAGCCGCGCGGATCGGCCTGATCAACTATGCCGTCCCAGCCGAAGAGCTGGACGCCAGAGTCGACAAATTCGCCGACCGCCTGGCGAACGGCGCCACGCTGGCGATCAAGTGGACCAAGGTTTCGATCAATATCGCGCTGAAGCAGATGCTGAGCGAAGCGATCGACACCTCGATGGCGCTGGAAGTGATGTCCAACGTCAGCGAGGATCACAAGGAAGCGGTCAGGGCATTCGCCGAAAAGCGCAAGCCGGTGTTCACCGGGCGCTGATGCCGTTTTCGGGGAGGATGAGGGATGGCTGAAAGAAGCACGAGATTTGCCGGGCGGCGCGTGCTGGTGACGGGCGCCGCGTCCGGCATCGGGAACGCCACCGCGCGGGCGCTGGCGGCCGAAGGCGCGCGCCTCGCCTGGGTCGATCGCGTGGATTGCGCGCGCCCCGCTATGGGGACGTCGGGCGATCATGTGTCGATCATCGCCGACCTGACGGACTCCGCCGCGGTCGAGCGGGCCGTGGCCGAAGCGGTCGCCGGGCTGGGCGGGCTCGACGGGGTGGTGAATTCCGCCGGCATTGCCTGCGGCACGCGCTTCGCCGAACTCGAAATGGGGGAATGGTCGCGCACCATGGCGATCAACCTCACCGCGCCCTACCTCGTCTGCCGGGCCGCGCTGCCGGCGCTGCAGGCGGCGGAGAGCCCCAGCATCGTCAACGTCGCGTCCGCTACCGCCCTGTTGCCGAGCGCGCTGGCCGGCACCGCCTATGCCGCATCCAAGGGAGGCGTGCTCGTCTTCACCAAGGCGCTCGCCGCCGAGCTCGCGCCGAAGATCCGCGTCAACGCGGTCTGTCCCGGTCTCGTCGATACACCGCTGATGGCCTATGCGCTCCATGGCGAGGATGGGCCCCCGGAAGGGATCTTCAAGCCCTATTCGCTGGGTCGCGCTGCCACCTCGTCCGAAGTGGCCGCGGCGATCCTGTACCTGCTCGGGCCAGAAGCGTCGTTCACCACCGGTATCGCGCTGCCCGTCGACGGCGGGCGCACTTTTCACTGACTTCGCCGCGTGGGGAGAGGACCAAGAGAATGATGGTCGAAGATCTGAAATTCTTCATCACCGGCGGTTCCGCCGGTCTGGGCGCCGGCACGGCGCGCGTGGTGGCGCAGGAAGGCGGCATCGTGACGATCGTCGATGTCGACGATGCGGGCGGCTGGCGGCTGGCCGAGGAGATCAACGATACTGGCGGGCGGGCGGCCTATTTCCATTGCGACGTGACCGATGAGGCGCAGATCGTCGAGGCGATGCGCCTTTCGGCGGAGAAATGGGGCGGGATCGACGTGCTCCACAACAACGCCGCGATCCACGACACGCGCCTGATGGAAGATCCGAGCCTCGATAATCTTACGGTCGGCCACTTTCGTCACGTGCTCGAAGTCGACCTGATCGCGCCCTGGGCCTGCGCCAAGGCTGCGCTGCCCTATCTGCGTGCCAGCACGAACGCCTCGATCATCAATGCGGGTTCGATCGCGTCCTTCGTCGGTTATGCCACCAACCTTTGCTATGGCCCCGCCAAGGGCGGCATCGCGATGCTGACCAAGAACCTCGCGCTGCACCTCGCGCCTGACAGGATCCGCGCCAATTGCTACTGCCCCGGCGCGTTCGCGACGGAAGGAGCGATGATCTATGCCGAAGGCGTCGGCATGGAGACGTTCATCCGCACGCAGACCGCCGCCCATCTTGTGCCGCGACTGGGCAAGCCGCACGAGATCGGCAATCTCGTCTGCTTCCTGGCGAGCGACAAGGCGGCCTTCATCAACGGGGTCACCTTCCTGATCGACGGCGGCGCACTGGCTTGGCGCGGCACGATCGACCAGCTCGGCATGGAACCGATCATCTGATCCGATTTCGCAAGGAGAGCTTCGATGCCCCGCTTGCTGCACGAATATCAGGACCGCTACGCCAATGCGCGCTTCGAGCGCATCGATGGCGTACTCGAAGTCACTTTCCATCGCGATGGCGGGCCCGTCTGGTTGACGGACCGGATTCATAATGACCTGCCCGACATCTTCTATGATATCGGCCATGATCCGGAAAACCGCGTGATCATCCTCACCGGCGCGGGCGGCGTGTGGTGCGACACGGTGGACCCGGAAAGCTTCCTCTTGGATCCCACGCCGCCGCCGGTCGAGATGGACCGGATCTATACCGAAGGGAAGATGTTGTTCGTGAACCTGCTGGAAGTGCGGGTTCCAATCATCACCGCCTTTCCCGGCCCCGCACCGATCCATGCCGATATCGGCCTGATCTCCGATATCGTGCTCGCATCCGCTACGGCCTGGTTCCAGAACCAGCATTTCGGCAACTGGAACATGGTGCCGGGCGACGGCAATCACATCATTTATCCCTGGCTGCTGGGTGGCAACCGTGGGCGTTACTACCTGCTCACCAGCAAGATCTGGACCGCGCAGGAAGGCCTCGAATGGGGCGCCATCGCCGAAGTCCTGCCGGGGGACCAACTGCTGCCGCGCGCACGCGAACTCGCGCATGAAATGGCGCAGAAACCGATCCTGACTTTGCGCTACACGCGCGAAGTGCTGGTTGCCGAGTTGCGTCAGCTGTTTCAGCGGCAGCTCAGCCTTGGCCTGGCATTGGAAGGTTTTTCATCGGGCTATGGTACGTGGGCGGGCGCTACGTTGCGCGAACCGTCAAGCTGAGCGCTTAGCCCGCTTCAAACCCCGGAATTCTGCCGGTCTAATATCTTGACGAGGGGGCGTTTTCGTTTCAAAAAAACTCGGTTCATGATTCGAAATTCGCGATTTTAACGTGATCTGGTCCTGTAGAAACTACCTAAATCGGACCGGCTCGGGGATGAGGGGATTGCATATGAAACGCGCATTGGCCGCCTGGACGCTCGCTACTGTGGCATCTCAGGCGCTGGCAGTCGGAACCGCGCTGGCGCAGGACACAGGCTCGACGGAAAGCCAGGCTTCGACGGATAATGGCGGCTTGACGGAAATCATCGTCACGGCGACTCGCCGTGAAACCAATCTCCAGAGTACGCCCGTCACCGTCACCGCGATCGGCGCGGAAATGATCTCACAGACACAAGCGATGCGGGTCAGCGATCTTGCCGCCTTCGTGCCGAACTTTTCTGCAGCCACGGCAGCGAACTTCAACGTCGCCTCGTTCGCCATGCGCGGCGTCGCCGACAATCAGGTCATCCTGTATACGCAGCCGCCCGTCGGCGTAATCGTGGACGATTTCGTCGTGCCCCGCGCTGAAACCCAGCTGCTCGACACGTTCGATCTCGAACAGGTCGAAGTGCTGCGCGGGCCGCAAGGCACCCTGTTCGGCAAGAACACCACGGGCGGCGCGGTCGTCTTGAAGACGAAGCGTCCCGAACTCGGCATCTTCGGCGTCCAGGTGGAAGGCGAAGTCGGCGATTTCGGCATGATCCGCGCCAAGGGCGCGATCAATATCCCGCTGGGCGAGACGCTCGCCTTTCGTGGGGTCGTGAGCTACGAAAAATCCGATGGCTATTACCGCAACGGCGCCTGCTATGGCCCGATTACCGGATTTGTGCCCAACAAGTTCGAAGGCGCCGCCGGGTGCGGCGACAACAGCCGCCTTGGCGGAACGGATATCGTCAATGGCCGCGCCAAGCTGCTCTGGGAACCGTCTTCCGCCTTCAACGCGCTGCTGCAATATGAATTCGCGCGCGATCGCTCGGATTCCGTCACCGGCGTGAACGACACGCGCGACGGGCTCCTGTTCCAGACATTGGGCGCGGGCCGGTCCACCTCGGGTCGGAAGGACCCGCTGGACAATGCCGGGATCGGCTGCCGGGGCAACGATGTGCTGCTCGACACCTGCAGGGGCAATGTCGTCGATATCGACGGCGTCTATCTCAACATGAACTACGATGCGGGCATCGGCACGTTCACATCCGTGAGCGGCTGGCGACGCGAACATGCGCGCTTGCCCAGCACTTATGCCAACCAGGCGCCGGTAGCGCCCGATGGCGAAGTCCTGTCGCTGTTCGATTCCAACCGCGAACATGTCCGCAAGGTCTTCCAGCAGGAACTGCGCTTCGCGTCCGATCTGCAGGGCCCCTTCAACTTCGTGGCGGGCGCTTTCTTCCAGAAGGACACTATCGACTTCTGCATCTCCGAGAATCTCGGCTTTCTCGACCTGACGCAGGGACCGCTGCCGTTCGGCAGCTGGAACAACACGCCTTACATGCTCTGCAACGCGCAGAAGGCGAAATCGACCGCCCTGTTCGCGGAAGGCAATTTCGACGTGACCGACAAGCTCACGATCACGGCCGGCTTCCGCTACACTTGGGACGACAAGAAGTGGTACGGCCGCCAGATGGTGTTCATCCCGCAGCTCGAAGGTGGGTTCGATCCCGGCATCACGCTGAACCATCCGCTGGACGCCAGCGTGTTCAAATATCCGGAAGGCGTGGTGCAGATCCGCGACAAGACGTCGAAGCCGACCTGGCGTCTGGGCCTGAGCTATCAGGCGACCGATGATATCTTCGCCTTCTTCACCTATTCGCGCGGCTTCAAGAGCGGCGGGTTCAACGACCAGATCGGCACGTTCCACCCCTTCGTGAACGGCGATGGGTCGGACAATGACGCCGCCTTCCAGGAAGCCGCCCGCCCGCCGAAGCCGGAAACGGCCGACAGTTTCGAGCTGGGCCTGAAGACGGAGTTGCTGGATCGCACGCTACGTTTCAACGTCACCGGCTTCTATGTGAAATACAAGGACCTCCAACGGCAGATGATCGTGCCCCTGATCGTGGACGGCACGGAATTCCAGGTGACCCGCTATTTCAACGCCGCGCAGGCGGATGTGAAGGGTGTGGAGGTCGATCTCACCTATCGCCCGATCCGCGAACTGACGCTGCGCGGTTCGCTCGGCACGATGGACGCGAAGTACAAGAAATACGTCTCGCCGATCCCCGCGGGTTACGATCTCGCCACGGCACCGCTCGATCGCACGCCGAAAGTGACCTGGTCGCTCGGCGCGCTTTACGAACAGCCCGTGGGCGACTTCAAGATCTCCGTGAACGGCGATGTGTCCTATGTAGCGCGCAACCTGTTCGCCCAATCGATCACCAGCCGCGATGACAATACCTTCCTCAACGCACGCACGCTGGTGAATGCGGCGATCACGCTGAGCACCGACGATGACAGGTATTTCGTCCGGCTGGTCGGACGCAACCTGACCGACAAACGCTACCGTACGGCGGCGTTGGCGGTGGCGGGGCTGTGGTCCAACGCGCAATGGGGTCCGCCGCGCTATTTCGGCGTGCAGTTCGGCGCGAAATATTGATCGGGCCTGGACGAGCGCTTCGCGGTGCGGAGCGCTCGTGATAGGCGCGATGAAGCGGCCGCGATGCCGCACGACGGGAGAGTGCGATGGGGCGGATGGACGGCAAGGTAGCGGTGGTCACCGGTGCCGCGCAGGGCATGGGTGCGGCCCATGCGAAGCTCTTCGTGGACGAAGGCGCGAAAGTCGTCCTCACCGATCTCAACCGTGAAGAAGGCGCCAGGCTGGCGGCCGAGCTCGGCTCCTCCGCGCTGTTCGTCGCCCATGACGTGGCGGATGCGGTCCAATGGGCGGATGTGGTGCGCCAGGGCGAGGACGCGTTCGGCCCGATCGACACGCTGGTCAACAATGCCGGCATCATCGGGACGATCGCCAGGACGCTGGAACTGTCGGTCGACGATTACCAGCATGTGGTGAACGTCAACCAGATCGGGCCTTTCCTCGGCATGCAGGCCGTGATCCCCTCGATGCTCCAGAAGGGCGGCGGGTCTATCGTGAACATCTCTTCGGTAGGTGGCCTCGTGGCGCATTATTTCACCTCCAACCTCGCCTATTGCGCCAGCAAGTTCGCGGTTCGGGGGATGACCAAGCAGGTCGCGCTCGAATTCGCGGACCGCAACATCCGCGTGAACAGCGTGCATCCGGGCTATATCCGCACGCCGATGATGTTCGCCGCCACCGAAACGGAAACGGACGAGGATGCGGGCTATCTGAACGATATCCCCATGCGCCGCATTGCCGAGCCGGAGGAGGTGAGCAATCTCGTTCTCTTCCTCGCTTCGGACGAGAGTCGCTTCATAACCGGCATGGAACATGTGATAGACGGCGGCGCGACGATCTTCTGAAAGTGCTGCCGATGTTCGATCCGAATGTTTTCGATCCTGCGTCCGTTTCGGAGCAGACGCGAGATTTCACCGCCATGTTGGCTGAAATGCAGCCGGACATCCTGGCGGTGCCGCCCGATGCGCAGACGCTGCGCGATCGGCTAGCCGGTTTTGCGGCGGAAGCCGCCGGAGGGGCGATCTACACCTCGCCCAGGGCCCGGGTCGTGTCGGGAGAATGGAAAAGCAGGGCGGTCGAGGTTCGAGTGCTCGAACCGGCAAAGCCGCGTGGCGTGGTGGTGTTCATCCATGGCGGCGGGTGGGTGGTCGGATCGCCCGATGCGCAGGACGCCCGGCTCGAAATGCTGGCAGAGCAAGGCTACGTCGTGGTGGCGCCGCGATATCGTCTGGCGCCGGAACATCCCTATCCGGCCGGGCTCGACGATTGCGAAGCGGCGATCGGCTGGGCGATCGACGCCTATCCGGAATTGGCTGATCAGGCGAGGATCGCGGTGCTGGGGGAATCCGCGGGCGCCAATCTCGCGGTCGCCGCCCTGCTGCGCCTGAAGGCCGCGCGGCGGCACTGCCCGATCGGTGCGATGGTGCTGTTCTACGGCGTCTACGATCTTTCCATGACGCCGAGCCAGCGCGCCTATGGCGATCCGCAAGGCCTGCTGGGTTCGTCGCTGATGATATGGTTCTATGATCAGTACGTCGCCGAAGGGCAGCGGCGCGACGCGCTCGTCTCGCCCCTCTATGCCGATCTCGACGATTGCCCGCCCGCGCTGTTCACGGTGGGCACGCGGGACGTCCTGCTGGATGACAGCCTGTTTCTCCACGCGCGCTGGCTGGCACAGGGCAATCCAGCGGAACTGCATGTGCTGCCGGGCGGAGTTCATGCGTTCAACTACTATCCGCTGGAGATCGCCGCGCAGGCGAACGAGCGCGTGGCCGCATTCCTGCGGCGGGAACTGCGGATCGGGGACGAAGCCTAGGCTTCGTGCCGGCGCGCATTCCGGGCAGGACATGCCCGACCCGTATAGGATCATCTTGACCGCATCCGGCTCGATCCCGGGAAGCTGTCGCTCATCCTCGCCGTTGATTTGCCCGGCCCACATCACCGCTCGGCAGTTGCCGCGATCCTATGCGACGGAGGCTTTGTCTAAAAACGCATGTCCTTTTAACGAACGCCCCTCTCCTTGATATTTCAGCGTGTTTTTATTGACCATCGAACCGTGATTCGCAAAATTCCTTCACTGACGATGCGTCCGGGCGAGCTCTGTCCGCTGCCGGCACGAACAAAGACAAAATACGGGGAGTACCTGATATGCTGCGCCGCCATCCTCTTGCACTGACCGGTTCTGTATTCGCGATCGCGATTGCTCTGTCTCCCTGCGGCAGCCGGACGGCCTTCGCGCAGGATCGTCAGGTGGCGGAAAATGCTGCGGCGACGGGCTTTGGAGACATCGTGGTCACGGCGCGCCGGCGCGAAGAAGCGCTTTCGGACGTGCCGACCTCGATCGCCGCGCTCGACGCCACCGCCTTGCAGGAAAAGATGATCTCCTCCGAACAGGATCTGCAGCGGGCCATTCCCGGCCTGGTGGTCCGCGAAAGCTTGACGCAGCACCAGATCAGCTTCGTGATCCGCGGTCAGACCTTCGATCCCTTCTCCAGTTCGCCGCCGGCGGTTCTCCCCTATTACAACGAAGTGCCAATGATCCCGGTGGGTGCGAACGATCTGTTCGACCTTGAATCCGTCCAGGTGCTGAAAGGTCCGCAGGGCACGCTGTTCGGCCGCAACACCACGGGTGGGGCGGTGCTGTTCGGCACGGCCAAGCCGAAGAACGAGCTGAGCGGCTACATCACGGGCCGTATCGGCAATCGCGACCGGCAAGAAATCGAAGGCGCTGTGGACCTGCCGATCATCGACGACAAGCTGCTGGTTCGCATCGCGGGCAAGTACAAGCATACCGACGGCTACATCCACAACCTGCTGCTCGACACCATGCTGGGCAACCAGAAGGCGGCATCGGGGCGGATCACGGTCACGCTGCGGCCAACGGACGGCATCGAGAACACCACCATGTTCCAGTATTCGAAGGATAATGGCAGCAGCGTGGGCGGGGTGCTCTACAGTATCAACAAATGCGGGTCAGGACTCAATTCCGGGCCGGACTGCGCCTACGGCCCGGCCAACGATCCGTTCTTCTCCGCTTTCGTCGCGGCCAATCCGGGCCTCTATCCCGATGGTTTCGCCGCCTATCTCGGCGTCCAGCAGGCGCTCGGCAAGCGGCAGGTCTATCACAACAGCCCGTCCTATTACCGGGCCCGTGCGAAGTTCCTGACCAACGTCACCTCAATCGACGTGAACGACAATCTGGTGATCAAGAACGTCGCGGGCTGGCACAAGAGCTCGCTCTACGAATCCATGGACGTGGACGGTTCGCCCTATCCGATCTTCAACTACGGCCCCGTGGGCGCCAGCACCGGCAAGAACGACTGGACGGAAATGTGGTCGGAGGAACTCCAGCTCCAGGGCGAGGCGGCCGATGGCGACCTGCAATATATCATCGGCGGGTTCTATTCCCGCTCTTCGCAGGAACAGTTCAATCCACAGACCTTCTTCGGGTTCGAGCCGCTCGCGCCGGCTGCTACCGCCTATCTCCACAATGTTCGCAAGTCGGTCAGCAAGGCGGTTTTCGCGCAGGCCACCTACAAGCTCGATCGCATCGGGCTGAACGGCGTCAGCCTGACTGCCGGTATCCGCAACACCTGGGAGAAGATCACCCTGCGCCAGCTGCCGCGCGGCATCTTCTATGGTCTTCCTACCCTGTCCAAGAAGTTCAGCGTACCGAGCTGGCAGGTCGGCATCGATTACAAGCCGAACGACGATCTGATGTTCTACGTCGTCCATCGCGGCAGCTGGCGCAGCGGCGGTTTCAACGCCTTCTCCTCGCCTTCGCCGGGCACCGGATTCGATCTCGATGACGGGATCGCGTTCAAGAAGGAAACCGTCAAGGATATCGAGATCGGCGCCAAGTTCTCCGGCTATCTGGGCGGGATGCGTGCGCGGATGAACGTGGCTGGATATTACCAGGTCACCAAGAACGTGCAGCGCAACCTGCCGGTCGATCTCGGTTCCGGTCCGGGTTCTGCCACGGTCAACGTGCCGGAAGCCAAGGTGAAGGGCGTCGAGTTCGATGCGGAGCTGCAGCCCGCGGAATGGCTGACCATCGGCGGCAACCTGACCTATACCAATGCCAAGTTCACCAAGAACGAAGCGCTGGTCGTCGGCAACCTCATCTCCTTCGGGCCGTTCCCGGATACGCCGAAATGGTCGATGTCCGCCTTTGCCGAAGTGGTGATCCCGACGCCGGAAAGCTTGGGCCGCGTCTCGCTCAGGGGCGACGTCTTCCACCAGACGAAGACCTATTTCTCCAGCCTCAATTCCACGATCATCCCGGGCAGCGAACTGCCGGGCTATACGCTCGCCAATTTCCGCCTCAACTTCAACCAGATCGGCGGCTCGGGCTTCTCCGCCGCGGCTTTCGTCAACAATGCGTTCGACGAAGACTACTATACCGGCGGTCTTGCCATGGGCGCCCTGTTCGGCCTGAACATCGCCACGGTCGGCCGGCCGCGATCCTATGGCCTGGAGCTGAGCTACCGCTTCTGACCGGCCGGCATGAACGCAGGGAAAGGCGCCTCAGCCACCGCGTCGATGGCCCGTCCGCGCGCTGGTTCCGCGAATTCGAGCATTCCGGCCGTTTCAGCGACGGCGTGATGGTGGGTGTCAACAGTACCAACGGCCTGATCGGGCGCGGCGGGCCGGATTTGGACTGAGGGCGGCAAGCCCCCCCGCAGGCGGAAGGGGAACTGATCGAACGTGTTTCTTCGGCACACGTCCTGCTTTCGCGGGTGGTGCGAAGATGGGGGGAAGGGCTGGAGGGAGCCCTTCCTTCGTGCGGCGCGGACATTCCGCCCAGGCTTATTTTGATTGATGAATCGAAAACCAATTTTCTTGCAATCGACCCTGGCTCTGTCCTAAATCGACTCGCCAGCCGGGATGCCGTTCCGCTGCCGACACATAATCCAGGAGCGAAACCGCCACTATGTCAGAGCAGCAGGAACCCGATCCTTTCCTGTGGGAACGCGTGACCGATTCCGGGCCGTTCATCCAGTTTATCGGGCCATTCTACAGGCTGACACAGGGCTGCGGCCCGGATGAGCCGGTGCGGTACGGTTTCCGCGTGAACGATCATCACTGCAATCCCTACCGGACATGCCATGGCGGCATGCTGTGCAGCTTCGTGGATTTCTGCATGTTCCGGGCCTTCCTGGCGCAGTTTCCGGAACTGACGGGATCGCCCACGCTCAACATGGCGCTGGATTATTTCTCAGGCGCGAA
Source organism: uncultured Erythrobacteraceae bacterium (assembly GCA_946482075.1). The sequence goes on from CAMLQG010000054.1 coordinate 15,454, forward strand.
GCTGGGCGAATGGGTGGAAAGCCGTGTGACCATCACGGCGCGGACCAAAGGTACGATCTTCACCAGCTGCGACCTCGTTGCCGGCGACCGAAAGCTGCTGCGGGCTACGGGGATATTCCCAGCGTGGCGCAAGGATGGCGTGCGCAATTGAGAGCGGCCTGCGAGGCCTGATTGGATGACGGGATCGCCGATCGCCGGAATGGCGAGAGGCGATTGAGAGGAAAGCATATGACGGGCAAGGATAGCGACGTTCTCGATGCCGTGGTGATCGGCGCGGGGATCACGGGCATCTATCAGGCGTATCTGCTGCGCGAGCGGGGCTTCCGCGTGCAGGGGATCGAGGCGGGCGACGATGTCGGCGGTGTGTGGCACTGGAACCGCTTCCCGGGCGCCCGGCTCGATACCGAAAGCTACACCTACGGTTATTTCGCGATGAGCGGAATCCTGCCCGACTGGAAATGGAGCGAGCAGTTCGCCAGCCAGGGAGAGATACTGAGCTATATCCGCGCGGCTTCCGACACGATGGATATCCGTGGCACCTTTCGCTTCAACACCCGCGTGCTGGGCGCCGATTTCGTCGAGGACGGCTGTCTGTGGGACGTCCATCTCGACAATGGCGAGACGCTGCGCTGCCATTATCTGATAACCGCCGTGGGGCCGCTCTCCGCCACGCGTATTCCGGATTATCCGGGCGTCGACGATTTCAGGGGCGTTTCCTACCATTCGTCCCAATGGCCGGCGGACCCGGAGGGCGGCACTGGTCCGGCGCAGATCGATTTCGCGGGCAAGCGGGTCGGCGTGATCGGGACGGGTGCGACCGGCATTCAGATCATCCCGATCGTGGCGGAAACGGCGGCCGAGCTTTATGTCTTTCAGCGCAGCCCGAACTGGTGCGTGCCGCTGGGCAATTCGCCGCTCAGCGAAGAGGAAATGGCGCATATAAGCGCGCATTACCCGGATCTTCTGGATTACTGCCTGTCTACGCCCTCGGGCTTCGCCCACATGCCGCGCGAACAGGACGGCGAAGCGGCCAGCGGGGAAGAACGCGCGGCGTTCCTGGAAGATCGCTACACCACGCCGGGCTACGCGATCTGGCACGGCAATTACCGCGACATGCTGACGAGCCGCACCACCAACAATGCGATTTCGGCCTTCATCGCCGACAAGATCCGGAGCCGGGTGGAAGATCCCCAGGTGGCGGAAAAGCTGGTCCCCACCGATCACCCCTACGGCACCAAGCGCGTGCCGATGGAGACGAATTACTACGAGGCCTACAATCGGCCCAACGTCCGTCTGGTCGATATCAGGGAAGCGCCGATCACCAAGATCACGCCGGGCGGCATCCAGACGTCGGAGGCGCATTACGACCTCGATATCATCATCTACGCCACCGGCTTCGACGCGGTGACCGGCGCGCTGGACCGGATGGATATCAAGGGCAGGGGCGGCGTGCTGCTGCGCGACGCCTGGGCCGACGGCCCGGAAACTTTCCTCGGCCTGAACGTCGCGGGCTTCCCGAACCTTTTCACGCTGGTATCCGCGCATAATGGCGCGAGCTTCTGCAATGTCGGCATCTGCAGCGCCAAGCAGGTCGAATGGACCACCGAGATGCTCGCATATATGCGCGACAAGGGCCTGACCTGCGCGGAGCCGACCTTGGAAGCGCAGGCGGAATGGACCGAGCATGTCCTGTCCGGCCTGGAAGGCACGCTGCTATGGGAAGGCGATGCGTGGTGGATGAAGATCACCTATGACGATGCCGGCAACAAGGTGATGCGCGCGCTCGCTTATTTCGGCGGCGGGCCGGAATATCGCCGGCGGTGCGACGAAGTGTCCTCCAACGGCTATCGAGGCTTCGTGCTGAACTGAGGGGTCGAGCAAGGGAGTGGATCGGATGAGCACGCTGGACGAAGATGGCGCCGCCGCTTTCAGGTGGAAGCCCGACTGGCTGGGCAAGACCGTCGAGGACGTGCTCGATCCCGCTTTGCCGATCATCGATCCGCACCAGCACATGTGGGAATATGGCCGCCGGTACTTCCTGGATGAGTCCTGGGAGGATGCGCAGAGCGGGCATAATGTGATCGCCACCTGCAACGTCCAATGCGGCGCGATGTATTCCGCCGATGCCGACCCGCTGATGGCGCCGGTGGGGGAGACCGAATTCGCCAACGGCATCGCCGCGCGCAGCGCCACCGGCGCTTTCGGCCCTTTCCGCGCCTGTGCCGGGATCATCGGTTTCGCCGATCTGACGCAGGGCGCGGCAGTCGAGCCGGTGCTGTCAGCTCACAAGCGCGCCAGCCCGCGCTTCCGGGGCTTGCGGCATATCGCAGTGTGGGATGCGGATCCGGCCGTCTCCACGGTGGCGTCCTTTCCGCAGGGCTTGTTGCTCGACCCGAAGTTCCGCCAGGGTGCCGCGATCCTGCCGCACCATGACCTGTCGTTCGAAACCTGGATCTATCATACGCAGCTTGGCGAGCTGGCGGAATTCGCGCGTGCGCTGCCCGAACTCAAGGTTATCCTCAACCATATCGGAACCCCGCTCGGCATCGGAATCTATGCCGGTCGCGGGGACGAGGTGTTCGCACATTGGCGTGACGGGATCCGCGTGCTCGCGCGGTGCGAAAATGCGTCGGTCAAGCTGAGCGGCATGGCGATGCATGCGATGGGCTTCGCCCTTGAAGCGCGCACCGTGCCCGCCGGTTCGGCGGAACTCGCCGCATTGTGGAAGCCTTATGTCGAAACCTGCATCGAGGCGTTCGGCGTGGAGCGGTGCATGTTCGCAAGCAATTTCCCGGTTGAGAAGCTGGCTTGCAGCTATTCCGTCCTGTGGAATGCTTTCAAGCGGCTGACGGAAGGCTGCTCGCCATCCGAACGGGACAGGCTGTTCGCCGGCACCGCGAGAGAGGTCTACCGGCTCGAATTGCCCGCATAGGACGCTTCCCTCATCTAGGAGTTGCGGCGAAGCGCCGAACCCGGTTTACTGGTTTCGCAGAACCAGAGACGACCGGGAGAATGGCATGGCTGATCCGCATGGCGGAGCGGAAGTGTGGAACGCCTATCCGCACCTCGAAATCGATACGGATAGCCGCGCTTTCTACGAAGGCTGGCTGGCGCGGGAACTGCGCGTGCCCAAATGCGCCGATTGCGGGAAATGGCACATGCCGCCGCGCGATATCTGCCCGCATTGCTGGTCGCACGCGATCGAGGCGAAGCCCGTCAGCGGGCGAGGGCGCATCCATCTGCTGATGATCCTTGGGCAGGGGAAGGATGCACCGGGTGTGACCTATCCCTATCCCGTGGCGACGGTCGAACTCGAAGAGCAGGAAGCTCTGCGCTTCACCTCCACGATCGTCGGCTGTGCGCCGCAGGACGTAAAGATCGATATGGACGTGGAACTCGAATGGGTGGATCGTGCTGGTGCGCCCTTTCCCGCCTTCCGTCCGCGAAAGGGGGCGTAAGATGGCCCGCAACCGCATTCGGGACCAGATCGCCATCGTCGGTCTCGGCTATACGCCCTATAGCCGCACTGGCACGCGCACGGCGCGCTCGCTCGCGGCGGAAGCCGCCGTCGCGGCCATTCGCGATGCCGGGTTGAAACGCGAGGATATCGGCGGGGTCGTATCCTCCGCGGGCATGGGCTCCTTCACTATCTGCCCGCCCGGCGCAACCGAGATGACGACGATGCTGCGTCTGCCGAACGTCGAATATTTCAACGATGGCAACGGCGTGTTCGTCTCGCCTCTGATCGATGCGATGCATGCGATCTTTGCGGGTGCCGCCGATTACGTGCTGGTCTATCACTACAATTTCCGCTCGCCGTTCAATTCGCGACAGGCGGCGGAAGATCCGTTCCGCCGCTGGCTGCGCGGCTATGACAATCTGCCGCCCGAGAATGCGAAGAACGCGGCTGCGTACGCCGCCTGGTCGAGCCGCTATATCGCCGATTACGGAGTGCGGCGGGAGGATCTTGGCCGGGTCGCGGTCAACAGCCGCACCAACGCGCTGGACAATCCGCTGGCGGCGATGCGCAAGCCTTTCACGATGGAGGAATATCTCGCCGGGCGCATGGTGCGCGAGCCGCTGGGCATGTTCGACATGGACTTGCCGATCGACGGGGCGGATGCTTTCATCCTGACTTCGGCCGAACGCGCGAAGGACTTGGCGAAGCCGGCCGTGCTGATCAACGCAGCGGTGCAGGGTCTGTGCGAGACGGCCAGCGACGAGGACCAACTCCGTTCGCTTGATCATCACGGGCAGGACGTGGTCGTCCGCCAGCTGTGGAACCGGTCGAGCCGGACGCTGGCCGATATCGACCTCGCCTACATGTACGAAGGCTTCACCTTCATCACCCTGTCCTGGTTCGAGAAGCTGGGTTTCTGCGGCAAGGGCGAAGCAGGGCGGTACCTCGAGGATCACTGGGACAGCGCGGTCAATCGCATCGTCCTGCCGCGCGGCGTGCCGGTGAACCGCAATGGCGGAATGCTGAGCGAAGGCGGCAGCCAGGGTGCGGGCTTCGTGCGCGATGCGGTGATGCAGCTGCGCGGCGAGGCAGGAGAGCGACAAGTGCCGGATGCGAGGACCGCTCTGCTCGCAATCGGCGGCTTCTTCTACAATTCCCAGGCGATGATGCTGGTCAAGCCCTGACATTCATCCGACAATCGAGAGATCCGAAAGCATGCCTGAAATCAAATCCATTGCCGATCTTGCGGGGCAGACGGGGGTGCCGATCAGTCAGATCCTGGCTTTCCACGCCGATCGCGATCCCGATCGCATCGCGGTGACGATCGCGGGAGACAGCATCACCCGGCGGGAGCTGGATTTGGCATCCAACCGACTGGCGCGGGCCTATGACAGGCTCGGCGTGGGGCAGGATGACTATGTCACGATCGGTCTGCCCAACAGCATCGAGTTCTTCGTCGCCGCTTTCGCCGCGTGGAAATGCGGGGCTACGCCGAACCCGATCTCCTGGCGCCTGCCGCTGGCCGAAGCGCAGGGTATCGTCGATCTGGTGCAGCCTGCGCTCGTCGTCGGCGGGCCCGCGGAGCTTGTGGCGCGCGCGCGGGTAGAACCGGGCCACCAGCCCGATCCAGCCCTGTCCGACGTGCCGCTGGAACCGAAGGTCGCGCCCTATTGGAAAGCGATGAGCTCGGGCGGCAGCACCGGCCGGCCGAAGATCATCGTCGCGCACAAGGATGCGGTGTTCGATCCGATGGCGCCGATCCAGGGCCAGCAGGTGGACGGCAATGTCCTGATTCCGGGCCCGCTCTACAATAACGGCCCGCTGATGTGCGCCATGCTCGGCCTGTTCTCGGGCAATCACGTGATCCTGATGCAGCGTTTCGACGAAGTGCAGACGCTGGCACTGATCCAGCAGCACAAGGTGGACTGGACGTTCATCGTGCCTACCATGATGAACCGCATCTGGCGGCTGGGGGAAGAGGTTCGCAACCAATATGATGTGTCCAGCCTCAAGGTGGTGATGCACAGCGCATCGATGTGCCCGGTGTGGCTCAAGCAGGCCTGGATCGACTGGATCGGTCCGGAAAAGATCATCGAAGGCTATGGCGGCACCGAAGGGCAGGGCACGGCCATGATCAGCGGCACCGAATGGCTTGAGCATCGCGGATCGGTCGGCCGGGCGATGCCCGGCGCGCGCATCCAGATCCTCGACGAGGAAGGGTGCGAACTGCCGCCGGGCGAAGTGGGCGAGATCTTCTTCCTGCCCGATAATCCCGAGCAGAAGACCTACCACTATCTCGGCGCCGAACGGCGGGAAGTGGGCGCGGCGGGTTCGGTCGGCGATATGGGCTATCTCGACGAAGACGGCTGGCTGTTCATCGCCGATCGCCGCACGGACATGATCGTGACGGGCGGAGCCAATGTCTACCCGGCGGAAGTGGAAGCCGCGCTCGACGCGCATCCCGCGGTCAAGTCGAGCATCGTGATCGGACTGCCGGACGAGGACATGATCGCGCGCGTCCATGCGATCGTCCAGAACGATCCTGCCCAGCCTGAACCGACGCATGACGAACTGGTCAGCTTCCTGAAGGGACTGATCGTGCCTTACAAGATCCCGCGCTCGTTCGAGTTCACTTCGGAAAACCTGAGAGACGATGCGGGCAAGGCGCGCCGTAGCCAGTTGCGGGCGGAGCGGGTTCCGGCTTAAGCCGACGGCCAATCCTACCAGAGGTCAAGCAAACATGAGCAAGAGTGTGAACTACGAACGTCTTACCATCGAGATGCAGGATGATGGGGTCGTCGTCGTCACGCTGAACCGCCCGCCGGTGAACGCGTTCGACATGGTTATGCATGACGAGATCTTCGCGTTCTTCGCCGATCCCGATCAGGCGGGGGAGGATATCCGCGCGATCGTGCTGCGCGGCGCAGGCAAGCATTTCTGTGCCGGCAACGATCTGGCCGATTTCCAGACGATGACGCCGCAGAATTCGCCCGATCGCATGCGGCGGGTGCGCCAGGCGCTGCATGCGATCCAGTCCTGCCCGGTTCCGGTCATCGCCTGCGTGCACGGCGTGGCTGTGGGGACCGGCGTCGCGCTGATCGCCAATTGCGATTTCGCGGTGGCGGCCGACGATGCGAAGATCGGCTTGCCGGAACTGAATGTGGGTGTGATGGGCGGCGCGCGCTTTCTCGCCCGGATCGCGCCCGAACCGCTGATGCGGCGGATGTTCTTCACCGCCGGGATCATCTCCGCCAAGGAATTCTGTGCGGCGGGTGGCTCTCTTGAGCTTGCTCCTGCCGGACAGGAATTCGAAACCGCGCTGGCGCATGCACGGACGATCGCAAGCCACAGCCCCACGGCGGTGCGACTGGCCAAAAAGTCGGTCGATCACACCGAAGGGCTCGGCCCCCGCCATGGCTACGAGATCGAGCAGATGGCCACGATCACCATGAGCGGGCATGACGAAGCCAAGGAAGCGGTCAACGCCTTCCTCGAAGGCCGCAAGGCGACCTACCGGCCGGCGAACACGTGAGAGTTTGATCGTCATTGCGAGCGCAGCGAAGCAATCCAGCCTCCCGTGTGAGGCCCTGGATTGCTTCGCTGCGCTCGCAATGACGCGAAAGCCTCTTGTTCAACCCTTTCAGGCCAACAAATGCAGGAAATCGTTGAACTGGACGTTCTGGATTTCGCCGTGCCCGATCCGGCCATTATAATTCCATTCGATCATGCAGATCGGACAGCGGACGTTGAGCCATGCGGTGAGCGGAGTGGCGGCGCGGACCTTGCCGTGGAATTCGTGAACGCGGCCATGCTCGTCGGTCAGCTTGAGATACATCGCGCGGGGCAGCAGGTGCTCCCGGTCATAGTCGATCTTCGAGCTGATATGGGTGACGATGCATTTCTGGCCGTCGACCACCAGCCAGCCGAACCGCAGGAGCGAGCCGGGCGGGATTTCGAACTTGCCCTTCCAGATCGGGTCCAGCGCCTCGTCTTCCATGCCTACCACGGTGAAGGACAGGTCCGGGCCGAAGGCGCCGGTGGTCCATGAATTGGGCGGGATGCCCATCGGGTCTTCCAGCCGGTATTCACCGAAGGAACGGTCGCGCATGCTGTAGCAGTTCACGTCATAGCGCTCGCCGCGCAGGGTGATCTCGCCTGTGCAGTGCATCGTCTGCTCGAAATGGTTGCTGGTCGGCCAGACGAGCGGTTCGGTCACCGCCGTCTGAACCACGTCGAAGCTGTTGCCGCGTTCCTTGTCCTCATATTTCAGATGCCAGACCTTGCTGGGCTCCGTCATCTTGATCGACAGGCCGCTGTCGAGCGTGAAGTCGGTGAAGCTCTTCGCGAAGACATCGCCACTCATGAAACCGCGGAAATCGAACAGCTCGCAGGCGAGATTGATCGGCTTGAAGCCGCGCCACGCCATGGTGCCGGATTCAAGCGCCTTGAGATTGGGATGGTACCAGACCCAGGTGAAGCAATGGAGATCGGCCTCGGGCACGTAGAAGCCGTAATATTGCGTCTCGGTCAGCGCGTAATGCGGCTTTTCCTTGCAGATTTCGGGATGGAGCTCCTCGTCGCGCGGGTCGTAGGTCCCGAAGCCGCCCTTGTGATATTGTACGAAATAGGCCGATCCGAGTTCGAGATTCTGCGTTTCGCTCATGGCATCCTGTCCCTTGGGTAAGAGCCGTTCGATACCAGAGCAGCGGCGCGGAAATTCGCTGTTCGCGCACACCAGCCGTCCTGACTGTGAACGGGCGGCGTCGTGCTGCC
>CAMLQG010000055.1 GCA_946482075.1 uncultured Erythrobacteraceae bacterium
CCTTGCCGTTGACCTTTTCCAGCGCCTGGTAGATCGGCACGGTGCCGATCGGCACGGGGCTGTTGCGGATGATCCATTCGCGCGTGTCGTGGATGTTGCGGCCGGTGGACAGGTCCATCACCGTGTCCGCGCCCCAGCGGATCGACCAGACCATCTTGTCCACTTCGGAGGCGACGTCGGACGCGACGGCGGAATTGCCGATATTGGCGTTGATCTTGACCAGGAAGTTGCGGCCGATCGCCATCGGTTCGCTTTCCGGGTGGTTGATGTTGCTGGGAATGATCGCCCGGCCGCGCGCCACTTCCTCGCGCACGAATTCGGGCGTGACATAATCGGGGATGGCGGCGCCCCAATCTTGACCATCTCTGGCCTGCCCGTCGCGGATATGGTCGCGCACCATGGCGCGGCCGAGATTCTCGCGCTCGGCCACATATTCCATCTCGGGCGTGATGATGCCGCGCCTGGCGTAATGCATCTGGGAAACGTTCGTGCCGGCTTTCGCGCGCAGCGGGCGCCGGACGACGTTGGGGAAGGCGGGCACGCCTGCGGAGCGGTCCGGACCCTTGAGGCCGTTATCCTCCGGCTTCACGGCGCGCGCGTCGTATTCCTCCACATCGCCGCGGGCGAGGATCCATTCGCGGCGGCGGGCGACGAGGCCAGCGGAAATGTCGATCGTGGCGGCGGGATCGGTGTAAGGGCCGGACGTGTCATAGACGCGGATGGGCGGTTCGCCGCTGCCCGGCTCCAGCGCGATCTCGCGCATGGATACGCCCAGCGGGCCGACATGGATTTTCTTCGAGCCGCGGATCGGCCCGGTGGTGACGCCGATTTCCAGCCTGGAATTGATGTCGGCCATCTATGCGCTCCTCTTGAGGGCGGATGAATGGCGGGGCTGTAGCAAGCCGCCCTTCCCTCCGCCCGTGCTAACGGGTTCAGGTTCGACGGGTCGTGGGGCGCGAATCCCACCTCTCAGCCATCACGCGGGCTCCCCGGGGTGTGGCTTCCATAACCCAATGCGGCACGAAAGGGAAAGGGGCGTTGCCCGCGCCGCAACGGATTGTATGTTGCGGCAAAATGACAGGGAGAACGCATTGATCCGACAGTTTCTGCTTGCAGCCACCGGCCTCGGCATCAGCCTGGGCGGGGCGGATAGTCTCGCCCGGCCGATGACGCCGGAAGATGTCGCGCGGCTGGAAACTGTGGGCGAACTCGCGGTCGCGCCGGCCGGCGGCCGCGTGGCCTATACCACCAGCCGTCTGCCCGACGTGACCCAGGGCGCGCCCGACGGCCCCGCCACACAGCAGCTGTGGCTGGCCCAAGGCGCGGGGCAGAGCCGGATCTACCTGCCCGAAGAAATGGACGTGGACGATCCCGCCTTCTCGCCCGATGGGCGGATGATCGCCGTGCTCTACGCCGAAAAGGACGGCCACGAAGCCGTCTGGGGCATGCCGCTGGACGGCGGCGGCCCGCGCAAGCTCGCGGAGGTGAAAGGCGCGCACGTGCTCCACTTCGCCTGGGCACCCGACAGCCGATCGATCTACATGATCGCGGAAGCCGCGCCCGATCCGGAACGCAAGGCGCAGGCCGATGCGGGCTTCAAGGCCATCGTGTTCGAGGAGGATTACCGGCTCAACCGGCTGTTCGTGGCCAAGATCGGGGACAGTCTCGACAAGTCCCCGCGCGAGATTCCCGTGCCGGGCCAGGTCACCAGCATCCGCCCCCTGCCCAACGGCAAGAGCGCGCTGATCGAAGCCGCGCCGACCCCGTCGGTCGACGATTCCTACACCCGCAAGAAAGTGGCGCTGCTCGATCTGGCGAGCGGCGATGTCACTCGCGTGATCGATACGCCGGGCAAGATCGGCGATGTGGAACTTTCGCCAGACGGGACGATGCTTTCGCTGATCGCGGCGGTCGACAAGAACGATCCCGCCCCGACCACGCTCAACATCGTCGATCTCTCCACGGGCGCGATCAGGCCGCTTGACAAGGACGCGCCCGAAGCGGCGGTCGATGCGGAATGGCTGCCCGATGGCCGGCTGGCGGCGATCATCCATGTCGGCACGCAGAGCCGCTACCGGATCTATGGCGCGGACGGGACGAAACAGCAGGAGATCGATCCGCGCGGCCTGATCCTGACCGCGCTGCGGGCGGGCGGCGGCACGGTGGCGGTGATCGCCAATACGCCCACTCACCCCGACGAGCTGTTCGTGCAGGAAGGAGACGGCTTCACTCGCTGGACGACGCATAATCGCTGGCTTTCCCAGATCGATTTCGGGCCACAGCGCGCCGTGGGCTACAATGCGCGCGACGGGCAGCGGATCGACGGCATCATGATCGAGCCCGTGGGCGGCGTGCCGGCGAGCGGCGCCCCCACCATCCTCGATGTCCATGGCGGCCCGGAAACGCATGAATCGAACGGCTGGGTGACCAATTACAGCGGGCCGGGCCAGGTGGCAGCCGGCCGGGGCTATGTCGTGTTCCTGCCCAATTATCGCGGCTCCACCGGCTATGGGACCGCATTTTCGAAGCAGCACCAGGGCGATTACGCGGGCAAAGAGTTCGACGATCTGGTCGATGCGGTGGACGCGCTGGTGAAGGCCGGCGCCGCCGACCGCACGAAAGTGGGCATCACCGGCGGTTCCTACGGCGGCTACGCCACCGCCTGGGCGGCGACCGCGCTAACCGACTATTTCGCGGCCGGGGTGATGTTCGTCGGCATTTCCAACCAGATCTCCAAGTTCGGCACCACCGAGATCCCGAACGAGATGTATCTCGTCCACGAACGCAGATGGCCGTGGGAAAACTGGGACTACATGCTGGAGCGTTCTCCCATCTTCCATGCCGGCAAGGCAAAGACGCCGCTGCTGATCGTGGCCGGCCAGGACGATACGCGCGTGGACCCGAGCCAGAGCCACGAACTCTACCGCGCGATCAAGACCCGCACGAAGACTCCGGTGCGCCTCGTACTCTATCCCGGCGAGGGCCACGGCAACCGCAAGGCGGCCGCACGGTATGACTACAACCTGCGGATGATGGCCTGGTTCGACCGCTATCTGCGTGGCGTCGGCCCCAAGGACGGCGAAATGCCCCCTGCGCGACCGGCCCTGCCGGTGAAGGGGAAGAAGGTGACCCAGTCCTCGTCCCGCGAGCGGAAGGCGCTGGGGGTAGGAATGCAACCTCAAGCGTCGCGCTGAACCTCCCACGCGCGGGAGGGGGAGAAGGTTGGTTCACGCAAAAGAGCCCGAAAGCGCCCCGGCGCCTTTCTGCCCACGATTGGATTTTTCCAATATATACAGATAATTGAACTTTATATTCATTACGCACAGGCTGTGACCTTTCGCCAAGGTTCGTGTCACCCTGCGGCGGATCGGGGCGATGGGCACTTGCTTTCGGCCAGGGCGGGAGAAGGGCAGCATTCGGCAGGGTAAGCCAGATTTTTCGCGAGTAGGAAAATGGTTTCTCGCGCTTCAATACCCCGTTCCGCAATCGGGAGGGGGAGAAGCAGGCTTCAATTCCGCTTGATGTTGTAGTCGATCCGGATGCGCACCCATTCGCCGATCATCGTGCGGCCGCCGACGCGCGGGGGACGGACCTGGAACTGCCAGGCTGCGGCGAGCACGGCGCGGGCCATGTTCGATCCGTCGGGCCATTCATCCACCTTGACGCAGTTCTCCACCCGGTAATTGGGCGCGGTGCGGCAAGCGATCAGCGCCCAGCCGGGGGTGGCAGTGGAAAGATAGCCGCGCAATTCGCTGTCATAAGGTTCCCGATACCAGGAGGCGGCATAAAGCGGCTCGCCATTCGGACCAGCGCCCGAGACCCGCGGCGTATCGCCCGGCGTGCCGTTGTCCAGCGGGCCGACCATCGCCTTGCCCGCAGGTGCCGCCGCCTTGGGCGCGCTCTTGAGCTTGGAGAGATCGGCAGCGGCCAGTTCGTTGGTCGTCAGCTCGAGCATTTCGGCCTTGGCCGGCTTTGGGGTGGGCGGCTTCGGCTTCTCTTCCGAAGGAACGGGGGCCTGGGCGGACTGCCGCTCGCTTTCCTTGGGCTTCTCTTCAGCCTGTTTCGGCTTCTCGTCCGCCTTCTTCTCCTCCTTCTTTTCCTCGGTGGCCTTGAATTCCACCACCGTCAGATTGTCGCCCTTCGGCTCTTCCTGCACCACATGCGCACCGAGCGTGAGGAGCGCCAGCAGCAGCAGCGCTTCCACCACCAGTGCCAAGACGATGCCGGCCGCATTGTCGCGCCCGAAGCGCGAACGGAATCTTTCTCGGGAGAGGTCGGCAATAACGCGCAACAGAAACCTCGACTTGGCGGGCCGCGGACTTGGCAAACACCACGCCGGGGAAGGCAGGCGAGATAAGACCGCGCGGGAGCCAAGACAAGTCGCGCGACACGAACGGCGCAATGGCGTAGACTGGCCGGGGGCCCAGCTCTGCGGCGGGGCGGTCTCAGGGGAGGATGGGATGTTTTTCCAGCAGATCGCCGATGGCGGATGCCAGTCCTACATCGTCGGATGTCCCGACACCTGCATCGCAGCGGTGATCGACCCCGCGCTGGCGCAGAAGGATCGTTATATCGGCATCGCCAATCGCGAGGGCCTGCGCATCCGCTACGTGATCGAGACGCATACCCACGCGGATCATTTCTCCGCCGCGCGGCAGCTTGCGGAAGAACTGGGCGCCAAGCTGGTGATGCATCGCAACGGCGCCGCGCAGGACGTGGCGATCCGGGTGGAGGATGGTCACCTGATCGCGGTGGGCGAGCTGCGCCTGCGGGTGCTGCACACGCCGGGCCATACGCGCGATTCCATGTGCCTGGCGATCGCCGACCGGGTCTTCACCGGCGATACGCTGCTGATCGGCGCGACCGGCCGGACCGACCTGCCCACCGGCGATCCGGAACAGCTCCATGAAAGCCTGTTCGGCAAGCTGCTGCTGCTCGCGCCCGAAACGCTGGTCTTCCCCGCCCATGACTACAAGGGCCGCAGCCATACGACGATCGCGGCGGAGCTGGCGGAAAATCCCCGGCTGCAGAAGCGGGATCGCGCCGAATTCGTCGCAATGATGCGCAACCTCAACCTGTCCGCGCCCACCCATCTTACGGAAGCGCTGCGCACCAATATCTCGGGCGGCAAGACAGTGCGACAGTTGCTCGGCGAAGCGGCGGCCGCAGTTCCGCTTGTCTCGCTGGACGAGCTTTCCGGCAGGCTCGACCACCGGCGCAACGACTTCGTGATCCTCGATGTGCGCGAACGCGACGCTTATGCGCGAGGCCATGTGCCGGGCGCGAAACATCTGGCGCGCGGACAGCTGGAACTGAAAGTGGACCAGACCTTTCCCGATCCCGATGTCGAAATCCTGACCGTATGCGAATTCGGCAAGATTTCGATGCTGGCCGCGGCAACGCTGCGCGAACTCGGCTTCAGACGCGCCGTGGCGCTCGATGGCGGGATGCGATCCTGGCAGGAAGGCGGCTATCCGATGGAGACGGGCGAGGACCCGGCCATGCTTATTTGAGCCAAAGCATATTCGTCATTGCGAGCGTGGCGAAGCAATCCAGAGCCCAGCGTGGGACGCTCTGGATTGCTTCGGGCCTCCGGCCCTCGCAATGACGACTGATTTCGCTTAAAGCCTGTCGGTCTTGCCCGTAGGCTTCAGCAGCACCACCGGAATATGCCGGTCGGTCGTCGCCTTGTAGTCCGTATAGGGCGGATAGATGTCCACCATGCCGGCCCACACGCTTTCGCGTTCATCCCCCTCGGCCACGCGCCAGGTGCCGATGAAGTGATCCTCCTTCACCTGGAACGCCACTTCGTCCGCCGCCTCGATATTGAGGAACCACGCGGGATGCGCCGGCGCGCCGCCCTTGGACGCGATGATGGCGTATTCGTCGCCGAACTTGCCGTAGATCAGCGGCAGGATGGAAGCCTTGCCGCTCTTGCGCCCGATCGTCTTCAGCAGCAGCGACGGGGTCGCTCCCGGCTTGCCGCCGACCGCTTCCATGTCGATGTCATGGCCTTCCCTGCCGTCCGTCTCCAGATAGGTGCGGATGTGGTCTGCGATCCAATCCATGCTGTCGAAAGTGGCCGTGATCATGTGCGGGGTCCTCCGATGTGATTTGCCCTGCAATGCACCACCGGCTTCAGAATGTATAGGCCACCCCGGCGCCCACCACCCACTGGTCCGCATCGCCCCTGATGCTGGTGAACGGGGTGCGTTTCGCGTCGCCCAGCATCTTCGAATAGCCGCCCAGCACCACGAGGCTGAGCCCGCCATCGGCCAGATCGCCATCCAGATCGATCGCGGTGAACAGGTTCACGCCCGCGCGGGTGAAGCCGCTGTCGCGCCCGTCATAGGCGGGCAGTCCGCTGATCAGCGCGTCGGCCGGGGAAACGGAGAAGTAGTAGTGGTTGTATTTCTTGTCGGCCCATTGCGCGTTGACCGAAATGCCCGCTGCCATGCCGCGGCTGACCGGCGTGAAGTAGGAAATGGACGGGCTCACCACCATGCCCTTATGCGCGCCGGCCACGTCCCAGCCGACATCCACATTGACCGAGAAATTGTCGTACGCGTTCAGCAGCCCGCGATAGGTGATGCCGGCCGTGGGCCCGACTTCCACCGCGCGGTCGAGCTTGCCCAGGCTTTTCACCACCGGGTCCTTGATCTGCTGCGCGCGATTGCTGCGCAGCCGGGCATTGACGCCGAGATTGAATCCGAGACCCTGGTCGGGATCGGGAATGAAATCGAGCGCCACGCCTGCCGCTCGCGCATTGATCGCGATGCCGGCGAGATTGCCCTGCACCATGGGCACGGGAAAGAGCACGTAATCGTCCGAACCTTCATAGCTCGGCCCGTAAACGCCGCCGATGCCGATCGTCAGCCAGTCGCCGTCGAACACGGTCCCGCTGGCGGGCCTTTCGATGGGCGCATCTTCCTGCGCAAGGGCAGGCACCGCAGGAAGGAATGCAAGCGCGGCGGCCGCGCAGGCCGACTGAAAAGGACGCGTCATCAAGAATTCCCTGTTGTTTGCTTGCCTTTGCAACGGCGGGAACGACATAGCGTTCCGCCGCCATATGCCCATGGCCGGCCGATGGGGCCCATTGACGGATGATTGTGGCCCTTATGCGGCGCCTTGCCACTCGCGGATCGCATCCACCGGCCAGACCAGCATCAGCACGTTGAGCGTGAGATTGTCGCGGATCGCGGCAAGGGTAAAGAGCTCGAACGCGATCGCCAGCGCCACGCTCGCCCGGACGGGCAGGCGGCTCGCCGCGAGGAAGCCCAGCACCATCCAGCCGAGATCGGACAGCGAATTGACGATGCTGTCGCCGACATAGCCGAAGCTGACCGTTACCGCGCGATAGCGGTCGATGATCATCGGGGAGTTTTCCAGCACTTCCCAGAAGCCTTCGAACGCCACGGCGATCGGCAGCGCCCAGCGCTGCGGCAACCCGCCGAACACGCGCCAGCGCGTCCACAGCACCCAGGCGAAGAAGTAGAACAGCAGCCCGTGGATGATGTGGCTGAACGTGTACCAATCCGCGATGTGCTGGCTGTTCTCCGACGATTGCACCACGCCGTGCCACAGCTTGACCGTGCCGCAGGCGCAGATCGGCGGACGGCCCATGGCGAGCAGGATGCCGAGGATCGCCAGCGCCACCACGAGGCTGGCGACCAGCGCGCGGGTGTGGGGCAGCAGGGGCGAGCGGATGGCAGCCATGTGCGCTTGTTGCCCCGGTAACGCTTCGGCGCAAGGGATTGTATTATCTCCGTCATCCCGGCCTTCCAAACACGTCATCCCAGCGAAGGCTGGGATCTCCCTCGCGCATGGGCCAAGCTCACAGAGATCCCAGCCTTCGCTGGGATGACGAAGTGGCTGGGACGACGGAAGTAGCTGGGACGACGGAAGTGGCTGGGACGACGGATCATGGAACGGTTGCTCTCCCGCCCCCTTCGGCTACAACCCCGCGCGATGACAGGGCGCGGCTGGGACATCATCATCGCGGGCGGCGGACTGGCGGGCGGTCTGATCGCGCTCGCGCTGCGGCAGCACCGGCCGGATATCCGCGTGCTGATCCTCGAAAGCGGCGCGAGGCTGGGCGGCAACCATCGCTGGAGCTGGTTCGCGAGCGACCTGGCGCAAGGCGGGGAAGCGCTGCTCGCACCGATACCGCAGGTCCGCTGGGACGCGGGATACGACGTCCGTTTCCCGCGCCATGCGCGAACGCTGCGCACTGCCTATCGCTCCATCGCCTCGCCCGATTTCGACGCCGCCCTGCGCACGGCACTTCCCGCGGACGCGATCCGCACGGGCACGCAAGTCGCCGGGCTCGATGCCGCGGGCGTGACGCTGGCCGAGGGCGAGCGGATCGAAGCCGGCGCCGTGATCGACTGCCGCGGCCAGGCTCCTGCTCCGCAGCTGACCGGGGGCTGGCAGCTCTTCTACGGCCGGCACCTGCGCACCAGCCGCCCGCATGGCGTCGAACGTCCGGTGATCATGGACGCGACCGCGGCCCAGATCGGCGGCTACCGCTTCGTCTATCTCCTGCCGCTGACGGCCGACGAGATCTTCGTGGAAGACACCTACTACGCCGACAGCCCGCTGCTCGACCGCGCGGCGCTATCCGCCCGCATCGACGCCTATTGCGCCGCGCGAGGCTGGCAAGGCGCAATGCTGGGCGAGGAAACCGGCGTGCTGCCCGTCATCACGGGGGGCGATGTCGCGGCGTTCCGTGCGAGCCAGACCGTACCCGGCGTGGGGCTGGCCGGCGCGCGCGGCGGTCTCACCCATCCGCTGACCAGCTACAGCCTGCCGCTGGCAGTGGGCACCGCGCTCGCCATCGCGCATGCGCCGGACCTTTCCGGCCCCACACTTTCCCTTGTACTGGAAGGACTTGCATCTCGGCACTGGCGCGAGACGCGCTTCTATCGCATGTTGGGGCGCATGCTGTTCGGTACTTCCGAACCGGAGGAGCGCTACCGCATCTTCGAACGCTTCTATTGCCTGCCGGAGGCTCTCATCGAACGATTCCATGCCGGAGCTACCACGGGAGTGGATCGGGTCCGCATTCTTTGCGGCCGCCCGCCCGTGCCGCTCGGCAATGCGCTGAAAGCGTTGCTCGGGCGCGGCGAACCGCTCGTCCGCGAGGGCGCGGCATGAATCTGGCCGGCAAGCGCGCCTGCGTCATCGGCGCGGGCTTCGGGGGCCTGGCGCTGGCCATCCGGCTGCAGGCTGCCGGCATCGCCACCACGCTGGTCGAAGCGCGCGACAAGCCGGGCGGGCGCGCCTATTACTGGGAGAAGGACGGCTTCACTTTCGACGCCGGCCCGACCGTCATCACCGATCCGAACTGCCTGGAAGAACTCTGGGCGCTGTCCGGCCACCACATGGCCGACGATATCGAGCTGATGCCGGTGAACCCGTTCTACCGGCTCAACTGGCCCGATGGCGCCCAGTTCGACTATTCGAACGACGAGCCGGCGCTGCGCCAGGAGATCGCCCGCATCGCACCCGGCGATGTCGAGGGCTATGAGGATTTCCTCGCCTATTCCGCCCGCGTCTACGAGCAAGGCTATATCAAGCTGGGCGCGGTGCCCTTCATCGATTTCGGCAGCATGGTGAAAGCCGCGCCCGCGCTCGTTCGCAACCAGGCGTGGCGCTCGGTCTATTCGATCGTCTCCAAATATATGAAGTCGGAGAAGCTGCGCGAAGCCTTCAGCTTCCACACGCTGCTGGTGGGCGGCAATCCGATGACCGCCTCTTCCATCTATGCGCTGATCCACAAGCTGGAGAAGCAGAGCGGCGTATGGTGGGCACGCGGCGGGACCAACCGCATGATCGCCGCCATGGCCCGCCAGTTCGAGCGGTTGGGCGGCACGATGCGGCTGCACGATCCGGTCGTCGGCATCGACACGCTGGGCAACCGGCTGACCGAGGTGGAGACGAAATCCGGCTGGCGCGCGCGGTTCGACGCGATCGCCAGCAATGCAGACATCATGCACACCTATCGCGACCTGCTGCGCGACAATCCGCGCCGGGACCATGCCCGCAAGCTCGCTCGCAAGCGCTTCTCCCCCAGCCTGTTCGTGGTCCATTTCGGGCTGGAAGGCAGCTGGCCGGGCATTCCGCACCACATGATCCTGTTCGGCCCGCGCTATAAGGGGCTGCTCGAAGACATCTACGATCACGGCGTGCTGCCGCGCGATCTCGCGATCTATCTCCATCATCCCACGGTGACCGATCCCTCGCTCGCGCCGGAAGGCAAGAGCACTTTCTACGCGCTGGTGCCGGTCGCCCATATGGGCAAGCTGGCGGTGGACTGGGAACAGATCGGTCCGCTGCTGGAAAAGCGCATCCTCGACGAGGTCGGCCGCCGCCTGATCCCCGACATCCACGATCGCATCGTGACCAAGTTCCATTATGCACCGCGCGATTTCGCGCTTGATCTGAACGCCCATCTCGGCAGCGCCTTCAGCCTGGAGCCGGTCCTGACGCAAAGCGCATGGTTCCGTGCCCATAACCGCGACGACAAGATTCCCAATCTCTATTTCGTGGGCGCGGGCACTCATCCCGGTGCCGGCATTCCGGGCGTGGTCGCCAGCGCCAAGGCCACGGCGGGACTGATCCTGGAAGATCTCGGCGGATGAAACGGCGCCTTCCATGAAACGGGTGGCGGTCTATTGCGGCTCGGCGACGCCCGCCGATCCGCGCTATATCCGGCTTGCCCGCGAGGTCGGCCATGCCTTGGCTGCACGGGGCATCGGCATCGTCTATGGCGGCGGCAGGCTGGGGCTGATGGGCGCGCTCGCTACCGCGGGGCTGGAAGCAGGCGGCGAAGTGATCGGCGTGATCCCGGAAGCCATGGTCAGCCGCGAGATCGCCAACCAGGACTGTTCCGAACTGATCGTCGTGAAGACGATGCACGAGCGCAAGGCCCGCTTCACCGAGCTGTCGGACGGCTTCGTCACCCTGCCCGGCGGTGTGGGCACCATGGACGAGCTGTGGGAAGCGGTCAGCTGGGCGCAGCTCGGCTATCACGCGAAGCCTGTGGGCCTGCTCAACGCCTTCGGCTTCTTCGACCAGCTGATCGCCTTCAATCACCATATGGCGGAGCTGGGCTTCGTCCGTCCGGCGCATCAGGGGATCATCATCGCCGAGCCCGAGCTGGACCTGCTGCTCGCCCGGATGATCGCGCATGAACCCCACGCGCCGATCTTCGCGATGAAGCGCGAAGGGCTGTGAGGGCAAAGGACAGTTTACGATCCTCCCTGTCGCCAAAGGCGCTGGGGAGGTGGCAGCCGAAGGCTGGCGGAGGGGCCGATGGCGCCAGGGCGCCCCCACCGTTCTTCGGACGGTCCCCCTCCCCATACCTCCGGCACAGGGAGGATATCGTTTGAACCGTGCGCTGCTCGTTGCTCATGCGCGCGCTTCCATCGGGCGCGGATCGCGCAGCTTCGCGGCGGCATCGCACCTGTTCGATACCATCACGCGGGAGCGGGTCTGGCTGCTCTACGCCTGGTGCCGGCGATGCGACGATCTGGCCGACATGCAGGACCATGGCGGGCCGCTGGGCGACCAGGCGGGCGCGCTGGAACGCCTCGCCGCGATCCGCGACCGGACCGCGCTGGCGCTGGCGGGCGAGCCCACGGCCGATCCCGCTTTCGACGCGCTGGGCGTGGTCGCGCGGGAGACGGGGCTGACGGCGACCATGGCGGAAGACGTGATCGCAGGCTTCGCGCTCGACGCGGCGGACTGGCGGCCGGCCGACGAGGTGGAGATGATGCGCTACTGCTATCACGTGGCGGGCGCGGTCGGCGTGATGATAGCGGTGGTGATGGGCGTGGGGCCGGACGATGACGAAGTGCTCGACCGCGCCTGCGACCTGGGCCTCGCGTTCCAGCTCGGCAATATCGCGCGCGACGTGGGCGAGGATCACGCGGCCGGGCGCTGTTACCTGCCGGCGGACTGGCTGGCGAACGCTGGCATTGCGCCCGATGAGCTGATGGAAGCGCGCCATCGTCCCGCGCTGGTGGCCATGATCGCGCGGATGGTGGCGATGGCGAAGCTCCATGAGAGGCAGGCCCGGATCGGGGCGCGGGCGCTGGCTTTCCGCCGACGCTGGGCGGTGCTGTCCGCCGCCGGGATCTATGGCGCGATCGGCGACAAGGTCACACGGAGAGGAGCGACGGCGTGGGACGAGCGGGTGAGCACGAGTGACCTGGCCAAGCTGGGCTTCGTGGTGAAAGGGCTGGCGGATGCGGTACTGCCCGCCCCGCCCGCGAGCGAGTTGCCGCGCTGGTCGCGGCGGGATTTCGTTTCCCTTTTTCCCCGTTCGTCCTGAGCTTGCCTCAGCTTCGCTTCCGACAAGCTCAGGACGAACGGGGGATGGGTCAGGTGCCCAGATACTCCGCCAGCCCCGCCTGCTGTTCCGCCGACATATGCATCCCAAGCTTGCTGCGCCGCCAGAGGATGTCTTCCGCCGTCACCGCCCATTCCTCGCGGCGGAGATAGTCCACTTCCGCCTCGCTCAGCCCGCGGCCGAAATCGCGGCCGAGATCCGCGGGCCTTTTCGCTCCGCCCAGCCAGCGCGCCGCGCGCGTGCCATAGGCGCCGGCGATCCGCGCCGCGCCTTCGGTGCCGAGGAACGGATAATCCGCCGCCAGCGTCGCGATCAGGCCCTCCCGCCCGTCGCGCGGGAAATTCCCGCCCGGCAGCGGCGCATGGGCCGTCCAGGCAAGGCCGGACAAAGCCTCCACTCGCCCCGCCAGTCGGTCCACTGTCGATTGCGCGAGATGGCGATAGGTCGTGATCTTGCCGCCATAGACGCCGAGCAGGGGCGCGCCGTCCTTCGCGTCGGACAGCGACAGCCGATAGCCGCGCGTCGCCGCTTCGGGCCGGCCCGATCCGTCATCCACCAGCGCGCGCACGCCAGCATAGGTACCGATCACGTCGGCCGGCGCCACCGGCCGGCGGAAATATCCGCTCGCCGCTGCGCATAGATAGGCGATCTCGTCGGGCGCGGCCTCCACATCGTCGAGTGCGCCCGAATGATCCCGGTCGGTCGTGCCGATCAGCGTGTAGTCGCCTTGATAGGGAATGGCGAAGCAGATCCGCGTATCGGGCAGCTGGAAGATATAGGCGCAGTCATGGTCGAACAGGCGGCGGGTGATGATATGCGATCCGCGCACCCGGCGCAGGCCCCAGCGCGGCGTCTCGCCCGCCAGCCGCGCCACATCGTCCGCACCGGGCCCGCCGGCATTCACCAGCGCACGGGTGCGCAAAGCGCCCTGCGGCGTCTCCACCACCCACAGCCCATCCTGGCGCCGCGCGGCCAGCATCGGGCAGCGCGTGCGGATCTCGGCCCCGCGTTCGGCGGCGTCCTTGGCGTTCAGCACCACGAGCCGGGCATCGTCGACCCAGCAATCGCTGTATTCGAAGCCATGGGTGATACCGGGCTTCAGCGGCGCGCCGGCGGGATGATGCGCCAGCTCGATCCCCCGTGCGGGCGGCAGGCTGCCCTTGCCCGCGATATGATCATAAAGGAACAGGCCCAGCCGCAGCATCCAGCGGGGACGCAGACCCTGCGTGTGCGGCAGGACGAAGCGCATCGGGCGGATGATATGCGGGGCGATGCCCCATAGGATCTCGCGTTCCGCCAGCGCTTCGCGCACCAGCGCGAACTCGTAATATTCGAGATAGCGCAGTCCGCCGTGGACGAGCTTGGTGGAAGCCGACGAGGTGCCGCTGGCGAGATCGCGCGCTTCCAGCAGCAGCACTTTCGCGCCCCGCCCGGAAGCATCGCGCGCGATGCCCGCACCGTTGACCCCGCCGCCCACCACGATGAGGTCGAACGGCGCGTTCATTTACTCGGCCGGCTGCGATTGCGGTTGCGACTGGGGCGGATTGAGCCGCCGGAAGAGAATGCCCTTTTCGCTGTAGAGCACCAGCAGCAGAGTGACGACGCCCGATCCCAGCAACGCCACGGCGATCGGCCGCGAGGTCCCGTCATAGGCCTGCCCGATGGCGATCCCCAGCAGCGCGCCGCCGAACAACCGCACGAAGCTCTGTCCCGAACTCGCAGCGCCTGCGATATCGGCGAAGGGCTGCATCGAGATCGAGCTGAAATTCGACGTCAGGAAGCCCAGCAGCGAGAGATTGAGCGCGATCAACGGCAGGAACCAGGCGAGGCTCTGCCATTCGCCGAACGCGAAATGGACCTGCAGCGCGCTCACCGCGATGAAGATCAGGATGCCGGTATGCGACACGCGCCGCGCGCCGAAACGCTCCACGATCCGGGCATTGAGCACGTTCGACGCGATCATCGCGGCCGCACTCAGGCCGAACGCCAGCACGAAGAACCGGCCAGCGCCGAAATGCTCGCCCAGCAGCTGTTGCGCGCTGTTGATATAGGCGAACACGCCCGACATCACGAAGGCGGTGCCCAGCACATAGCCGAAAGAGGACCGGGTGAAGATCGCCCGGCGCATATTGGCGGCAAGTGGACCCGGCTTGACCGGTTTGCGGAATTCGGGATGCAGCGTCTCGGGCATCCGGCGCCAGAACCATGTGCCCACGCACAGGCCGGCCAGCGCCAGGACGAAGAAGATGAGCCGCCAGCCGCCCACCAGCAGGATCAGCTGGCCGAGCGTGGGCGCAAAGATCGGAACGACGATGAAAGTGGCGAAGATCAGCGACATCAGCCGCGCCATCTGATCGCCTTCATAGCGGTCGCGGATGATCGCGGCGGGCACCACCGACAGGCCTGACGCGCACAGCGCCTGGATCACGCGCAAGCCCAGCAGCATGTGGAAATCCCACGCGAAAGCGCAGGCCAGCGCCAGCGCGATATAGCCGACCAGCGAAAAGAGGATGACGGGCTTGCGCCCGAACCGGTCGGCGAGCGGGCCGGGAAGCAGGCAGCCCACGCCATTGGCCGCGATATAGAGCCCGACGATCAGCTGCCGGCTGTTCGCATCCGGCGCACCCAATTCGTCTCCCATGATCGGCAATGCGGGCAGCATGGCGTCGATCGACAGCGCCTGGAGCGACATCAGCGTCGCCATCAGGGCAACCAGTTCGACCCGCGACATTTCAGGCTTGGGGGATGAAGGAACGAATTCAACGGAGGACATTGACGGCCAATGCCCCGGCTCGCCGCGCGGTTCCAGCGCTATCTCGCCTTCGGGCAAGATATCGCGCTAAAACTCCTGCATGGACGAGGCGCAGGAAAGTGACGATGCGGATGGCGAAGGCGAGGCCGCCGGCCTGCGCAAGATCATCCATATCGACATGGACGCCTTCTATGCGAGCGTCGAACAGCGCGACGATCCCAGCCTGCGCGGCCGGCCGGTGGCGGTGGGCGGATCGAGCGCGCGCGGCGTGGTGGCGGCCGCCAGCTACGAGGCGAGGCGCTTCGGCGTGCGTTCCGCCATGCCGTCCGCCCGCGCCGCGCGGCTCTGCCCCGATCTCGTCTTCGTGAAGCCGCGCTTCGACGTCTATCGCGCCGTCTCCGACCATATCCGCGCGATCTTCCTCGACTATACGCCGCTGGTGGAGCCGCTCTCGCTGGACGAAGCCTATCTCGACGTCACCAGCGATCTGCGCGGCATCGGTTCGGCCACCCGCATCGCAGAACTGATCCGCCAGCGCATCCGCGACGATCTCCAGCTCACCGCCAGCGCCGGCGTGTCCTACAACAAGTTCCTCGCCAAGCTGGCAAGCGACCAGAACAAGCCCGACGGGCTCTGCGTGATCCGGCCAGGCGAAGGGGCGGAGTTCGTCGCGAAGCTGCCCATCCGGCGTTTCCACGGCGTGGGGCCGCGGGGAGCGGAGAAGATGGCCCGGCTGGGGATCGAGACGGGCGCCGATCTCGCGGCGAAGGACACCGCGTTCCTGCGGCGCAATTTCGGCGCGATGGCCGATTATCTCTATCGTGCCGCGCGGGGGATCGACCTGCGCCCCGTGCGCGCGGACCGGCAGCGCAAATCGGTGGGCGGAGAGCGGACGTTCCATGACGACATCTCCTCGGGATCGGCCCTGCGCGAAACGCTGGATACGATCGTCGACATCGTGTGGGACCGGATCGAACGGGCAGAGGCCAAAGGGCGCACGGTGACGCTGAAGCTGCGCTATGCCGATTTCTCGCTCGCCACCCGCGCGCGCTCCGTACCGCATATCGTGGCGGACAAGGCGGAATTCAGCGCGATCGGGCACGGATTGCTGGAAGACATCCTGCCCTTGCCGCAGCCGATCCGGCTGATGGGGCTGACGCTGTCCTCGCTCGAAGGCGGGAAAGCCCGCCGGGCCGATCCCGGCGCGGACCCGCAGCTATCCCTGCTGTGACCGTTCAAACAGCTCCAGCCGCCGCGCTACGGTGCAGCTCACCGGCTCGGGCAGCCCATCCGGCGGGAAGAAGCGCACTTCCAGGATCTCGCGTCCATCCTCGCGGGGAATATCCTCGGTGACGCCGGCATAGACATGGACGACATTCTCGGTGCCGTGGAGCGGTTCCGAAAGCCTCGCGACCAGCCTTATCTCCCCCATGCGGCAGCCGACCTCTTCGAGGAGCTCCCGCCGCGCGGTATCGGCCGGGTCTTCCTTCCGGCCCACCCTGCCGCCGGGGAAAGCCCAGTGCCCATCGCCATAGCTGTGCCGCACCAGCAGCACGCGACCGCAGGGATCGAGCGCGATCACGCTGCAGCCTGTGAGCCGCGGCTTGCGCACGCGCCACCAGCGCTTGCGCACCCCATGCGCCATACGCAGGGCGAGGCGGTGGATCGGCGGCGGAATCAGGTGAAGCATGTCACCGGCTGATGCGCCGCGGCCAGGAAGCGCGCAACCGGAAGATCGTTCCTCCCGGCCAGCGCGTCCTCGAACAAGGCACGTTTCTCCGCCCCGCGCAGGACGAAGAGCAGTTGGTCGCTGTCGAGCAGGGCGGGGATTGTCAGCGTCAATCGTTCGAATGGCGCTTCGGGCGGCAACGGATCGGGCGTCAGGCGGCGCAGGCGCACGCGATCATCGGCACGCGGATCGCTGCTGGGAAACAGCGAGGCGACGTGCCCGTCCTGGCCCATGCCCAGCCAGACCAGCGCGAAATGCGGCGGCATGGCGTTCTCGCGCAACGCCACCACGGTCGCGCCCAATGGTTCCAGAAAAGCGCGGATGCGCCCGACATTGCTGGCGGGATGATCCTCCGGCACGATGCGGTCGTCCCCCGGCCAGACCGCGATGCGCGACCAGTCGAGCGAACCGTCCTGCGCCAGCCGTTCCAATATCGGAAACGGAGTGGAGCCGCCCGGCAGGCTGATCGCGATCACGTCCGACCGGGCAAGCGCAGCGTTCAGCCGGCCGGCAAGCCACGACGCAATGCGTCCCTCATCGGCATCGAAGATGATCGCGCGCCCGGACACCGTCGATCAGGCCGCCCCGCTGCGGAAAGATCCGGATACCGGGCGCAGAATCATTTCGAAATCTGGTCCAGGAACCAGATGCGCTGCTCGGTCTGGTCGGTCCAGTCGTCGGTCAGGCCATCGGTCGCATTGTCGCCCGCTGCGCCGGCCGCTTCCTTCAATGCGCGGATATCGGTCAGCAGGGTAACATTGTCGGCACGCAGTTCCTTGACCATCGCCTCGGCTTTCACGGATGCGGAATCCTGGTCCTTGATGCTGGACTTCGCAGCGATCGCGCCGATCGAGGTAAGCGTATCGCCGCCATTCTTGCGCACCCGTTCCGCGATCAGGTCGGTCACGCCGAGGATCTGGAGCGCCTGCTCGTCGAACAGAAGGTGAAGATCGCGAAAGCGCGGCCCGGAGACGTGCCAGTGGAAATTCTTGGTCTTCATGTAGAGCGCGAAATGATTCGCCAGCACGCCGTTCAGCGCATCCACCAGAGCCTTCTTCGCATTATCGCCAGCCATGATTTCGTCCCTTCGTTCTCGTTTCACGGGATATACTTTCGAGCGGCGGGAAAGTTGCGCGGGAAAACATGCACAGTTTGTTCGATACAGTCGATCAAACGAGGATACCTCTGGCATAAAGTCCGATCACCACGCCGAGCATGATGAGCGCCGTGGCAACGGATCGCCGGATCGGGCGCAAAGGCAGGCGTGCATAGGCTTCGCCGCGCCCAACCCACCCCGCGGTCAGCGATATCCCGCCACCCAGCGCACCGCCAATCGCGGCAAGGACAGGGTTGCCGGTCGAGATGGCGATGGCGAGAATCAGGAAGCGCGCGCCATCGCCGATCTGCTGCGCCACCAATACGATGAAGATCGCCGCAAGCGACCGTGTCGGCTCGTGCGGCGCCTTGCGGCCGTGAAGCAGCAACATCTCGAACCCGGCGGCAAGCAGCGCGAAAGCGACGAGCATCGTCTTGGCGTCGGGCGGCAGCAGCCGCGCCATCAGGAAGCCCGCACCCGCCGCCAGCGAAGCCGTGACGGCCGACGCGATCCAGGCGACCACGAGCAGATTGGCCGACGAACCCAGCCGCGCCGACAATCCGGCCACGAGCCGCTGGTCACGTCCGCCGACGGACGCGATGACAGTACAGAGAAGAGCCAGAAAGAAGGAGGGCATCGCTACGCATTATGCGCAGGCCGCACGCTTTCGCAATTCTACGAGGCGAAGATCAGAGCCAACCAAGCGATCAATGCGCAGCCAAAGAAAGTGACGACGGCGATATGCGTCATCTTGCTCCTCTTCCGCTCTGCGCGCGTACGTGCCCGCCGCATCTCTTGTTTGTTCATGGATTGGCTGTGTGAAACGGCTCGAAAGCGGCGTCAAGATCGCTTTGCGATCGCCCTTCAAAATCTCCGACGAAGCGAGGTTCCGCCTTGGCGAGATGCAGCACTGCTGTTACTATTGTGCAACGCAGCAACCGGGACCGACGGAGCCGCGTTCGAGGCGGAGGGTAGCCGCTTCCACTGGGTCAGCCAACCCGTTCTCCCTGAGATGCCGTCGATCGGCAGGAGGAGCTGTTTTCGTGCGCTTTCTACGCTTCATCGTCTGCGTTCTGAAAAAGGATCACGCATGGGTCCGCAGTTCCCGCAAGGGCTACGAGACCTGCGTGAGATGCCATTGCCGCCGGAAGGCGCGATAAGTTGTGAGGAAGTGGAGCGGGTGAAGGGAATCGAACCCTCGTATTCAGCTTGGGAAGCTGCTGCTCTACCATTGAGCTACACCCGCTTTGCGGTGCAGCGATTACCCCGCCGGCCGCACCGGGTCAATCGCGCTTGCGGAAGGCGCTGTCGACCAGCCTGGTGAGATGTTCAATCCATTCCGTGCCGCTCAATTCGGTCTCGCTGACCCATTCGGATGAGAGCACCGACAGAAGCGCCACAGGACCGGACACCATCGTCATGATCGACAGTGCCATATGCTTGGGTTCGATCGCAGGATCATAGATTCCCGCATCCACCAGCATCATCACGATGTTCCGGATATGATCGATCACCTGGCCGGACCGATCGTCGAGGAATTCTTCGCGCAGGACCGACCTCGTCTTGAGAAACTCGGACGTCGAAATGCGATAGACCACGCGCTCACCCACATAGAGATCCACCAGGGTCGCCATGAGATTGCGCGTGGGATTGCCGGGCATCTGCATGATGCCGCGCTCCAGTTCAAGCAGGCGCGCCATGAAGCTCTCGGAGCGTTCGCGTACGAAAGCAGCGATAAGGCCGTCCTTCCCGCCGAAATAATAGCGGACCATCTCCTGCGATGTGCCCGCCCGATCGGCGACTTCCTTAATGGTGATTTCGGAATGGGCGCGTTCCAGCAGGCATTGGCCGAACGCCGCCAGCAGCGCGTCGTGCACGTCGCTGCTCGACCCGCCCTTCGGCCGCCCTCTCCGGCGCGAAGCGGAATCGCCTTGCCCCGCGCTGTCGCTCATCGCCTGGAAGCTCTCCTTTCCCGCGCCCTCACATGGCCAAGATGGCCATAATTGTGGCTGGACACAATTATCGCACCACCGTGCCGGTGCGAAAAGTGCTATAGCCTCTGCAAGCAAGCTCTCGGGAGAAAAAGGCTAAATATGACATATGATCTCGTAATTCGCGGCGGCATGATCGTCGATGGCCTGGGTGGAGAGCCCTACACCGCCGATGTCGCGGTCAATAGCGGCAAGATCGCCGCAATCGGCCAGGATCTCGCAACCGGCTCGAAGGAGATCGATGCGACAGGCCTTCTCGTCACGCCCGGCTTCGTCGACGTGCATACGCATTATGACGG
Organism: uncultured Erythrobacteraceae bacterium; assembly: GCA_946482075.1. Next base: position 20,223 of record CAMLQG010000055.1, read on the forward strand.
CCAGGTGATCTGGGAAGAGCGGCTGAATCCGTCTTCCGGCCATGGCGTCACCACAGTTCTGATGGGCAATTGCGGTGTCGGCTTCGCGCCGTCGCGCCCTGCCGACCACAAGAAGCTGATCGAACTGATGGAAGGGGTGGAGGACATCCCCGGCGTCGTGATGACCGAAGGCCTCACCTGGGAATGGGAAACCTATCCCGAATATCTCGACGCGGTGGATGCCCGTGCCCATGACATCAATATCGCCAGCTACCTCCCGCATGCGCCGCTGCGTGTCTACGTGATGGGCGACCGCGCTGTGAATGGCGAACAGGCGACCGACGAAGACATTGCGAAGATGGCCGAGATCGCGGGCGAGGCGATCGATGCCGGCGCACTGGGCTTCGCCAGTTCGCGCACCCTGTTCCATAAAAGCAGCGCCGGCGACGCCATCCCGACCCTTTTCGCCGAGGAGCGTGAACTGACCGCGATCGCCCAGGCAATGCAGTCGCGCGGCAAGGGCCTGCTCCAGATCGCGACCGATTACGAAGCCGGCAAGAATGTCGCCGGCGAATTCGCGATGCTGCAGCGCGTGGCGCAGAACAGCGGCCGTCCGCTGACGCTGCCGATGGCCCAGATCCACAGCAATCCCGATGGATGGCGCGAGATCACCTCGCGGATCTCCAACGCCAACGATGAAGGCGTGAAAGTGACCGGCCAGGCCCTGCCGCGCGGTATCGGCCTGTTGTTCGGGCTCGATCTTTCGGCCCATCCCTTCTGCCTCAAGCCGTCCTACAAGGCGATCGCGGACCTGCCGCTCGCCGAACGGATCGAGAGGATGCGCGATCCGGAACTGCGCGCCCGGATCATCGCGGAAGAGCAGGATGCGGTCGTCTCCCCGCTGACCGCTTTCGTCACCGGCTGGGCGGAAATGTACGAGATGGGCAATCCGCTCAATTACGAACCGGATCCCGCCAATTCGATCGCCGCGCGCGCCGCGCGGATGGGCATCGAGCCCGCCAATCTCGCCTATGACCTGCTGCTGGCGCATGAAGGCAATGCCGCCTTCTTCATGCCCTTTGCCAATTACGCCAACGGCAATCTGGACACTGCGCTGGAACTCTTCCGGTTCGAGCATATGGTGCCGGGCCTCGGCGACGGCGGCGCGCATTACGGCATCATCTGCGATGCGAGCTACACCACCTTCATGCTCAGCTACTGGACGCGCGACCGCAACCGCGGCGAGAAGATGAGCGTTCCCGAGGCAGTGCGCGCGCTGACGCATGATACGGCGGCCATGATCGGCCTCAAGGATCGCGGCGTCCTGGCGCCGGGCTACAATGCCGACATCAATGTGATCGACTACGAGAATCTGACGCTGCATGCGCCGAAGATCGCATTCGACCTTCCCGCCGGCGGCCGCCGCCTGACGCAGCGTGCGGATGGCTATGTGGCCACGATCATCAATGGCGAGATCGTCTATCGCAACGGCCTGGCAACGGGCGCGCTTCCCGGCAAGCTGGTGCGTGGCGCGCAGGCCGCCCCGGCAACAAGCGAGCAGGCAGCTCTCGAAGCGGCCTGATCCAAGGCTCCGGAAACAGAAAAGCCGGGATCGCGTGTTGCGATCCCGGCTTTTTCCATGGCTTCAGACCACCTTCTCGGTGATCGGCACCGCGAAGCTGACCTCGAGCTTCGTCTCGTCAAGCGCGGGTGAGATATCGACCGAGCCGGCCTGGAGTGCGGCCGCAAGCGCATCGTTGATCGCCGCCAGTTCCTCGGTCGTCTCGCCTTCCATCTCGTAGAGTGCAAGATATTGCGCTCCGTTCGCCGGAATATCGCCGCCCATCTCGACGCCTTTGTCCAGGCGATAGCGGGTGGCGCTCACAATCCCGGGCACACCGATCACGTCGGTCAGATGCTTGTCGGTATACCAGCGATTATACTCGGCCTCTTCACCCGAACTCTTCGGGTTGGAAAACACGACCATCAAGGATTTCGGCATCGATTCTCTCCCATTCCATTCTCGGACCATAGCCTGCGCCAGCGCGGGACGGCGGGCAAGGGTGGAGAAGGACGAATGGCGGCTGTTCACCGACACGAGCGCCAAAACGCAAAAAGCGCGACCGAAGCCGCGCTGTTGATCTGCTGGAAGTGTTGGTTGCGGGGGTAGGATTTGAACCTACGACCTTCAGGTTATGAGCCTGACGAGCTACCGGACTGCTCCACCCCGCGATACCCTGCCCGCCTCCCGGCAGACAAAATCTCCGGCCATTGCCAGAGACACGAAAAGGGCCGTCCCGCGAAGGACAGCCCTTGACCTGTGAATGGGTTCTACCACGACACGCCGGCTTCAATGCCTGGCGACGACCTACTCTTCCAACGCTTAGGCGTTAGTACCATCGGCGCAGTCCGGTTTCACGTCCGAGTTCGAGATGGGATCGGGTGGGTCACAGACGCTATGGTCACCAAGCAATGAAGCAGGCGTGTCGGGTTTAAATCGATGCAATGATATTCGGCTGATAATCGCCCACCGGACGACAGCATCCAGAGCTGTCGTTGATGGTGGAATTCTCAAGCATGATCAGAGTTATTAGGACTGGTTAGCTTCACACGTTACCGCGCTTCCACACCCAGCCTATCAACGTCGTGGTCTACGACGACTCGAAGATATCTAATCTTGAGGGAGGCTTCCCGCTTAGATGCTTTCAGCGGTTATCCCGTCCATGCATAGCTACCCTGCTGCGCGGCTGGCGCCACGACAGGTCCACCAGAGGCATGTTCACCCCGGTCCTCTCGTACTAGGGGCAACTCCTCTCAAGTATCGACGCCCACGGCAGATAGGGACCAAACTGTCTCGCGACGTTCTGAACCCAGCT
>CAMLQG010000056.1 GCA_946482075.1 uncultured Erythrobacteraceae bacterium
TCTAATTTGAAATAGATAAATGTCAGAACCCGACTACCACGCATGGTCAAACGCCCGAAACGAAAGCAGATCCGGCCGTGCCGAGAGGAATGCCGAAGCCAACCATGCCCGCGCTGAAAGGTCCTATCCTTGAAAGTAAATCTCTTCTGCATGCCCACCGTTCCGGCCGCGTCCCCCGACGAACGTGAGCGTCTTCGCCCGATCGGCCGCAATCCCGAGCACTACCATGCGATGATCGAAGAGATGCGCGCGCTCGCCAAGGCTGCGGACGAGTTGGGCATCCACAGCATCTCCACGACCGAACACCATTTCCACACGGAAGGGTTCGAAGCCAATCCCAATCCGATCCTTCTCCTGGCCGACCTGGCGGCGCGGACCGAACGACTTGTGGTGGCGCCCATGTCCGTCGTGGTCACCGCAGAGAACCCGATGCGCGTCGCCGAGAATGTCGCCATGCTCGATACGCTGGCGAAAGGGCGAGTCGCGGTGGGCTTCGCGCGTGGCTACCAGAAGCGCTGGGTACAGGTGATCGGACAGGGGGTCGGCCTCACGGCGGCGGCCGTCAGCAGCGAAGACGACGACGCGCGTAACAAGAGGATTTTCGACGAGTTCGAGAAGATCATTCACCTCGCCTGGAACAATGACGTCTTCGAGTTCAAGGGTGAATTCTTCCAGGTCCCCTACCCCTATGAAGAGGGTATCGGCGGCTGGCCCGCGGTCGATTTCACGCGCCGCTTCGGCGCCGACGGGGAATTCGACGAGAACGGCATCATCCGGCGCGTCGGCACCGTGCCGGGACCGTTTCAAAAACCCCACCCGGAGATCTGGCGAACCTCCAGCGGCAACCGCCAGACGGTCGTGGAATCCGCGCAGAAAGGCTACGTCCAGTTCATCTACACGCCCCGCCCGGAAGACCTGCTGGACAATTGCCGGCTCTATCAGGAGGAAGCGGCGAAGGCGGGCTTCCACCGCAAACTCGGCGAAAAGGTCGGCGTGGTTCGCACCGTGACGGTCGGCAAGACCGAAGCCGACGCCTGGGATCTGGCCGTCAAATCGACCGGTGAATGCTGGCACAATTATTTCGAGCTTTTCGGCTTCTGCGAGGTCTTCCGCTATCCGCACGAGGACAAGGTCAATTTCCCGGTCCCGCTCAAATTCAAGACGATGGAGGAAGCGCAGACGCGCTTCGCGGAAACGGGGCTTTCCGTGCAGGGGACCGTCGATCAGGTGAAACGGCAGATCGAGGATCTCGCCCGTTGCTACGCCGATGGAGAGATGGAATATCTGTGCTGGATGTTCAACCATCAGGGCATGGTGCCGATCGACCAGCAGATCGAGCAACTCGACGTGTTCATGAACAAGGTCTGGAAGCCGATCTTTGGCTGAAGCGCCGGGCAAGCTGCACAGCGGAGCGCATAGCCGGCGGCCAGTCCGCAGATGACCCTTGCCGCACTCCGGCATATGTTCGTAGGGTCGTACCGGCGACCGGAGAGCGCACCATGAGGACCCTGCAGGACATCTGGCTCACTGCGCGGCGCATGACGCCGGACCAGTTGGCAGTGAAGGATGAACGGACCGCACGGACCTATCGCGAAGTGACGGATCGCGCTTTCCGCCTTGCCGGCGCGCTTCGTGACGCCGGCGTGCGCAAGAACGACCGGGTGGCGATGATGGCCATGAACGGAGCGGCATGGTTCGATTTCTACGCGGCCTGCAACATCGCCGGCTTTATCGCCACGACGGTGAATTTCCGCCTCGCGGCGCGCGAAGTCGAGATGATCCTCGCGGATTCCGGTGCGAAAGTGCTGATCTACGAGGACCAGTACGAGGATCTCATCCTGGGCATCCGGTCCCGCCTGCCCGCGCTGGAACTGACGCTGCGCCTGGGCGGCGAGGACAGTTATGAAGCCTTCCTGCAAGGCGGCAAGGCCGAGGCAAGGATCGAGGCGATCGATCCCGAGGACATCGCCCACCTGATCTACACCAGCGGCACAACCGGCCGCGCGAAAGGCGTCGCGCGGTCGCATCGGGCGGAAGTGGCCAATGGCCGCGCTCTGGCGCTGTCCATGGGAATGCGGGCGGGCGGATCGATCCTGCTGATGATGCCGATGTTCCATATCGGCGCTCTGGCCGAAGCGCACGGGCAACTCTTCTGCCGCGGCGCGGTTCATCTCCATCGCGATTTCAATCCGCGCAAGATACTGGAGACGATCGCCGGCGAACGGATCGTCTGCACTCACATGGCGCCCACCATGGTGCAGGCCTTCCTCGACGAGCCCGCGATCGGAGACTACGATCTCTCGAGCCTGGAGACGCTGTGCTACGCGGCAGCACCCATGCCCGTGACGCTGCTGCGCAAGGGCGTGGAACTGCTCGGCCCGATCTTCGTGGACTGCTACGGCAGTTCGGAACTCGGCGCGGCCACCGCGCTTCCCCGATGCGCCCATAATCTTCACGGCAGCGAAGACGAGACAGAACGGTTGGGCTCGGTCGGCCAGGCACTCAACCATACGGAGATCGCGATCATCGACGACGCCGGGCAGATCCTGCCGCCCGGCACGGTAGGGGAAGTCTCCGTCCGCTCGGACAGCGCGCTGTCCTTCTACTGGAACAATCACGGCGCCTCGCTCGATGCCATCCGCGACGGCTGGTTTTCGACCGGCGACATGGGCTTTCTCGATGAACAGGGCTATCTCTTCCTGGTCGATCGCAAGAAGGACATGATCATCTCCGGCGGCGAGAACATCTACTGCCGCGAGGTGGAGGAAGCGATCATGGACCATGCCGAAGTGGTCGATGTCGCGGTGATCGGCGTGCCCGACGATTATTGGGGAGAGGCGGTGAAGGCCGTCGTCGTGCGGGCTTCCGCAAGCACCGTCTCGGCCGAGGCTCTGATCGAACACTGCGCCACGATGATCGCGCGCTACAAGCGCCCGAAGAGCGTGGATTTCGTGGACGAACTCCCCCGGCTTCCCAGCGGCAAGGTCAACAAGGTGACGCTGCGCGAGACCTACGCGGCGAAACGGCCCGCCTCCGCCTGAGCGCCCTGCCTCCTAGCCCGGCTCTTCCGCCTTGAAGCCGGGCTCCATCAGGCCCGGTTCCCGATAGATCGGCCGCGCTTCCGCGACGAAGGAAAGGCACCCTTCCAGATCCACGAATTCGAGTTCGTCCGGGCGCACGTTCTGCAGATACATCGGTTCGTTGAAGGCGGCATTCATGGCGTCGCGGCTGTCGAACCACAGCTCGGCGACCCCGTCATATTCGGCGCGATCGCCGAACAACTCCCCCGGCTTCGTCCCTCCGGGTGCGGGATGATATTGAATATATTTGCGCACATGACGCATGAATTCCGGCGTTCCCAGCACGAGCGGAACATGCCGTTCGTACCAATATTCCTGGAAGGCTTGGAGCGACATGCCCTTCTTCCGCTTCATCCAGACGATCGAAGTGATCATGTGCCGCTCCCTACAGCTTGAAGACGGCCCTGGCGTTGTCGCCCAGGATCTTGCGCGCCATTTCGGGGGAAGTCGCGTCGAGCACGCTCTGGCGCGAGCTGTAATTGAAGCCGTAGGCGCCTTCGGGATGCGGATAGTCGCTGCCCCACATCACCCGATCCGCTCCGAGATAGTCGAGCAGTTCGAGGCCGAGAAGATCGTTCTGGAACGTCGCGTAGAGATTGGTCTTCCAATAATGGCTGGGCCGTTCCTTGGGCAGCGGCGACATCAGCTTGCCGTATGAATCGAAGATCATCTCGGCATCCTGAAGCGCCGTGGGTATCCAGCTCAACCCGCCTTCGACATAGACCACCTTGAGAGTCGGATTCCGGTCGAACACGCCGCCGAACACGAGCTGGCCGAAACCTTTGCGGAAGGGATCGAGCGCATCCATCAGATAGCCGCCATATTTTCCACGGCCCTCGACATCCATGTTCTCCCCGACATGGAAGCATAGCGGAATCCCGGATTGCGCGATGGCCTGCATCAGCGGTTCCATCGCTTCGGAGCCCCAGTTCACGTCTTCGCCGTTCAGGTCCTTGCCCGGCTTGATCGGCAGCATCATCGCCTTCAATCCGAGATCGGCGATCTGCTGGATCGCGGATGGCGCCCGGGAGGGATCCCACCAGTTGCTGACCACGCCCACGCCGAAGAACTTGCCGGGAATCTCCCGTCCGCGTTCGGCGAGATATTCGTTGTAGATCCGGAAGACCCACTCGCGGACTTCCAGGTCCGGGAGGCCAAAGCACCACAGAAGCGAATGGGGGAAAACCAGTTCCCGGTCGACGCCTTCCAACTCCATGTGTTTCAATCTCAGTTCGAGGTCGTAGAGACCGGGCGTGAACGCCTCGCTCATCACCGCGGCCAGCCGGGGACTCAGCCTTGCATGGCGGTTTTCGGGCAGGTCGATGCGGATGTAGGAATCCTCGAACCAGACCCGGGGCGCACGTTCCTTCAGGTGGTGCGGAATCCGCTCGTAGAAAATATCCTGATGAACCTCCCAATGACCGTCAGCGGAAATGATATGCCCGCCGCTCAGCAACGGATTCTCGCCCAGCGTTTCCGGCGTGCGGAAGGAGCAGAGATCGATCCCTTCCATAAGTGGGTTCTGCAAGGTCTTGATTGCAGCGTCCATGATGCTCTCCCGGCCTGATCGGGCCTGCATCCGGTCCGATCTGAGTCGCCCGCGAGATTTATACTAATCCTAATTAGAATTCAATCATGCTCGATCGCAAGACGGGTTCAGCGCCGTGCCGTGACCTTCAGATGCGCCGGCCCCCACAAGCTCCAGCTTTCGCCATAGTCCACTTCGGCAATCTCCCACCTCCTCATCGCTGTGAGCAGCGGCCGGAAAAAGGCGAGAACCTCGCCCCGCGCGGCGTGCATGCCAAGGCATTGATGCATGCCGAAACCGAAGCCGAGATGAGGCTTCTGGCCCTTGTCCCGCCGATGGATATCGAAGCGGTCGGGATCGGGAAACACCGTGGCGTCCCGGTTGGCGATCCCGGGCATGACATAGACCATCTGGCCCGGATCGAGGCGCACTCCGTTAAGCTCCGCGCCTTCAGGACCGACATGGCGCGTGGTGACCTGCACGACCGACTGGTGGCGCAGCACTTCCTCGAACGCGGCCGATGCCCTGTCGGGCGCGCGGACGAGCTCTTCCAGCACCTCTTCGTGCTCATGCAGCATCAGCACGATGTTCCCCATCCAGCGCACGGTGGTATCCAGCGCACCGATGAACAGGTTGAGCAGGTTATCTGCCACCATCGCCCGATCGAACCCCTTGTCCGCCTGGCCCGCCACCATCAGAGCCACCAGATCGCAGGGGTGCTCCCCACGCGCAAAACGGGATTCCCGGTCGGCGATCTGCTCGTCGAGATAGGCATAGGTCTCACATTTCGCCCGAGCGCGTTCGTGCAAGCGGGGATCGCCTTCCGCCAGCTCCAGCTGGGCAGTGCTGTTCATGATCGCATTCCACCGCTGGAAATCATCCCGCCGGTCGTCAGGCACGTCCATGAAGGCGGTGATCACGTCGGTCGTGTAATCCTGGAAAATGGCCACGAGATCTTCCTCGCCACCTTCGGCCAGGCGTTCGAGCAAGGCACGGCCGCGCGGGTGGGCCAGTTTCGTCAGCTGGTCGCCCCGCCGCGCGATCGCTTCGGGCAGCAGTTCGGACGCCCAGATGGAACGCAGGCGATTATGGACACCGCCATCGTGGAACAGCATCGCGTCATGGCCGAATGCCGCGCGCTGCGGGCTATCGCCATTGTGGAAGTCCTTGGAGCGGGTCAGCACGCCCTTGACCCCGGCGTAGTCGGTGACGATCCAACCATTCAACGCCGTGCTCCAGAACGGGCTCGGACGTTCGCGCAGGGCGGGATAGTGGAAGGAAGGCGGCAGTGCCCGCCCATCCGCATAGGAATGCGCGAAAGTGAGATCCATCGGCGCCTCTCCACGTGACATTTGTCGTTATCGTGTGCTCCGCTGCAAGCGGATGGCGGAATGATATAGCCGGCGAGGATATCAGTCCATCGAGGGGATCACGCGCAGTTCAGTCTCAGCCTAGGCGAGCTTCTTGATTAGAGGATCGAATTCTCCTCATATCCTACCCACCGGTTCTGACCGATATACATGGCGGAGAGCAAAATGGCGGATGCGGTGGCCAAGAGGCTTCTGAGCGGGCGCGCGTGGAACGATTTCTGCGATGTGCTCAAGGAGGCCGGCCGGATCGTGGACCGCTTCCCCGAGATAGACGATCTCGATCGCGCGGAATGGTATCGCTGCCTCAGCCGCTACACGCGCGGCATGCTCGAACGCTATGTCGAGGCCGGCGATCCGAGCCGGCTAGCGCTGATCGACATGGCTTGGCGCCACACGATCAACTGCACCTCTCCCATGCAGGACCAGCTCTTTGCCGAATTCGACCCGCAATATGATTATCGCCTCTACGGCAACCGCAAGGACTGCCCCTATATCGTCTTCATGTCCTGGACTCATCGCCAGCCGGCAGATTACGGCGCCCGGGACTGGGCGTCCGCCGGCACGGACGGGTTGAAGGAGTTCGACCCTGCCTGGCTGCCTGCCGTCGGCACGGTGCTGAGCGACGACATCCATTTCGACGAAGATGGCAATTTCGAGCTGATCGTCAGCCAGACGAAGCCAGCGGGCGGCAAGGACTGGCTACCCTCGAGCCCCGATTGCGTGGGCCTGCTGGTACGCACGCATTATCATACGTGGGAAGGCACCGAGCGCGCCACGATGCAGATCGAACGGATCGATGCGGGCAAGCCCGCCTCGCTCGATCCCGCCGATATGGGCCGGATGCTGACCAAATCCGCGCAGGCCGTGCTCGGCTATGCGGAGCTGATCCGCAGCTGGTGGCAGGAAAACCTGTCCAAGCGCCCCAACACGATCGTCTACAGCCAGGCGACTTACCTCTCCAACGGCGGGGTGCCCGACCGGCGGCATCACGGCTTCGGAAGCTGGTTCAAGGACAAGGGCGAGGCGCTGGTGATCCGCTTCACACCCCCGCCTTGCCGCTTCTGGACCTGGCAGGTGTGCAACATCTGGCAGGAGAACCTCGACAATTTCGCCGAAGGCCAGGGCTATCTCAACGATGGCAATACGGTGCTAGAAGCAGACGGCTCGGTGCTGTTCGTGCTGGCGGACGAGGATCCCGGCATCGGTGCGCGTTGGGTAGACAGCTACGGCCACCAGCGCGGCGTGTGGAGTTCGCGCCTGATCCACACCGACGGCGATCCGCCGGTGATTCATATCCACCGCCTCAAGCTCGACGAACTGAAGCGGGTGGGGATCGGCGGGCTCGACCCCGCCGACGCGATCGTGAGCGGAGGTCCGCCGCCGGACTGATCGGCGCAAGAGACGACGAACCAGGGAGAGTGGGATGAGCGGACGCTGGTCGAATGTGAGCTTCGATTATTCGGGCGCGAGGGTGCTGGTCACGGGGGGAACAAGCGGCCTCGGCGCGGCGATCGCGGAAGCCTATCGTGAGGCGGGCGCCGATGTCGCGATCACCGGCACGCGCGGATCGCCGGCAGACTATGACGAAGATCTCGCCGGCTACAGCTATTTCCAATTGGATGTGGAGAACCGCGCGCAGGTCGATGCTGTCGCCGCCGCCCAGCCCAGTCTCGACATATTGATCAACAATGCAGGCGGCATGCTCGGCGCGCAGGGGTTGGACGAGATGGAGCCCGACAATTTCGAGCGGGCGCTCGCCATCCATCTGATGAGTGGGCAGCGCATGGCCTATGGGTGTCGGGAGAAGCTCGCCCGGTCGAAGCTGCCGGGCGGCGCCTCGATCGTCGGCATGGGCTCGCTCGGTTCCTATTTCGGGCTGGAGATCATTCCCGGATACGGCCCGGCGAAGACGGGGCTTCTCGGCCTCACCCGCACGCTCGCGGTCGCCTGGGCCAAGCACAATATCCGTGTGAACGTGGTGTCTGCGGGCACGACCTGGACGCGGATGACCGAACCGGTCCTCTCGGACCCCGAATTCTCCAGGCCGCATCTCGCGCGAACCCCGCTCAATCGCCATGGCGTGACCGACGAGATCAACGGCGTCGTCCTGTTCGTCACCAGCGGAGCGGCCGCCTGGATGACGGGCCAGGCGATCGCCGTGGATGGCGGCTACACGATCATGGGCTGAACAGAGCCAAACCGGGGAAGGAAACATCATGGGCGAGGTACAGAAGATCTATCTCGAAGATCTCGACAATCCGATCCGCACCCCCCTCGAACAAGCGGTGTTCGAGAGCGGCGAGCCAGTGGATATGAGCGTGGAAGGCATCCTGTCCGCCGCACGCGGCCGCAGCGGCCTGTCGGATTTCGGCGCGACCGATTTCATCGAACGGCTGCAACTGTGGGTGGACTGCATCAATGCCGACACCCCGCTCGTCACGGCTGCGCGCTACCAGGCGTGGGAACAGATGGTGCTCTACGCCACCAACCGGCTGCAGCTGGAAGATCTGATCAAGCAACATCCCGACGTGCTCGATATCAAGATCGACCGCCCGATCATGATCGCGGGCCTGCCCCGTTCGGGCACCACCAATCTCGTCAACATGATTGCCTCCGATCCGCGCCTGCGCTCCGCCCAGCTATGGGAGACGATGGCACCCTTTCCACTGCCCGGCGAGCAGCCCGGACCGATCGAGGACAGCCCGCGCTACAAGCTGGTCCAGGAAATGTGGGGCGCCTACAACGAAGTGCTGCCGCACATGAATGCGATCCATGAGATGTATCCCGACCATGTGCATGAGAACATCGAGTTCCAGAGCATGGATTTCAGCTCCTACGCCATCGAATGGCGCGCGAGGATGCCTCGCTGGAGCCGGTATTATTTCGACCACGATCAGACGCCGCACTATGCCTATGAGAAGAAGATGCTCCAGGCGCTGACCTGGCTGCGGGGCCCGAACCGGTGGATCACCAAGAGCCCGCCGCATATGGAAAACCTCGTGCCCCTGCACAAGGTGTTCCCCGACGCCACCGTGGTCATCACCCATCGCGATCCGATCGCGGTGATCCAGTCCGCCCTTACGCTGCTGGCCTATTGGGACCGGCTGCGGCGCACCGAGGCTGATCTTCCGGGGCTTGCAGACCACTGGATCTGGCGGATCGAACAGATGCTGCGCGCCGCCGTGCGCGACCACGACGCGCTGCCGCAGAACCAGATCGTGGATGTGATCTTCCACGAATACATGGCCGATCAGGAAGGCCTCATCCGCCGCATCTACAAGACCGCAGATCTCGACTACACGCCAGAAGCGCAGGAGCGGATCAGGGGCTATATAGCCGCCAACAAGCGCGGCCGCCACGGCGCGGTGCAGTACGATCTCGGCAAGTTCGGCGTGAATGTCGGCGAGCTGCGCGAACGCCTCCAGTTCTACTACGACCGCTTCCCCGTGCAGAAGGAACCGGCGCGCGGCGAGACGCTGTAACGCGTGAGCCAGCCGCTCTCAGGCAAGGTTGCGCTGGTCACCGGCGCGTCGCGCGGGATCGGCGCCGCCATCGCACGGCGGCTGGCGCGCGACGGGGCGCATGTCCTGGTCCATTATGGCCACAGCGCGAAGAAAGCGCAGCAGGTGGCGGAAGACATCCGCCGCAGCGGCGGCAGCGCCGCAATCGTATGCTGCGACCTCGCCGAGCCTGCCGGCATCGCCACAATGTTCGCCTCTATCGGCGACGGGATCGATATCCTCGTCAACAACGCCGCCGCTGCCGGCCAGGCGCGGCTCGAAGCTCTGACGCCCGCCGATGTCGACCGGATCGTCGACATCAATGTGAAGGGCACTTTCTATGTGACGCAGGCCGCGACCGTGCGGATGCGCGACGACGGGCGGATCATCATGATCGGGTCGCTATCCTCCCTGCGGTCCAATCCGGACCATCTCCTCTACACGGCCACCAAGGGCGCGCTCAACAGCATGACGCTGGCGCTCGCCCAGCAGCTTGGAGCCCGCGGCATCACGGTGAACGCGATCCTGCCCGGGCTGGTGGACACCGACATGAGCGACGCCAATCCCGGCGCGGATGCGGTCAGGGAGCAGGTGGTGGCGCTCACTGCGCTCGGCCGGATCGGACAACCCGCCGATATCGCGGACATGGTCGCCGCCCTCGCCTCGCCCGATGGACGCTGGATCACCGGGCAATGGATCGCCGTGACGGGCGGGTTGAGGCTCTAGCGATCCGCCCCGTCCGGCCCGCTCAGACCAAATCGTTGACCGACCGGATCGGATCGCGGCCGTCCCAATCCCGCGCGGCGTCGTGGATCGCCGCGAACATCGCCAGGGTCGCCGCGTTCTCCTGCAACACTTCGGTCATGCTGCCGGTCAGGTGCCGCGTATCGAAATAGGCCAGCAGCTGGTCGCCCGCCCGGGCCTCGCAGGCCGCGACTGCACCCAGTGCGGCGAAGCGTGCCTTCTCGATCTCGAGATCGGGTGCCCAGTAGCACACGTGGTGGAAGCCCTCCGCCCCGTTGGGCAGAGAATCGTCATAGACATTCGGACTGGTGCTGATCGGCTGGATCAGTTCGACCTGGAGATCGCCCGATTGCGCGAAAGCCGCGTGCATCCGCTGCTCGCCGGGAGTTCCGCGATAGGTCACCTCGTCCAACAGGATATCTTCCATGGTATAGAACGGACCGGTATCGAACGTTGCCTGGAAACGAGGCATCGCTTCATGGAGATCGCGCACTACCCAACAAATCTGGAACAGCTTTCTGAGCATCGTTCATCTCCCCGATAGTGTGCCGGCATTGTCGGACCAGCGCATCCTCACAAGCCGACAAGTGCGTTCAACCAGTACTACCTAACAGGCGGATACCGGAAATGGCCATCATGCCCTTTGTTTTCCACCGGCGCCGAAGAAGACGCAAAAGGAGTCCTGAAGGCAACGGAACCCGTCTTTCGGGACGCCAAGCAACCCTCGATCCAAAGCCGATTGGCAGCAGGGTAGTCCCGCAGAGCATAAAACCCCCCTGTCCGGCTTGGCGCTAGCGCTCGGAATCCTGAACCTTAACAAGACCTCGAATAGCTAGAAAAATAAATATTAGTTTCGCTTGTATATTTTTTTTACGAAGTATCCGCTCCCCACCTCCTTGTTAACCATAGCATTTAAGCACAAGTTGAAGAGTGCGTGGCAGTTTGCCATGCATGACTTGGCATCCCAAATCCTTTCCACTCGGCAGAAAGCTCATGCTGGGCATGCTTGCCGGAGGCAGCTGCATAATCGGCACAAATGCGCACGCGGCCCCGCCGATCGCGTCAGCGCTGGTGCCATTCACGCTCAAGATCTTGTCCAAGCCTTCCTGCAGCTACGGGATGGGAGCGACTCCGGCCACCGCGGCCACATTCACATCCAAGTCGAAAGCATCCGCAATCCTGGGTGGAGCACCCAGCAAGTTGGAGGAAATACGCCTTCAGCAGCTTGGAGCCTCCTCCATAATCGCGACCGATACGCAACCCAGTGCGGCCCCGCTCGCGATCGATGGTCAAAGCCAGTTTCGGCCCCTTCGTCCCGCTGCGGGAGGAGAACGTCTCAGCATGGATTGCAACCCTCTCGGCGGTTTCGCTGCGGGGATGTCACAGCCTCTCGCATCTTCTCCGTCAGAACGCTATTCGTCCGACGATTTCCTCGCAAGCAAGCGGATCGCGATCAAGCGCACGCTGTTCGATCGGGATTGGTCCCGCGTTCAGAACGAGAAGCTCTCACGATCACAACTGCTGCAGGCCGCGCCGAGCGGCGAAGGCTTGCAACTGATCAGCGATGTCAACCGCTGGGTGAACAAGACTATCCGCTTCGAGGAAGATGAACGTCTTTTCGGACGCGGCGATTATTGGGCGGGAGCGCGCAAGACCCTGCGTCTCAAAAGGGGCGATTGCGAAGATATTGCCCTTGTCAAAATGCAGATGCTGGCAGCAGCGGGCATTCCGCGGAAGGATATGACGCTGACCATCGCCCGCGATTTGGTGCGCAAGGCCGATCACGCGCTTCTGATCGTCAAATACCAGAACCGCTACCTGTTGCTGGACAACAGCACCGAGAAAGTTCTCGACGCTTCATACAGCTACGATTACCGCCCGGTTCTCAGTTTCTCCGCCGGGCAAGCCTGGCTTCACGGATACTGAGATATCCGCACGATCAACGTTCGGTCATCGCTTCCCCGAACGCTTTCGCGACCGGCTTCAACAAATAGCGCAGGACGCTCTTCCGACCGGTGATGATTTCGACGTTGCAGATCATCCCCGGTACGATCGGGAAGCGCTGGCCCGCCTTCTCGATATAGGATCGCTTGGTCTCGACCAGCACGGTATAATAGGTCTCGCGTTCGACCTCGTCATAGATGCTGTCCGCCGAGACCTGCTGCACCCGCCCCTTCAGGCCGCCATAGATCGAGAAATCGTAGGCGGTCACTTTCACGTTCGCTTCGTCACCCACCTTGATGAACGCAATGTCGCTGGGTTTGATCCGAGCTTCGACCAGCAGCTTCTCTCCGATCGGGACGATCTGCATCAATTGTTGGCCAGCAGAAACGAAACCGCCCACGGTGGTGATCTGCACATCGTTCACGATGCCGTTGACCGGGGCACGGAGTTCGTTGCGCTCGCGCCGCGCCTTCGCGCCACGCATCGTCTGCTTGTTGATCGCGATCTTGGTCTCGATCTCGCTCCGCTCGCTGAGAGCCTGCTGTTTGAAGTCCAGCCGCGCTGACTGCAGCCCCGCCATCGCTTCACTGATCGCGGCCTGGGCACGGGCAACCCCTTGCCGCGCGGCCAGCAGCCTTCCCTGCGTATCCACCAAGTTCCGCTGCGCGGCGAGCAGGTCCGTACGCGGCACGATGCCCTTTTCTGCAAGCGGTTCAAGCATCCTCACTTCATCGTTTGCCAGCCGAACGCTGCTTTCCAGGGAATTGACCGTGGCTTCGCCCTCCCGCAAGTCACGGCGGCGCTGCTCGACCGCAGCCGCCAGCCCCTGCTCCTTGCTCTGCGCCGTCGCGACCCTCACTTCCTGCAGGCGTCGTTCCTCGGCGCATGCCGAGCCAGCCTCGCAGCCGAGATTCAGGCCCGACGCCTCCTTCTCGAGGCGCTCGGCCCGAACCGACAGGCGCTCCGTTTCGGTTTGCAACTGGCCCAGCGCTGATGACGCCTCGGCATCGTCCAGCCGCACGAGCAATTGCCCCTTGCGCACGGACTGACCGCCTCGAACCAGGATGTCCCTTACCAGCGCCGGGTCGGCAGCCTGCACAAGCTGCGCCTTGCTGGAAGGGATGACCTTGCCCATGCCCCGCGTTATCTCGTCCACCGGCGCGACGCTTGCCCATAGGAGAAGCAGACCCAGACCGACGGCGCAGGCCGCAATCAGTCTGCGCTCAGCATCCCAACGCTCAATCCGTTGACGCAAAGTTTGCCAGTGATCGCGGAGCATGGCCTTGCTGAGTTGCGGGCTCACATCGTTTCCTGAGACTTGAGGACTTCCATCTTGTCGCTCTGCCCGGAAACGGCATCGAGATAACCTCGGCTCACCGCCGTCGGATCAGGTATCGTCAGTCGCCATTGCTTGGTGGTGTCGATCCGGCCACCGACATCAGCCGAAGCGTGGCGATCCGTGATGTGCGGAGCCACAGTCAATCCGCCGGCATATTGGAGAGGCGCCGAACCATCGCCCCGGCCTTCCAGCGCGGCCCTGAGCCGAGCATAATCCAGTACTGGAATTGTTTCGACACCGGACCAGGAGTCGTCGAAGATCCTTGCGCGCCCCCATGCGCCGGGGAATCTGTAAAAGACATGGAGGCCGATCTTCTCGATCTTCGCCAGCGTAAACGCCCAGCGTGGCAGCACATAGTCCGCGTGATAATGCGTCGCCGTCCCGACGCTGGGTTCGGTCTTGCCCGCCAAGGCCTCCTTTGCGATCTCGTTCGCTTCCGCCCACCGGCTGGCCATCGGCGTACGCAATAGCGACCCGTCGCAGGTGAAGCTGAACTGGCAGACGCGCTGATTGCTGCCCTGATACACGACCCCGCAAACGGAATTCGGATAGGCGGGATGGTGCATGCGGTTCAGGACTACTTGGGCAACGGCGCGCTTTCCGGCGACGGGTTCGTTCGCAGCTTCGTAGTAGATTGCCTGAGTGAGACATTTGACCGCTGTCTTGTAGCCCTCGGCCGTGATCGGAATCGCGTGCAGCCCTGCGATATGCTCAAGCGGGAGCGAAGCTTTCGGGATCAAGGCATTCTGTTCCCGGGCAGTATTACCCTCGCTCAGCAATTCCGCCCCGCGCCCACTCGTAAGGGCGGTCAGCCCCGCCGCGCGGGCCGGTACCATCTCCGGAGCCGCCTGGGCCTCGAATTGCGGCAGACGGCTGGAACCTGTCATCAAGATGCCCAGCAACGCGGCTCCCAAGCACCAGCTCGATGCTCTTGCGATGCTCCGCCTGCTCGTCGACCGAAGCGTGATCCCGACTGAAAAAGGTGCAGCAGCTGTCATCTCGCCAAAGTCCCGACATTGCCGCTAGCGGCGATGATTTCGTTCTTGGGACCGTCCGCGACAATCTTTCCCTTGTCCAGAATGACGAGCCGCTCACACAGGGCAAAAAGTGCCGGTCGATGGGTGGATATGATTAACGTCTGGTCAGGCGTCACCGATTGAGACAGTCGGTCGCAGAAAAGTTTCTCGGTCTGGCTGTCCATCGCTCCGGTAGGCTCGTCCAGGAAAAGAAGCTGGGACTTCGACACGAAGGCTCGGGCGACGGCCAGGAAGGATCTCTGGCCGCCGGAAAGCTGTCGCCCATACTCTCCCACAAGGCGATCGAAGCCGCCCGCATCGCGCGAAAGGAATTCGTCCGCACCGGTGGACCTCAAGGCTGCAATGAGCGCCTCGTCACCGATATCGCCGCGTCCAAGCAGGAGGTTCTCTTTCACGGTTCCCGTGAAAAGATTGGCGTCCTGTCCGATGAACCGGAATACTTCCCGTATGTCCTGAGGCCGGAATTGACGGCTATCGATGCCGTTGACGAGCAGATTCCCTTCCGTCGCCGGGTAAAGACCGCAAAGGACTCTGCCGAGTGTCGACTTACCCGACGCGACCCGGCCGATCATGGCGATACGTTCCCCTGGCTTGATCGTCAGATTGATGCGATCAAGCGCCAGGTCCGGCGCATCGGGGTAGCGGAAGCTCACATCCTGCAGAACGATGTCGGCTGACCGGACTGCCGCAGGTACCGACAAGCCCCCCGATCGGCGCTCCTCGTCGCCTTCGAACAGGCGCTCGATGCTGTCGAGAGTTTCCTTGGCCTGCCGCCCCCGCGTGAGCAGGTAGGCGATCTGACCCGCCGGAGTAAGAGAGCGAGAGGCGAGCATGACAATGGCGATGATGGCGCCCATCGAAATCAGCCCGGCATCGAAGAGGTAGTACCCCCCGACGACAAGGGAGATGGTCGTGACCTGCTGGAAGGTAGCGGCCAGGCCAACTGCGGTTGCCGTGATATTCTTCAATCGCTGCTGGGAATGGGTTCCGATCTCGGCCAGGCGGTACCAACGGCCGATCATACCGCCTTCGCCCGACATGCTTTTCAAGGTTTCCATCCCGGCGATGGATTCCACGAGCAGGGTCTGTTGCAGGCCATGATCGGCCTGCGCATCCTGCGCGGCCTCGATCACCTTCTTCTGTAAGGAATAGCCTGCAAACAACATGCCCACGATGGCGACCAGAGGGACCAGCGCAAGCCAACCGGCAATATAGGCGATCACGAAGACGAAGAGCACGAGGAAGACGGAATCGACCAGCAGCACAACCGTGGTCGCTGCGAAGAAGTCTCTGACCGTCTGATATTCCGAGACGCGGGCGGCGAGTGCCCCGGTGTTCCCCCGCTTCGCCGAGAGGGGCATCGCCATCAGACGTGTGTAGATTTTCTGTGAAAGTTTGAGATCGAGCCGCCGGCCAATCTGGTCGATCACTTCCGCTCGCGCACGGCGCAGGGCGAAATCCATCGCGAAAGCGAGCATGACGCCGAGGCCGAGTATCCACAAGGTCGACGCGGCACGATTGGGAATGACCCTGTCGTACACGTTCATGGTGAACAGGGGCAAGGAAAGCGCCAGGAAATTGATCAGCACGGAGGCGACCAGTATCGGCCGGAACGCATAGCGCTCACGGCGCAACTCGCTCCAGAACCAGTGATGCCGTCCCTTCTTGTACCACGGGCGTTCATGTTCCCGCAGCTTTTCGGGATCGCCGAAAACTGACAGAAACCCACCGGCGAAGTCGTCCGCGAGCTCTGAATGAGGCATCCAGACTGGTTGATCGTATCCCGGCATCCAGATCAGCAAATCATCGCCTTTCGCTTCGAAAACGACGATGCACCTGCCCCCCTCCATCTGGACGAGGGCAGGATATACTTCTGGATTCAGCGAGAGTTTCTTCGACCGGAAGGGTTCGAAATTGAGGCCGACCAATTGCAGCGCCTGCCCGGCTTGATGAAAGGGCAGGCTGCCGTTTCGCGTGCGGGGGAGATTGGTCAGCAAAGTTGGAGCAAAGGCCAAGCCATAATGTCGAGCCAGTTCCGCGATGCAAGCGGTCAGGTCGTCATGCTCGCCCACAACCCCAACTTCACCGATTTTCTCCACGACCAATCCAATCCGCACATCATCTTTCAGGATTTACTTGGGATATACCCGGCGATCGAGTTCCGCGGGCGCCGGCGGCCCATAATTGAACCGCTCCCTCTCCTTCATTCCGGCCCCAGCCCCGGGCGAAACCTGCATCGCTTCCAGGAAGCGATTGACCGATGCCAGAGTCTGATATTTGGCGAATACTTCAGAGAACCGTGCGGTCTCCAGGCGAACCTGGGTGTTGTAGCGCGTGTTCTGGGCGTCGAGCACGTCCAGGAGCGAGCGGCGCCCGACATTGAACTGGCTGCGATAGGAAAGCAGAAGGTCGTCGGTCACCTGGCTTTGCTTGCTCAGGGCCCCGACCACCGCATTCCTTGTTTCCATCGCGGTCCAGGCAATGCGGACATCTTCTTCCGCTTCACGCTGCAGTTGATGGAGCCGATAGCGTGCTTCGCTCGACCGGCGCACCATTTCCTGCACCTTGGCGCGATTGATCCCGCCATCGAAGATGTTCCAGCGCAGGAAAACGCGGCCCTGGACGTCGTTCGACGATCCCTTGAAGCCATCGATGTCCTCGCCGACGCGACCAATCACATCGACACCGATCTCAGGATAGAGATCGCCCTTGGCCGCCTTGATCATCGCATGAGCGGCATCGACATCCGCCGAAGCTTCCCGGACCCGGGGGTTGTTCGTCCTTGCCAGGCCGACAGCTTCGTTGACATTCGTGGGCAGCGATGCTGCGAACTCAGGGGGTACCGCGACACGGTTGATGTCGAGCCCCGTCAGCGTGCGGAGAGTTGTTCTTGCATTTTCCAGCGCCTCATGAGCTTCCGTATCGCGAACGATTGCGGCCTGGAGACGCTCTTCGGCCTGCTGCTGGTCCGCCACGCTGATCGAGCCCTGACGCACGCCTTCGCCAAGATCGTTCACGAGGCCTCGATGGAAGGCGACATTGTCCTGAGACGCAGCGACGACGCGTTCCTGCAGCAGGATATCGAGATACTGCCGCGCCACCTGGAGAGCGATGAACTCGGAACGTTCGACGACGCGAAGCGACGCGCCGTCGACTCTGGCGGCCTGCCGCAGGAGTTCGCCCCTGCGCCGCCCGAAATCGACCGCGACCCATTCGGCCCGCGCATTCGCTTCCAGCGGATAAAGCCAATCATCGGCAATTCCGAGAGATCGACGCGTCCGATTTTCCAGACGGCGTGCCCCGGCCGAGGCTTCCAGATCGACTCTGGGAGCATATAGGCCTTGCGCTTGCTTTCGCTCGAACTGGATCGCCTCCATGTTCATCTGAGCCTGGATGATCTCCGGATTGGACTCCATGGCGACTGCGACCGCGTCGCGCATCGAAACCGCATCTCCCGCGGCCTGCGCCAGCGCCGGCGCTGACGCTCCACAGAACAGGGCCGCAATCGCGGTGCTGAGTATCTTGCCCTTTCTCATGACCTTTCCCCCGTCCTCAATTCACAGTGATCTCGACGCGACGATTTTGTGGATTCCGAACCCCATCTTCGGTCTGAACTCTCGGTATCGTCTCGCCATAGGATCCGACTTGGATGGCGCCCGGCGCGATGCCCCGGCTCTGCATCAGCGAAGCCACCGCCTCGGCCCTGCGCCTGGACAGCGCGTCATTATACGCATCGCTGCCGGCGCGATCGGTGTGACCCGCGACCGTGAACCCCTGCCAATTGCAGACTGCGACATTGTTCGCGACATAGTCGACGGTCTGCGTTGCCTCGGCCGGAGGCGTCGCGTCATCGAACTCGAAGAAGACGATGCCGGCGACCTTCTGCTGGCAGAAATCCGGAGTTGGCCCGGCTTGCGCCTGCGGAACCTGGGGCGCACCGACGAAACGCGCATAAGCGTCGCCGCATTTGCGGATACTGGTTTCATCGCGGGTCGATGATTTCATGAACCCGATGGCAATGCCGCACTGGACCTTCGTTTCCGTCGCCCAGATGAAGCGGGGGTCATTGGCGGAGACAATTGCCGGATCGAGGCTGCCTGCCAGGCCTGCATCGTAGCGGGTCTGCAACTCCCTTCGCAGGTCGCCGCCGCTGAGGCTCAGTAGATCGCCGCTCGTTTCTTGCGCATATGCCGCCGCTGACGACAGCAAAGCGAAGGTGATCGCATATACGCCAATATATGCACGCTTGTTCTTGAACATACTCTCCCCCTGTTCATTGCCGCGATCGTTCAGCCATGACCTTGCGCTGCCACCAAGGCATTCAGGTCGTCGTGCAAAGTGTCATTCCCGGCTGCAAAATTTGTGGTCACGTCATTCGCCACCAGATCCAGCAGAGCGGCGAGCTTCTCGATCGAAGCTTGTGCGCCTTGCTCGCCCGGCTCGGAATGTGCGCCCGGCAGGGTCCCAAGGAAGCTGTCGAGCAACTTGTCGACGGCCCCTTCGCTTGCCACCTGGTCGAGATTGGCCTGCACCGCCGCAGCTTGAGCATCAGGCTCGGCAACGGTCTTCTGCTCATCGGAAGTTCCGGCCGACGTTTCCTGCGCAAGCAGCAACAGAGAATCCATCAGCTGGCTTGCCGAATTATCGATCGGCGGATGGGCATCCGAGATATCCTCGTCGCCCGCTTCCGCGAGCATGAACGGTGTGGATGACTGGTCCTCCACATCGGCAAAGGATGTCACGGGCGCGTCGGTCTCATGGAACTCGCTATGCGCTTCATCGACCTGTTGCGCGTCTTCCTCTGCATTATCGGACGCCCAGTTTTCCGGCGATGGGAGGGGTGATTCCACCTCGCTCAGGATCGTCTGCACGAGCTCGGAAGTATCCGATTTCGGCCCATCCTCGGCATGCTCGATCACTGCGATGAACTTGAGCATATCGTTTTCCGGAAGCGGATTGAGCAGTGCGCCCGCCGCGGCGGCCACCGAAGCCATCTGCAGTTCGCGCGTGGCGAACGCCGCGTCGGCCAGCTCGCCCTTGCTTCCATCCTCGCGAGTGAACGTTCCGGTGCCATGGACCTGCACATCGCCGTCGGCAGCCGAATACGCCTTGCCATCCGATGTCAGCGAGATTTCCTTGATGCCCATTTCGCTGAGCAAGTGGAACTCGCCTTCATCGGCGACGCCGTTCTGGTTCACATCCTGCCACACGCCGAACTGGGCATAAGCTTCGTCCGAGGCGTTCAGAACACCGTCGTCGTTGCTGTCATACGCAGCAGCGATGGCTTCGAGATCGGTCTGGCCATTGCCTCCGAAAACGAACTCGGACGCGTCGCTGACCTTACCGTCTCCGTTGGCATCGCGCGCCAGGATACCGTCATCCTCACCGGCCCAAGCCGTCGATTCCCGGATGCCATCGCCATTGTAATCATAGGTGATGCCCGCGTCGCGAGATACGAATTCCACTCCGTCGCCATCCAGATCGAGGACGACAGGGGGAACGGTGGGTTCAAATGTGATGTCCAGTTGCGACGTCTGGGCATCGCCGTCCGCATCTACCAACTGAACCGGGATCGAAACGTCCACCGGCTCATTCGTCTCCACGACGGCGCCGAGGCCCGTAATGGTGAATTCGTTGCCCGATACGTAGCGGGCTTCGAGCGTCGTGTAGGCTCCGTCCGTATAGACGCCGATCGTCGTTCCGACCTTGACGCCATCATACGAAACGGATCCATCGGCGTTCTTGGTCAGCGTATAATCCACGCCATTGTAGGTGACGGTGTAAGTGCCGGTCGCTGTCGTATCGATGGTGAATTCCGCATCATCGGCGGTGGAAACCGTATTCCCGCCATATTTGATCACGACTTCCGTAATGTTTTCGGTGGCACCGTTCCCCACCTGGTTGACATTGCCGCTGTCATTGTCGGTGGAGGCGATCAGCTTGACGGCCGAGGTCCCGTTCGGGCTGCCCTGCAGGCCGAACTCGATCGTGGCGAATGGCACGGTATAGTGCCCGTCAAACGTATGATTGGACGGCGAAACGTATCCACCGCTACCGCTTGCCGGCGAGCCGAGCAGATCCTCGACAAAGTCGATCCGAAGGCCCTGGTTGGGACCCACGCCGAGACTGCCGCCGCCCGCGCCGCCGGAACCCATTTCATTGGCATTCCCATTGGCGGTATCGCCGTTCGCGATGGGAGTGATCAGCACATCCTGGCTGGAATTGTTCTGGGGAGTATTCTCTTCGCCCAAAGGAACGAAGCCCACCCAATGGGTGTTCCCGCCCACGAAGTCGTAGCTGCCATCGGTGAATTCGACTTCGCTGGTCGAGTCCACCTCGCCATACATCGTCACCGTATACTGGTCGTCCGATTGCGAAACATCGCCATCCTGGTTCACCTGTACGGTGAATACCCAATCGCTGGTATCGCCGATGTCGGCGAACGGATCATCCGTCGACGTCGAAGCGATGAGCAGCTGCCCGTCGCTGGAGACGTGATAATAGATCGTGCTGCCACCGGAGGTCAGGCCGCTGTCACCTTCCACGCTGTCGGGAAATCTCACCGTCCCCGGCTGATCGGCGCCGACATTGTCATCGACGTTTCCGTCGGTATCCAGATCGCTGCTTTCCGACTGGCCGGCGGAATTGATCACCGACAGGTGCTGTGGCGTAAAGTCCACCGGCACATCGTCCTCGACCACGATCGTGAACTGGTCGTCCAGCTCCACCGGATCGCCGTCCGCATCGGTCGCGGTGATCGCGTCCGAGAAGTCCAGCACCAGCGTGTCGCTGTCGTCGTTCCCGTCCTCGTCGGGATGGTCCAGCTGGTCCAGCAGCTCGAACTCGTAATCCCCGTTCGCCGACACGCTCAGCGTCAGCACCTGGTTCGCCGCCGGGTCCGCGCCGGTGTAGCCCACCAGCACCCCGTTCACCAACGCGTAGTGCACCTCTTCCCCGTTCGAGGTCAGCTCCGGAAGGTCCACTCCGTTCAGGTCGCTCACCAGGCCGAACGTCCCGGGCTGGTCCGCCCCGAACTCCACCAGCCCGCTCAGCGAGCCGGTCGCCACCGTGGTCACACCGTCATTGTCCGTGATCCCGTCGGGCAGCTCGTCCTCGTCGACATACCCCGTCACGCTGGCATCCGCCAACGCCGGCACATCGTCCTCGACCACGATCGTGAACTGGTCGTCCAGCTCCACCGGATC
>CAMLQG010000057.1 GCA_946482075.1 uncultured Erythrobacteraceae bacterium
AGTCGCACCATGATTTAACCATATCGGTTCGTGTAGGAAAATGGTTTCTTGATTGGAGCCGCCGCCCTCGATCCGTGCGGGCTGAGCCTGTCGAAGTCGTGCTCTTCCTTGTTTGAAAAGAAGAACGGTCCTTCGACAAGCTCAGGACGAACGGTGCGTTTGGGGGGCTTAATCAGCCAGCTTCCACTGCAGCAGCGTGAACGGGATCTTCGCGTCGTCATGGGGCTCGTAGACCCCCACCACATCCGCGCCGATCGGCACGTCCTGCATCGGATCGCCCAGCAGATTGCCGTACATGCGGATATTGTCCGCCTCCGGGAATTCGACGAGAATCACCAGATAGGGCCCCTGTTCCGCCAGCGCGGGGTGGGGCGGGTGCCAGTTGCGTTCCCAGCTGTAGATCTTCGCCCTGGGAGCGATCTCCGTCCAGCCGAGGTCCATGCTGAGGCAGTGATGGCAGATCCATTCGGGCGACCACTGGTGCTTGCCGCAGCCATTGCATTTCTGGACCACCAGCCTGTTTTCGCGCAAGCCGTCCCAATAGGGCGCGTCGAGGCCGTCATTCTCCGCGACCGGAATGGGCGTGCCGGGCTTGAGATAAGTCGTCGTCACAGGGTGTTCTCCGATCCGAAAATACAGGCGCTGATCGGGGCCACCATCGGCCCGCCGAGCATCGCGGCGACATTGGCGTCCGCCACCTGGTTGACCGACTTGCCCTGAATCTGGCGCACCGCCTCGATCAGCAGGCCGAAGCCGTGCATGTAGCATTCGGCGAGATTGCCGCCGCTGGTGTTGATCGGCAGCTTGCCGCCGACGATCAGGTTCTCCTTGGTGAAGAACTCGTTCGCTTCGTCCGGCTTGCAGAAGCCGAATTCGACCATGCCCATCACCACGCCGCCGGTGAAGTTCTCGTAAGCCTGGACCACGTCGACATCCGAGGGCGAAACCTTCGCCATCTCGTAGAGACGGCGAGCGAGATGCTTGAAGTTGGACGAGCCGAAATCGGGCGTGTTGCCGGCCAGCGCCGAGGTGCGGTAGTCGATGCCGGTGCCGCCCGACAGCAGGTAGCAGGGCTTATTCGGCAAGTCCTTGGCGCGTTCGGCCGGAACCAGGATCATGGCGGCGGCGCCGTCATTCTCCATGCAGCAGTCGAACAGATGGAACGGCTCCGCGATCCAGCGCGAATTGTCGTATTTCTCTTCGTCCAGCGGCCGGCCGTTCATCACGGCCCGCGGATTGTTCTGCGCGTGGTGATAGGCGGCGAGCGAGACGGCGCGCATCGCCGACTGATTCACGCCGTGATCGTGCATGAACCGCATCATCTTGGGCGCGAACATCTGCGCCGGGCTCATCAGGCCCCAAGGCGCTTCGAATGCGCGCCAGCCGCTGACCGTTTCCACCGGAAACAGGCCGAAGCGGCCGAATTGGCCCTGCGCCAGCGAACGCAGCACGACGACGCATTTGGCCATGCCCGCGTGGACTGCCGCCGCCGCATTGGCCACCGCGCCGGCGCATCCGCCGCCGCCGCCTTCCCACTGCATCATCGAGACGCCGACATCTTCCAGCCCCAGTGCGGCCGCGAGCCGCGTCGAGGTCGAGCGGTCGTTGCTGTAGGAGGAGAACCCGTCGATCTCGCGCGGATCGATTCCGGCATTCTCGCACGCAGCGAGAATCGCCTTCAGCGCGAGCTTGAATTCCGGATCGGGCGATTGGCCATGTTTGTAATATTGCGTTTCGCCGACACCGGCGACTGCGACCTTTCCACGCATTGTCATCAGATTCTCCCGTGGGCGGTTGTCTAGACCACCTCGCTTTCGCCGACCTTGGCGCAGGGAAGCCCGGCTGTAAATCCGCTTTGCAATTGAACATGCGCAATTGCCGCGCGGGGCAAGCCTTGGTGAGTCGTAGCCTTTGCGGTTAGAGTGTCCGCATGGATATCGAGGCGGCGGCGGTCGCCGCACCAGGGGGTGACAGCCATGTTCAGTGTCGTGTTTCTGGCGTTTTTGGGCCTGTTCATCGCCATCCAGGGTGGCCTCATTTTCGCGACCGCCTATGCCGGCCTGCGATTCACCGGCCGGTCCGGCACCCCGGCCAAGATCGCGGCGATGGTCCTCTCCGGTCTGGTATGGCTGGCGGTGGCGCTCGTCGCCTATGAACTGCTCGGCGGCAGCGGCGGGATCGTGGAAAGCTTCGGCGCGCTGCTCTTCTCGATAGGAACCGTGGCTCCAAGCGCGCTGCTCTATTTGATCGCATGGATCTTTTGGCCGGCGAACGAGGATTCGCTGGGCTGAGCGCGCTCGCGGCGCGGAGAAAGGGGATCTTGAGAATTCCACTGGTCGGGACGAGAGGATTCGAACCTCCGACCCCCACACCCCCAGTGTGATGCGCTACCAGGCTGCGCTACGTCCCGACCGTGGAGGCGGGCCTATAGGCACAGCCGGGGCGCATGACAAGCCGCCTCGATCAACCTTCGTCGTCCGCCCGCGCGTTGCCAGCGGGAATCTTTGCTGCTAGTCGCGCAGCCGTCCTGCCGGGAGGGATGTTCCGGGCCGTGTCGCGCGGCCTTGCCTGCCCCGGCGCTATTCAGGAAAGCTCGCCAGTCTCATGAGCGCGTCGATGATCAATCTCCTCTCCGCTGCCGCTGCTGGTGCCGATGCACCGCCAGCATGGCTCCAGTTCCTGCCGCTGGTCGGCATGGTCGTGATCTTCTGGTTCCTCATCATCCGCCCGCAAATGCGCCGGCAGAAGGAACACCAGGCCAGGATTTCCGAACTGAAGAAGGGCGATCAGGTGGTTACCGCCGGTGGCCTCGTCGGCAAGGTCGTCCGCGTGGACGAGACCTATGCCGAGCTGGAGCTGGGCCAGGGCGTCAAGGTCAAGGCCGTGAAGAATACGATCAGCCAAGTGCTGGCGCCCGGCGCGGTGCCGGCTGCGAATGATTGACGGCGGCCGCCATGCTTGAGTTTCCCGGCTGGAAGCGGGCCTGGTACTGGTTCATCAGCCTCTTCGCGGCGCTGGCGGCGATCCCTTCGCTGATCGGCGGCGACATCCCGCTGCCGTCTTTCGTTCCCCAGCCGCATGTCAATATGGGTCTCGATCTCGCCGGCGGCAGTCATATCCTGCTCGAAGCGAATACCGCGCAGGTGGCGCGGCAGCGGCTCGAGACGATGGAGGAATCCGTGCGGGCTCGCCTCAAGGACGCCAGCCCCCGCATCCGCATCAGCGAGATTTCCAGCAAGGGCGGCAACCTGTCTTTCCTGCTCGACGATCCGGGTCAGGTTGACGCAGCGCGCGAACAACTGCTGCCGTTGACGACCGGTGCGGGCCTGACCGGCCAGCGCGACTGGGATATCAAGGTGGTGGACGGCAGCCGCTTCGTTCTCACGCCGACCCAGGCGGGCCTGGACCAGGCGGTCAGCCAGGCGATGGACACGGCGACCGAAGTGGTCCGCAAGCGTATCGACGCGCTCGGCACGCGCGAACCGACGATCATCCGCCAGGGTGCGCGCCGCATCGTGGTACAGGTGCCGGGCCTGCAGGACCCCAAGCAGCTCAAGGATCTGCTCGGCCAGACAGCCAAGCTCGAATTCAAGCTGGTGGATACTACCGCCGCGCCGGCCGATCTGGCGCAGGGCATCGCGCCTCCGGGCAGCGAGATCGTCTATTACGCCGAAGGTTCGCGCGAAGCCGCCGGCGGCCCGATTGCGGTGAAGCGCCTTGGCGGCATCAAGGGCGACCAGCTGACCAATGCCCAGCAGGGCTTCGACCAGCGTAACAATTCGGCCGTGGTGAACATCCAGTTCGACCAGCAGGGCGGCGCCAAGTTCGCCCGGCTGACGAGCGAGAACGTGAACAAGCCCTTCGCGATCATTCTCGACGGCAAGGTGCTTTCCGCCCCCAATATCAATGAACCGATCCTGGGCGGAAGCGCGCAGATCTCGGGCAATTTCACCGTCGACACGGCCAACCAGCTGGCGATCTCGCTGCGGTCGGGCGCGCTGCCGGTCGATCTGAAAGTGGTCGAGGAACGCACGGTCGGTCCGGATCTCGGTGCGGATTCGATCCGCAAGGGCCTTATCGCGATGCTGGTCGGCTCTACCGCCGTGCTCGTGCTGATGGCGGTCACTTATGGCCGCTTCGGGCTTTATGCCGATCTCGCGCTGGTGCTGAACGTGTTGATGCTGCTGGGCGTCATGGCAATCGCGAACACCACGCTGACGCTGCCGGGCATCGCCGGTTTCGTCCTGACGATCGGCGCCTCGGTGGACGCCAACGTGCTCATCAATGAACGAATACGCGAAGAACGAAAGCGCGGGCGGCGCGTGTTCGCCGCGGTGGAAGCCGGCTATCGCGAAGCGAGCCGCGCGATCTTCGACGCCAACATCACCAATGTGATCGCGGCGGTCCTGTTGTTCATGTTCGGCTCCGGTCCGGTGCGCGGTTTCGCGGTCGTGCTGATGATCGGTATCGTGACCTCCGTCTTCACCGCGGTCACCATGACCCGCATGTGGGTCGCCGGGTATCTGCGCAAGACGCGCCCGAACGACATCAATATTTGAGGAAGCGCGCGCGATGAGACTGCTCAAGCTCGTTCCCGACGACACCAACGTCAACTTCCTGAAGCTTCGTGTCCCGTTTTATGCGGTCAGCACGCTGCTGATCGTGCTGAGCTGGGCGCTGGTCTTCACCAAGGGCCTCAATCTGGGCGTCGATTTCGTCGGCGGGCAGATGATTCGCGTGACGTTCGAGAAGAGCGCGGAAGCGCCGGTGGCCGAACTGCGCGAGAACGTCGCCAGGCTCGGCTATGGCGAGCCGGTGATCCAGCGCTTCGGCAAGCCCAACGAAATCTCGATCCGCCTGCGCCTGCCCGAAAAGGCGGAAAGCGATCCCGCCCTGTCCGACAAGATGACCCAGGACGTGGTCGCCGCCGTGCGTGAAGGCCATCCCGATGCGCGGGTGGACGGCGTGGATTCGGTGTCGGGCAAGGTCTCCGGCGAGCTGTTCACCACGGCCGCCTATGCGCTGATCGCGGCGATGATCGCGATCTCGATCTATATCTGGGTGCGTTTCGAATGGCAGTTCGGCGTCGGCGCGCTTTACGCGCTCGTCCATGACGTATCGCTGACGATGGGCATGTTCTCGCTGTTCCAGATGGAGTTCGACCTGAACATCGTCGCCGCGATCCTGACCATCATCGGCTATTCGCTGAACGACACGATCGTGATCTATGACCGCATCCGCGAGAATCTGAAGAAATATCGCAAGATGCCGGTGGTCGAACTGCTCAACCTCTCGGTGAACGAGACGCTCGCCCGCACGGTGATGACCTCGCTGACGCTGCTGACCGTGCTGGTCGCGCTGCTGGTGCTTGGCCCGGATAGCCTGTTCGGCTTCACCGCGGCGATCACGCTCGGGATCTTCGTCGGTACCTACAGCTCGATCTACATGGCGGCGCCGGTGCTGATCTGGCTGGGCGTCACCCAGACCAGCTTCGTGCCGACCGAAGGCGCGACCGACAGGCCCGCTGCCGGCGAGGCCTGAGGGTTCAGGCCCCGCTCGCCAGCATCGCTTCGTAATGGGCGGCCAGTGCCGCGGCGTTCTCTTCCCAGCTGAAGCCTGAAACCGCGGCCGCGACCGCTTCGGGCGCGGGTGGAGCGGCCAGGATCTCCTGCACGCCCCGCGCGACCGCCGCCGGGTCCCGCGCGACGATCCGCCCCGCTTCCGGCCGCGTCATCAATTCGCGCGCGCCGCCGGCATCCGTGACCACCAGCGGCGTGCCGCAGGCGAGCGCTTCCACCCAGGCGTTGGCGAGGCCCTCGCTGAGCGACGGCGATACCAGCGCGTCGCCGGCGGCCAGCAGGAGCGGCAAGGTCTCGTGATCGACCGGGCCGACGAAACGCACCCGCTCCGCCAGGCCCAGCGATCGGGCAAGATCGCGCAGTTCCCCTTCATCCGGTCCGGCGCCGACCAGGCCGAGAATCGCCTGGGGGATGTCCGCCAGCGCGCGGATGGCGATCGCTTGGCCCTTGCGCGGGATCAGCGCTCCTACGGTGAGCAGCAGCGGCCCTGGGGACAGGCCCAGCATCTGCGCCACGGCCGAGCGGGCGGCTGCGCGGTCCCGCAGGCGGAAGCGGGCGCGGTCGAGGCCGGTATAGTGCAGCGTGATCTTGTCGCGCGGCATCTCCAGCGCCGCCATGTCCGCAGCCAATGCGCGCGACACGGCGAGGAGCCCCGCGGCGTCCCGCGCGGCGGCGAGCATCTGCCGGCGGGGGAAGGGCCGTGCGCCCCAATAGGCGATGTCGGCCCCGCGCGCCTTGATCGAGAACGGCAGGCCGAGTGCATCGGCGATGCGCTGCGCGGCAGGACCGTCGGGATAGAAGAACTGCGCATCCACCAGGTCGAACGGCTTCTCCGCATGGAGACGGCGCGCGAGCGGGAGGATCGCGCGGGCGATCAGCGCCGGATTGAACGCGCCCGAAAGCCCGGGAATGAGCGGGAAGGTCGGGCGGTGGACCCGCATGCCGCCTTCCACGCCGTCCCGCGCCGCCCGGGCGAGCGCGCGATAACGGCCGCAGCGGATCGGCGGCAGGCCGATCGGGTTGATCAGCGTCACGTCCCAATCGCCCCGTGCCGCCAGCGCTTCCAGCGACCGCGCGACGAACGTGCCGAAGCGAGGGGTATGGGAATTGGGATAAAGCGTTGATATTGCAAGGATACGGTGCCCACTCACAGGCGGCGCACCAGCATCTCGGCCACGGCGATCCATTGCGGATCATCCACTACTACCTGTTTCTGTCCGATGCCCGGCGGCAGCAGGCCGACGAGCTTCTCGCGCCGGTCGATCAGTCGCCCGAAAGCGAACCGCCCGCCCTTGCGCGGCACCAGCACGTCGCGGTTGATCGCCTTGCCGGCCTCTTCCGGCTCGATCTGCCGCAGCCACAGCTGGTCACCGGGGCGATATTCGCCGGCGCTCGTCTCGATCGCGATCACCATCAGCGGGGCGGTGGTATCGAGATGGGTGGGCAGGATCGCGTCGCGCGGCTTGGCGAGCGGTTCAGCGCCGGTCTCGGTCAGCTTCGCCACCAGCCTGGGGCTTTCGGCTTCTTCGCCGCGGACCAGCATCTCGGGATCGACCTGGAGGGCCGCCGCGATGCGGTTCATCCAGACCAGCGACAGGTTCCGCATGCCGGTTTCCAGCCGCCCGATCGTCTGCGCAGTGGTCGGCGGATCGCAGGCGGCCGCGACATCGGCCAGGGTCCAGCCCTTCTCCTTGCGAATATCACGGATCCGGTTGATCAAGTTCTCTCTCCATGTAACCGAATTGGTTTTTTATCTTTCCTACAATAACCAGGTTATGACAAGTGCGATTCTCGGTTTTGCACAAGGAGATCGGGATGCATCGCCTATTCGTTGAAAGGGAGCTCACCAGCGAAGGTCCGCGAAGGAAAGGAAGATCGCCCGGCAAGCGGAGCGTGACCGTCAATCCGGCGGAGTCGCCGCTGAGCTGGCTGCATGCGCGCGGCCATCTGGAAGACCGCCTGTTTGCGGCCGGGGAATGCCTGCGCGCGGATTACGAACGCGCGCAGCTTGCCCCGTCCGTCACGATGCGGTGGGAGCCCGTCAGGCCAGGCCGGAACCAGGGGCCGGGCCGGCTCGGTCCGACCGAGCGCCAGATGGCCGCGCGCGAGCGGTTCCACCGCGCGATCGATGCAGCGGGCAAGGGGCTGGAAGATATTCTCTGGCGCGTGGTGTGTGCCGGCGAGGGATTGCCCGAAGTCGAACGTGCCCTCGAGTGGCCGGCGCGTAGCGGCAAGCTGGTGCTCAGAATCGCGCTGGATCGCGTGGCGGAGTTCTACCGGATCGCCTGATTTGCCGTCATTGCGAGCGAAGCAATCCAGAGCGTTTTCGCGCGAAGCTTTGGATTGCCGCAGGGCTTGCGCCCATCGAATGACGAGGCCGGTCAGCCTTCCACCTGTGCCGCCAGGGCCAGCCAGCGTTCCTCCGCCGCATCCTTTTCAGCGCGAGCCTTGTCGAGCGCGGCGTTGAGCGAGGCGAAGCCTTTCGGATCGCGCGTGTAGAGCTCCGGATCGGCCATCGCCGCCTCGTCGCGCGCGATCGCCGCTTCCAACTCCTCGATCCGGCCCGGCAGCAGGTCGTAGTCGCGCTGGTCCTTGTAGGAGAGCTTGGTGCGCGACGAGGCAGGCCTGGCGGCCGCTTCCAGCTCGGCCGCCGGCGCGGCTTCCTTCTTGCGTACGGCCGGCCGCGCCTTGCGCCTGGCCTCCCAATCGGCATAGCCGCCCGCGACGATATCCACTGTGCCGCTGCCGTCCAGGCCCAGCGTCACCGTGACCGTCCGGTCGAGGAAGTCCCGGTCGTGGCTGACGATCAGCACCGTGCCGTCATAATCCGCGATCACTTCCTGCAGCAGGTCGAGCGTTTCGAGATCGAGATCGTTGGTCGGCTCGTCGAGCACCAGGAGATTGGACTTGCGGGCGAATTCGCGCGCGAGCAGCAGGCGCGAGCGTTCCCCGCCCGAGAGTACGCCGACCTTCATATCCGCGATGCCGGGATCGAACAGGAACTCCTTCAGATAGCCCTGCACATGCTTGCGGATGCCGCGCACATCCACCCAGTCGCCCCCTTCCGCCAGGATATCGCGCACGCGCTTGTCGGGTGACAGGAGCGAACGCTGCTGGTCGATCATCACGCCGGTCAGCGTCTTCGCCAGCGTCACTTCGCCTTCATCCGGCCGGATCTCGCCGGTCAGCAACTTGAGCAGTGTCGTCTTGCCCGCGCCGTTCGACCCGACGACGCCGATCCGGTCGCCCCGCTGGATGCGCAGGGTGAAGTCGCGGATGATGATGCGCTCGCCATAGCGCTTAGTGACATGTTCCGCGACGATCACCGATTTGGTCCGCACATCGTCGCTCTTCAGTGCCAGCTTGGCGGTCCCGCCTGGCGTCAGCATCGCGGCGCGCTGGGCGCGCATCTCGTAAAGCTTTTCGAGCCGCCCCTGGTTGCGCTTGCGCCGCGCGGTGACGCCGCGTTCGAGCCAGTGCGCTTCCAGCTTCAGCCGGGCGTCGAGCTTCTCGGCCGCGCGGGCTTCCTCGGCATAGACCTGGTCTTCCCACACCTCATATCCGCCGAAGCCGACATCCTTCCGGCGCAGGCTGCCCCGGTCGAGCCAGAAGGTCGCTCGCGTCAGCCGCGTGAGGAAAGTGCGGTCGTGGCTGATCGCGATGAACGCGCCCTTGTAGCGTTCGAGCCAGGCTTCCAGCCAGTCGATCGCGGCAAGATCGAGATGGTTGGTCGGTTCGTCCAGCAGCAGCAGGTCCGGGTCGGAAGCCAGCGCGCGGCAGAGCGCGGTGCGGCGCTTCTCGCCGCCGCTTGCCGTGGCGGAGGAGCGGGACAGGTCGATCCCGATCTGCCCGGCGATCGCTTCCACTTCGTGCCGGGCAGGCGCATCCGCGCCGCTCAGCGCGTAGTCCATCAGCGTCTCGTGGCCGGAGAAATCCGGTTCCTGTTCCAGCATCACCACGCGCGTGCCCGGCCGAATGGTGCGCTTGCCGCGATCGGCTTCGATCCGATCGTCGATCAGCTTCAGCAGGGTGGTCTTGCCCGCGCCGTTGCGGCCGATCAGGGCCAGCCGGTCGCGCGGGCCGACATGCAGGTCAATATCCTGGAAAAGCCAGCCCGATCCCTGGATCAGGCCCAGCCCTTCCCAGCTCAGGATTGGAGGTTCAGCCATGGCGCGGCCCTAGAGGGTGAGCAAGGGCGGTTCAACCTTCCGATACCGTCATCCCAGCGAAAGCTGGGATTGCTATCGGCGGTGCTCTATCACCGCGTGGAGATCCCAGCTTTCGCTGGGATGACGTGAATAGTGCCGGAAATTCCGCTCAGCCCCGGAACTGCACGGTTCATCGGTGCGTAATACGGCGACGCGCAAGTGACAGCGTGTCTGGAAGACTGTTCCAGAGGGAGAATGATGATGAAGCGTTACGCCTTGCCCCTGATAGCCGTCGCATCCGCGGGCGCGATGTCCGCCTCCGCGGCGGCGGCCGAGATCCAGCTTCAGGCGAGCGGGCCGGTGATCGAACTGTCGGTGCTCGAAACAATCAAGGCCAAGCCCGACATCGCTACGGTGGGCGCGGGCGTCACCAGCCGCGCACCGACCGCGGTGGCCGCGATGCAGGCCAATTCGAAAGCGATGGAAGGCGTGGTCTCCAAGATCAAGGCGCTGGGCATCAAGGCCGAGGATATCCAGACGACCGGCATCAACCTCTATGCCCAGTATGATTACGACCAGGCATCCCGTCAGCAGGTTTTCCGCGGTTATCAGGCATCGAACCAGGTCAGCGTGATCCTGCGCGACATTCCCAATGCCGGAAAGGTGCTCGACACTCTGGTCGCGGCCGGCGCGACCGACATCAATGGGCCGAGCTTCTCGATCGACGACGATACGCAGGCCAAGACCGAAGCGCGCCGCGCGGCGGTGGAACGGGCGAAGGCCCAGGCGATGGAATATGCGCGGATGGCCGGCTATTCGAACATCCGCCTGCTGGAAATCAATGAGACGATCAGCGGCAATACGCCGATGCCCGTGATGAAGGCCTATGATGTTCGGGTTACGGCCCAGGCTGCCGCACCGCCGGTGGAGCCGGGGCTGGTGGGCACCTCCGTCACTGTGACGGTTAAATACGAGATGACTAGGTAAAAGCCTGAATGATGGCCGGGTTGCGTATTCACACCTTGTTCAAGCCTGCGGGGGTAGGCACAAGGTCGCGATGCGTAGCCCTGTTGTCCCCTTCGTGCTCGGCGCGATCCTTGCCTTGACTGGTGGCAGTTCGCCTGTCTTTGCGCAGGCGCGGGCGGATCAGCGTGAAGTCCGCAAGGAAATGCGGGCCGGCAATGTGCAGAGCTTGCGCGAGATCGAGAGACGCGTTTTGCCGCGGATGAGGGGGATGCAGTATCTGGGCCCTGAATATGACGCGGCGACAATGGCTTATCGGCTCAAATTCATCAACAACGGCTATGTCGTCTTCGTCGATGTCGATGCGCGTTCCGGCCAGGTGCTGCGCAATTCCGCCGCCAACTACGAACCCCCGCGCTGACAAAGCGCCGGCGGGACCTTCACGCAGCTTGACGCGTTTCTGAACAGCGCCCACTTTCGGTGAAAGCGCCATGCAGGGGATTTTAGGATGCGCATCCTGATCGTCGAGGATGAACCAACTCTCGGCAAACAGTTGAAGAGCACGCTGGAGCAGACCGGCTATGCCGTCGATCTTTCGGTCGATGGCGAAGATGGCCACTTCATGGGCAGCACGGAAGATTACGACGCAGTGATCCTCGATCTCGGCCTGCCCGAGATTGACGGGCTCACCGTGCTCGGCATGTGGCGGCGCGAAGGGCGTACCTTCCCCGTCTTGGTCCTCACCGCACGCGACAGCTGGTCGGACAAGGTGGCGGGCCTGGATGCCGGCGCGGACGATTATCTCGCCAAGCCGTTCCAGACCGAGGAATTGATCGCTCGCCTGCGTGCGCTCATCCGCCGTGCTTCCGGCAACACCTCGTCCGAACTCACCGCCGGCGACGTGCGCCTCGATACGCGATCCGGCCGCGTCACGTTGGATGGGGAACCGGTGAAGCTCACCGCGCAGGAATACAAGCTGCTGTCCTACCTGATGCACCACAAGGGCAAAGTCGTCAGCCGCACGGAACTGATCGAACATATCTACGATCAGGATTTCGACCGCGATTCCAACACGATCGAAGTCTTCGTCACCCGCATCCGCAAGAAGCTTGGCGCGGATATCATAACGACCATCCGTGGCCTCGGTTACAGCCTCGACGACCCCGCCGAACAGGCCCGAGCCTGAAGCGCTGCCGGGCAAGCCGGCCGGCGTGGGAGAGGCTGACGTGACCGGCACGCCGCAGGAGGCAGAAACTCCCGCAGCGGCAACGCGTACGCATACGGGCAGCCTGTCGCGGCGCATGATGCTGATCGCGGCGGGATGGATTTCCATTCTGCTGCTGCTCGGCGGCATCGCGCTTGACCGTACGCTGAGGAGCGAGGTGGAGAAGAATTTCGACGAGCAGCTCGACTACATGCTGACCGCGATGGTGGGCTCGGCCGAGATCGGGCCCGATGGGGAAGTCTTCTTCAACCGTTCGCTGGGAGATCAGCGGTTTCTCGAACCGAATAGCGGGCTCTACTGGCAGATCACCGGGGAAGGGCATGAGCCGTTCCCGTCCCGGTCGCTGTGGGACCGCACGCTGGAGGTCCGCCATGACAGATTCGCCAGCAAGGCGCATGTCTACGACAGCGAACAATTCGCAGGCGAACCGCTGCGAGTGATGGAGCGTTCGATAGTCCTACCCGGCAGCAAGACGGTGTGGTGGTTCACGGTTGCGGCAAGCCGAGGCGAGCTCAACGCGCAGGTTTCGCGTATCCGTTCGATCCTGGTGTGGAGCTTCGCGATCCTCGGGTTCGGCCTGTTCGTGCTCGCTTCGCTGCAGACGATCTACGGCCTCATGCCGCTGCGCCGCGTAAGGCTGGCGATCCAGAAGATGCGAACGACCGGCGCCAACCGCGTCACCGATCCGCTGCCGGCGGAAGTCCAGCCGCTGGTGGAGGAGTTGAACGCGCTGCTCGACCATTCGGTACGCCAGGCGGAAGAAGCGCGCACCCATGCCGGCAATCTGGCGCATGCGCTGAAGACCCCGCTGACCGTCGTGACCAATGCTGCGACCGCCAATTCGCCCGACCTGTCGGAAACGGTGGTGCGCGAAGCGCGCGTGATGCAGCGCCATGTCGATCATCATCTCGCCCGCGCCCGCGCCGTGGGCCGCCGCGCGATCGGCCATGCGCGCACGCCGGTATGGGAAAGCGCTCAGGGCGTGAACCGGGCGGTCAGCCGGCTCTATCCCGATGTTCGCTTCGATCTCGACGGCAACAAGAGCGCGACGGTTTCGATCGAGCGACAAGATCTCGACGAGATACTCGGCAATCTGGTGGAAAACGCCGCGAAATACGGCGGCGGCAGCGTGTTCGTGACCGTAGATGCGGAGCCCGGATCGGAATTCTGCGCGATCATCGTGGAGGATGACGGCATGGGCATCCCGCCCGAAGCGCGCACCCGGATCTTCGATCGCGGCGCGCGGTTGGACACGGGCAAGCCCGGCACCGGCCTTGGCCTTGCGATCGTGCGGGACGTGGCGGAAATCTACGGCGGTTCGGCCAGCCTGTCCGAGAGCGAGGATCTCGGCGGGCTGCTGGTGAAGCTGGAACTGCCGCGTCCCGCCAGCGAGTGAAAAGGCCGCTCTCGTCATCCCAGTGCCAGTGTTCGTCATCCCAGCGCAGGCTGGGATCTTTGTCGTCCCGACGCGACATTGCCGAGAACGATCCCAGCCTGCGCTGGGATGACGTCGGGGCCAAGGTTGACGCCAAACGGCCCGAAAGCGCCTCCGCCGTCTTTCTATCCAGCCCCACGATCCCGCCATTCTCGCACGGAATCGCGTGCCGCGTCGTGTGACCTTTCGCGATCGGTCTCTTCCGGGTCCGAGATGCGGGGCAGGAAGGGGCATGGTGTCATCCGCGAGTCCAGGCCAGATTTTCGCGATGTAGGACAGCGTTTTCTGCGTCTGCCGCCCGGCGAGCGCAGGCACCGTTTCACCCCAATCCCTTGCGGCGGCCGGAACCCTCCTGCGTCGCGGCGCTTGGAGAGGCGGGCGGGCTATCTGCAATATCGGTGAAACGATCGTCCGGCAGGAAAGCGCATGCCAGAATATGGAAATTTCGAGCGAGTTTATCATGCAGATTTCCGGGGACTATCGCTCGCACGCGGGCTGCTCCACCAGCGTCATCATTTCCGAGCTGTCGCAGGGCGATTGCCGTTTATGCGGCAATTGCGATCTGCTGGAGCCGGGTTCGACCGGTTGCCTGTGGATCGGTGCGATCGGCCCGATCGACGGCAATGTTTCCCGCGATGGGGAATCAGGCTTCCGGATTCGCTTTGCGCAACCGCTGGACCCGGCGATCATCGCGCATTTCGAAGCGGCCTGAAGGCGCACAGCCGTCATTGCGAGCGTGGCGAAGCAATCCAGGGCGGCATCCGGGACTCTGGATTGCGGCGAGACCTTCGGTCTCTCGCAATTACGGAAGATGGATTTAGCCCTGACGCGCTTTCTCGTGATGGCGGATCACTTCGTCGATGATGAAGCGCAGGAACTTCTCGCTGAATTCGGGGTCCAGATCCGCCTCCTCGGCCAGCTTGCGCAACCGTTCGACCTGCCGCCTTTCGCGGTCGGGATCGGCGGGAGCCAGCGCTGACCTGGCCTTGTGTTCGCCCACCGCCTTGGTGATGCGGAATCGTTCCGCCAGCATATGGATGAGCGCGGCATCGATATTGTCGATGCTCTTGCGGAATCCCGCCAGGACGGGATCGACGGTCGGTGCCGGGGCGGATGAAGTGTCGCTAGCCATGGCGCGCTTGCTAGCAGGTCGATTCCGCGCTTGCCAAGCGTCCCTCTTGCGCCCATGTGCCCGCCCATGAGTGCCGAGGTCGTTCCTCTCCCCCGCAAGGAAGCGTCTCTCGCGCCGATCCTGTCCCTCACCGCAACGGCGATGAACGCTGTCAACACGGTGATCCTGGAACGGATGCAGAGCGAAATCCCGCTGATTCCGGCTTTGGCCGGCCACCTGATTTCCGGCGGCGGCAAGCGCATGCGGCCGATGCTGACGCTCGCGGCTGCCGAACTCGTCGGCTACCAGGGCGCGCGCCACCACAAGCTCGCCGCCGCGGTGGAATTCATCCACACCGCCACGCTGCTGCATGACGATGTGGTCGATGGGTCCGACATGCGGCGCGGCAAGGAGACGGCGAATATCGTCTTCGGCAATCCCGCGACCGTGCTGGTCGGCGATTTCCTCTTCGCTCGCGCGTTCGAGCTGATGGTGGAGGATGGCAGCCTCAAAGTGCTGAAGATACTGTCCGGCGCAGCCGCGATCATCGCTCAGGGCGAGGTCGATCAGCTGACCGCCCAGCGGCGGATCGAAACCAGCGAAGAACGCTATCTCGACATCATCGGCGCGAAGACCGCGGCGCTTTTCGCCGCCGCCAGCCGTATTTCGGCGGTCGTCGCCGAATCCAGCGAAGCGGAAGAACGGGCATTGGATGATTACGGCCGCAATCTCGGCATCGCTTTCCAGCTGGTGGACGATGCGATCGACTATGATTCGGGCGCGGACGAGATGGGCAAGGATCGCGGCGACGATTTCCGCGAAGGCAAGATGACTCTGCCGGTGATCCTGGCCTATGCCCGCGGCAGCGCGGAAGAACGCAAGTTCTGGCAGGAAGCGATCGCCGGCTTCCGCACCGAGGACGAGGATCTGGCCCACGCGGTGAAGCTGATCCGCCGGCATGATACCGTGGGCGCCACGCGCGAGCGCGCCCGCTATTTCGCCGAACGCGCGATCGATGCGCTGTCGATCTTTCCCGAAGGCAAGGCGAGAGCGGCGATGACCGAAGCGGCGCGCTTCGCGGTCAGTCGGGGTTACTGATCCCATGTTCGTCACCCCAGCGCAGGCTGGGGTCTCCCGCGATGCCCTCCAAAGGCCAGCGATGCCAGCCTTCGCTGGTATGACGATTTGGGCTAGGGCATGATCATGCTCCCCATCCACAATGTCCTGCCCGATCTGCTGGTCGCGCTTTCTGCGCGCAACTCCGCCGTGCTCATCGCGCCCCCGGGTGCGGGCAAGACCACGGCGGTGGCGCCCGCGCTGATCGATCGGGATTGGTGCACCGGCACCGTTATCGTGCTCAGCCCCCGCCGCGTCACCGCCCGCGCGGCGGCGGAGCGGATGGCGGAGATGCTGGGCGAGCCGGTGGGCCGCCGGGTCGGCTACATCACCCGGCTGGACAGCAAGCGCTCCGCCGAAACACGAGTGCTGG
This sequence comes from uncultured Erythrobacteraceae bacterium, assembly GCA_946482075.1. The sequence goes on from CAMLQG010000057.1 coordinate 15,951, forward strand.
TCGTCACCGAGGCGATCTTCGTGTCCACCATTCTGGAGGACCCGGAACTCACCGGCGTCAGCGCGGTGCTGTTCGACGAAGCGCATGAGCGGCATCTCGACAGCGATCTCGGCCTCGCGTTGGCGCTCGAAAGCCAGCAGGTGCTGCGCGAGGATCTGCGCGTGCTGGTGATGTCCGCCACTATCGACGGTGCGCGCTTCGCCCGGTTGCTGGGAACGGACGCGCCGGTGATCGAAAGCGAGGGCCGCATATTTCCGCTCGCGATCCGCTGGCTTGGTTCGCGGCCCGATCTGCGCACGGACGAAGCCATGGCGAGAGCGATCCTCACCGCCTGGGGCGAGGAGGAGGGCGATATACTGGCCTTCCTGCCCGGCGTGGGCGAGATCGAGCGGACGCGGGACAGGCTGGCGGCGAGACTGCCCGCCGCGCCGATCCTGCCGCTTCACGGCCAGTGCGAACCCGCTGCCCAGCGCGCCGCGATCCGCCGCGATCCGGAAGGCCGCAGGCGCATCGTGCTGGCGACGAGCATTGCGGAAACCTCGCTCACGCTGGATGGCGTCTCGGTCGTGGTCGATAGCGGGTTGGCGCGGCAGGCCCGGTTCGATGTGGCGGCGGGGGTGAACCATCTGATCACCACGCGGGCGAGCCGCGCTTCGGCCGCCCAGCGCGCCGGGCGCGCTGCGCGCCAGAGGCCGGGCGTCGCCTATCGCCTGTGGGAGGAGGCGGCGCATCCGGGGCGCGAGGAATTCGATCCGCCGGAGATGTTCACGGTCGATCTCGCCCCGCTGACTCTGTCGCTCGCGCGGTGGGGGGCGAGCGATCCCGTCGCTCTACCTTGGCTCGATCCGCCGCCTGCGCCCGCGCTCTCTTCCGCAAGGGCGCGGTTGGAAGGGCTCGACGCGCTGGACGCGCAAGGGCGGATCACCGAGCGCGGCCGGCATCTGGCGCGCCTGCCGATGGAACCGGCGCTGGCCGCCATGGTGCTGTTCGGCGCGGAACATGGCAATGCGCGCAGGGCGGCGCGGCTGGCGCTGCTGCTGCAGGAGCGAGGGCTTGGCGGCAAGGGCGAGGATCTCGCCCAGCGCTTCTCGCGCTGGGAAGGCGATCGTTCTTCGCGCGCAGTAGGCGCGCGCAAGCTGGCGGATGGTTGGGCGAGGAGAGGAGAACAATCCAGCTCCGTTAGCCCCGAGCCTGTCGAAGGGCAGCTTTTCTCTTCGGAAAAGAAAAGCGGTGCTTCGACAAGCTCGACACGAACGGATGAAGTGCCACTGGGCATCCTCCTCGCCGCGGGCTTGCCGGACAATCTCGCGCGCAGGCGGGACGCTTCGGGCGAAACCTGGCTGTCAGCGGGCGGGCGGGGCTACCATCTCGATCCCGCATCGCCGCTCGCGACCGCTGAATGGCTGGCGATCGGGGATGCGCAGGGTCAGGCCAAGGGCGCGCGGATCACCGCTGCCCTGCCGCTGGCCACTGCCGAGGTGGAGGAATGGCTGGGCGAGCGGTTGGCGCGCCGCTCCATCCTGCGTTGGAACGACAGCGAAGGCCGGGTTGAGGCTCGGCTGGAGCGGCGGCTGGGCGCGATCACGCTGGCCAGCGGGCCGGACCCGCAGCCCAACCCGGAGAAGGTCGCCGCGCTGCTGCTGGAGAAGGCGAAGGAGCGATTGGCCGATCTGCTGCCCGCCGCGCTGATGGCGCGGGCGGCGCATACCGGGATTACGGCGCTGTCGCCGGGCACATTGGCGGCGGATGCGGAAGATTGGCTAGCCCCGCTGCTCGTGGGCAGGCGCGATCTCGGCATCTCCAACGGCGCAATGACGGATGCGATCCTCAACCGGCTGGACTGGGACGAACGCCAGAAGCTCGACAAGGCGGCCCCGCGCGAATTCGTCACGCCGGCCGGCACGCATCACGCGATCGATTACGCGCATGAAGGCGGCCCGGCGGTGGAAGTGCGCGTACAGGCGCTGTTCGGGCTGGACCGGCACCCGACGATCGGGACGACCCCGCTGCTGCTTGAACTGACCTCGCCCGGCGGGCGCCCGATCCAGACCACCCGCGACCTGCCCGGGTTCTGGCGCGGAAGCTGGCGCGATGTCTGCAAGGACATGAAAGGCCGCTATCCCAAGCATCGCTGGCCTGACGAACCATGGACCGAAGCTCCCAGCCTGAAGACAAAGAACGCGTTCGCGCGCGATGGCTCTTGATCTGGCCGGCGATTCGCAGGAAAGCACCGGCATGACTGCTCGCATCTTCCAGCGCCCCAAGAACGCCATGCAATCGGGCAAGGCGCTCCTCGACCAGTGGATTCTCGAATTCGAGCCGGCCGAGGCGAAGAAACCCGACCCGCTGATGGGCTGGGCGGGATCGGGCGATATGCGCCAGCAGGTGCAGCTCAAATTCCCGACACAGGAAGCGGCGCAGGCCTATGCGGCTGCGTATGGGATCGAAGCCCGCGTCCACGGCACGCCGCCGCGCCGGCTCAAGATACAGGCCTACGCGGATAATTTCAGGTAGGCCATACGCTCCATCATCCGTTCGCCCTGAGCTTGTCGAAGCACCGCTTTTCCTTTTTGACGACTGAAGAAGAACGCTCCTTCGACAAGCTCAGGACGAACGGGGTTGCAGGCTATTTCTTTCGCCCATCCCGTCCATACACATCATCCAGGAACCCCACCGTCCCACCCTTGTCGGTCGCGGTGAGGTAGGTCAGGAACACCGGCACCGGCGCGGGCAGCGAAACCGCCTGCTCGGGCTGTTTCGGGATCTTCAGCGGCCGGCTCATCAGCCAGCGGCCTAGCTCATCGGCATCTTCCAGCCTGATGCAGCCATTGCTGAAATGGCGGTCGGCCTTCTTGAACAGGTCGCGTTCGGGCGTGTCGTGGAGATAGATTCCGTCATCATTCGGGAACATGAATTTCACTTTGCCCATGGAATTGAACTTGCCGGGCAGCTGGCGCAGCCGCAGTTCCCGCTTGCCGGATGCGACCGCGTTCCAGTCGATCTGGGACTGGTCCAGCCTCACAGGCGTCCTGCTCCAGTCCGAAAGCGCTTCGATATTCATCGAATCGAGCGTGCGGCCCGACAGGATCTTGGGCGCGATATTGTGCTGGGCGAGGTCCACCGGGATGTTCCAGTAGGGGTTGAGGATCGCATATTGCAGGCGTCCGGCCAGCATCGGCGTGGGCGAGGATTCCTTGCCGACCACGACTTTCATCGTGCCGGCCTGCCTGCCCTTCTCGTAATAATAGAGGCGGCCCGACGCGGCATCGACCACGATATGGAACGTGTAGGGGCTGGGCAGGACGCGCGCGCGATCGAGGTTCAGCCGGATGCGCTTGATCGCGTCCTCGGTCGCGCCGCGCTTCTCCGCCTTGGCCAGCAGGCCGCGCATCCGCACATAATGCGGGCTCATCCAGCCCATGTCGGAAATATAGCCAGCGAGCGATTTCGGTGCCGCGGCCGCTCGCAGCACCTGGTCGGGGCGCAGCTTGGCGGGCTTCAGGCCCTTGTCGAGATAGTCCATCCCGGTCTTCCTGCCCCGCCGCCTGGTGTCCGAGGCGTAGCGAGCGAAAGCATCGGACAGCAGCAGTTCCGCGCGGGCGAGCGCTTGCGCATCACCGCCTCGCGCATCCGCCAGCGCGACCTGCAGCCGATCCACCTTGTAGCTCGACGGTTTGAGCCCATCGAGCCGCGCGGTCTTGAGATAGGTGACGAGTGTCTGCGCTTCCGGTCCGATCTTGCCGTGATCCACCCAGAGCGGGCGATAATCGCGCGCGGCATAGAACGACCTGATGCGGCCTTCCGCCTCGGCTTCGATTGCCGAACGCAGGGTTGTGGCAGGCACCTGCGCAGCGGAACGGCGCGCTTCGGGCGCTTCCGCAAAGGCAACCGACGGCATTCCCCCACAGAGGAGCGCCGCCGGTAGGAGCAGGTAGAGAATGCGGGGTTGCCGCATTCTCCCGGTCTGGGCGATCAGCCGCGTTCTCCGCTGCGCGAAGCCATCTGTTCCGGCGGAGGGGCGGGAGCGATGTTCGGATGATAGATGCCGTCGGCAGTGTAGTAGCCGTCGACGATGCCATCGCCGTCACGATCGGCCGCGGTGCTACCGGGTACGGCGCCTGGGGGCGGAGCAGCGGCGACGGGTTCTTCCTGCTGGGCGCAGGCACTCAGAGCGAACACGCCGGCGGCGGTCAGAAGTGCGGTTCTGAGCTTCATGGTATCCTCCTTCTCACATGCCGGCAGGCGGCTCCGGAGCGAGCCGACGGCTGGGGCGATGCATTGGCTAAATCGCGCAGAGCCCGGAAAGATACGGAAGGGATGACGCCCGAGCGGCAGGCAGTGCGGAATCCGAGGCGATGCGTGCTTTTCAAACATTCGCACGCGGCGGCACACTCGCAGGGCGCACGCTCATGGATAGGGGAAGGGCGGCCTCGAGGCCGCCCTTCCATCGATCAGCGTTGCTGCCGATCACGCTGTTGCTGATTCTGCCGATCGCCCTGCTGGCGACGATCCGAATCCTGCTGTTCCTGCTGCCGCTGCCGGTCTGTTTCCTGTCCGGGCTGCTGATTGCGCTGCTGATTGCGATCGTTCTGGTTCTGATTGGCCATTGGTCCGTCTCCTTTGGTTCCCATCCTGCAAGAGAGCCAACGGCCGGTAATATCGTTCCATTTCTGCGCTGGACGCTGCCTGGGGTGCGTTCAAGAGTGCGATCACCCTCCGCGGTTGCAAAACTGGGCAACCGCCGCCATATGGCCCGCGGGAGTCGGGTGGACGTTTGCGTTCGCCAACCTGGTCAGGTCCGGAAGGAAGCAGCCACAACGGATTGCGGCGGGTCGCCCGGCTCCTTTTTCCCCTGACATTGAGAGCGGCACCGCTTAACCTGCCAACATGGATGATTCCGGGGACATGTTCGGCGGCCTTGGGCCGGAAGGCGACGATGCGCCCGAGAATCCCCAGCCCACCGCTGCGGAATTGGAAGCGGCAGGCCAATCCTCGATGTTCGGCGATGCCCCGCCGGTGGAATCCGAGCCCAAAGAAGGGCTTGCGCCGGCTATGAAGCCACACGCTGCATCCGCCGTTTCGACCCAACCTTACCGCGTACTCGCGCGCAAATACCGGCCGCAGACCTTTTCGGAGCTGATCGGACAGGACGCGATGGTCCGCACGCTCGCCAACGCGATCGAGCGCGAGCGGCTGGCCCATGCCTTCCTGATGACCGGTGTGCGTGGGGTGGGCAAGACATCCACCGCCCGGCTGATCGCCAAGGCCTTGAATTGCGTCGGACCGGATGGGCAGGGCGGTCCCACGATCGATCCCTGTGGAGTGTGCGAGCCGTGCCGGGCGAT
>CAMLQG010000058.1 GCA_946482075.1 uncultured Erythrobacteraceae bacterium
ATCGTCGAAGCGAGCCATCATCGCCCGCACGGCTTCCTGAATCGCCCGCTGATCGTCGGTCAGTTCCCGGCCCATCTTACGCCACTCCCGCTTTCGTACTCAGGCTTTGTCGGCGGGACGCTTCATCATCAGCCCGGCGCGCTTGGCGGTGACGACGACTTCGTTGCGCTGGTTGTATCCGACATGCTCGAACATCACGATGCCGGCATTGGGATATTTCTCGCTCTCACGCCGCGAGAGGATCTTGGTTTCGCTGCGCAGCGTGTCACCGATTCGCACCGGGTTCGGGAAGCGGATTTCCTCGTAACCGAGATTGCCCAGCGTGGTGCCCAACGTCAGGTCCGAAACCGTCACGCCGTTCACGAAAGCGAGCGTGAACAGGCTGCTGCAGATCCGGCCGCCCCACATCGTGGTCTTGCCGAATTCCTCGTCCAGATGAAGCGGCTGATCGTTATGCGTCAGGCAAGTGAACAGCAGGTTGTCCGTCTCCGTCACAGTGCGGTGGGGCTGGTGCTGGTAGGTGTCGCCCGGCACGAGATCTTCGAAATATTTGGACATGCTGAATGCCTCTCCCTCAAACGGTGGTTTCGAAAGCCACCATAGCTATCGGATGCAAACCTGTCTAGACAAGAAGGGCGATCGGGATTAGAGAGGCGGAACATCACAACGGGTTGCCAAGATACGGGAGACAAACATGGCGCTCACCGCAGAAGCGTTCAATTTGCGCGATGCCGACGATGATTTTCGGCGCGATCCCTATCCCACCTTCAAGGAATTGAGAGACCGGCGCCCGCTGTTCCAGAACCCTGACGGCAGCTATGTCGTCACGCGCTACAAGGACGTGGACAAGCTGCTCACGACAGCGGACGTATCGGTCGAGAAATCCGCCGAATACCGCAAGACGATGGGCGATGGCGCGATCCTGGAATTCCAGCTCGGCGCGATGACGACCTGGGACCCGCCAGCCCACGGCAAGCTGCGCGGCGCTCTCGCCAGCGCGTTCACGCCGCGCGCGATGCAGAAATGGGACGGCTTCGTGCGCGAGACGGTGGACGAGCTTCTCGTCGAACCGCGCAAGACCGGCCATATGGATCTGCTGCAGGATTTCTCCGCTGCCCTGCCCCTGATCCTGATCTGCAAGATGCTTGGCGTGCCGACCGACAACACCGCGCGCTTCCGCGCCTGGGCGGGCTCGATCACCACCAGCCTCGACCCCGGCGCGACGCCCGAGATCATCAAGCTTGCCGACCAGCATTCGGAAGAATGGAAGATATTCTTCAGCGAACTGATCGAAGACCGCCGCAAGCGGCCCACCGACGATCTGATCTCGATGCTGATCGCCAATCAGCCGGCCGACGCGCCGTTCACTCAGGAAACGCTGATCCACAATATAGCGCTCCTGCTGTCCGCGGGGCACGAGACGACGACTGCGCTGATCTGCAATGCGATGGACAATCTGCTGACCTATCCCGACCAGGCCGAGCGCCTGCGGGAAGATCCGGCTCTGTTCACTTCGGCGGTGGAGGAATTCCTGCGTTTCGACGCGCCGGTGCAGATGGGCACCCGCAAGACGAAAGTGCCGATCGAAGTCTCCGGCGGGACGATCCCGGCAGGGGTGATCGTCTGGACCGTGCAGGGCGCCGCCAATCGCGACGAACGCCAGTTCCCCGATCCCGACACGCTGGATGTAGGCCGCACGCCCAACAAACAGCTCGCTTTCGCCACCGGCATCCATGTGTGCCTCGGCGCGCCGCTGGCCCGCCTTGAAGCCAAGGTCGCGCTGGAACGGCTGGTCCAGGAATTCCCCAAGCTGCACCTCTCGGGCGAACCGAAGCGTTATCTGCGCACCCGGTTCCGCTGCTTCGCCAACTACCCCGTCTCGCTCTACGGCGAATGACGGCGACAGGAACTGAGAGAGACACAGACATGACCCAGACCAATGTCGAAAAAGGCAAGGATCTCGAGGATCTGAGCACGCTGAAGCTCGATCCTGCGGCGAAGGCCGAGCTGCTGGCGAAGCAAACGGAATGTTCGGTGATCTTTCTGGGCGAGGATGGTTGGCCGCGTGGCGTGATCATGAGCTTCCTGGAAGCGGATGATTGCTTCTGGCTCACCGCGATCGACGGGCGCGTGCAGACCCGCGCGATCGAGAAGGATCCACGTGTCAGCATCATGGTATCGAACGCCGGGACGGGCTCGATCGGCCGCCAGATGCTGTCGGTTCGGGGCAAGGCTTCGATCCATCGCGACCGCGAGACCAAGGACTGGTTCCTGCCGCGCTTTGCCGCAAAACTCGCACCCGGCGGGGAAGAAGCATTCGTCCGCCTGCTCGACAGCGAGAAGCGCGTGATCTTCAGGGTGGAAGTCGTCTCGGTGACCGCCAGCCACGACTCGCGCAAGATGCCCGGTGACGGGCGTGGCGGGCCGGCGAAGGGCTGATCCGCCACGCCGCGCACATCAGGCCGGATGCGTCGCCAGATATTTCTGGAAGGCGTCCGTGTTCTCGGGGAAATCCGCCTCTATCGGCTCGCCATAGGTGAGATTGCGCATCAGCGTGCCCAGCAGGCCGGCGTGCTTGTCGATCGGGGTATAGTAGAACAGCAGGAAATGCCGGCTGGCGATGCGCCAGGCGCCATCCTCCTTCTCGTAGGTATCGTGATAGCGCAGCGCGGCGAGTTGGTGGACACCGTTGCGAAAGACTTCCGCAGTCGATGACACGGTCGCATGGGCCGCGAGCGGCCCGTCCACCGTCACATCCACCCCGTGGACGATATGGTGCGTTGCGCCCAGCGCCGCGAACCGGCCTTCATACAGCTTCACGAGGTGATCGCGGCCTTCGGCATCCATCTTGCCGTCGCGGCTGGTGATCTTCGCGTTCTTCGTGAACAGCGCGGGGATCGCGGCGACATCCCGGTCATCCATGACCTGCGCATAGCGCGCGACCAAGCTGCGGATCGCCAGATCGGCTTCCACCGCTTCTATCCGCGCTGTCAATGCTTCCAGTGCATCTGCCATAATCGACCCTTTCCCAAACGATTCTGCGAACCTGTCCAGACAAGTTTATCGTCCCGGACGCCGCCAGGGAAGCGCCGACTTTCCAGCAAATCTTCGAAGTCCAACTTGTGGAGTTTCTCAAGCGGGAATCTAACGATATGCAGAATCATGCGCCCTCGTTCGGCGCGCATGGAGAGGGACTGAAATGGGATCGGTGCGCGCGGACATGTCGGGAATGGGGCCTTGCCTCTGACATGACCGAAGTCCCCGCCATGCCTTCGCCCGGAAGACGGCTGCTGATCATCATCACGGTGATGCTGGCGGCGCAGATGGTAGTACTGGATACGACGATCGCCAATGTCGCCCTGCCTCACATGCAGGCGGCGCTGGGCGCCACGCCGGAAAGCATCGCCTGGGTGCTGACCTCCTATATCGTGGCGGCCGCCGTCGCGACACCGATCACCGGATGGCTCGAAGGGGTGTTCAGCCGGCGCACGCTGTTCCTTGGCTCGATCATCATCTTCACTCTGTCTTCCGCGCTGTGCGGCGTCGCCGCCTCGCTGGAAATGATGGTCTTCGCCCGGTTGATCCAGGGAATTTTCGGCGCGTTCATCATTCCGCTCAGCCAGTCGATCCTGCTCGACAGTTCTCCGCTCGAAAAGCGCGCCCAGGCCATGACGATCCTGATGATGGGCCTGATCGTCGGGCCGATCCTGGGGCCGCTCGTAGGCGGCTGGATCACCGACAATATCGGCTGGCGCTGGATCTTCCTGATCAACGTGCCCATCGGCATCGCGGCGGCCGCCTTCGCTTTCGCCCTGATCGACAACGCGCCGATAGAACGCCGTCCCTTCGACATGCTGGGCTTCCTGATGCTCGCGGGATGCCTCGCCAGCTTCCAGCTGATGCTGGATCGCGGCACGCATCTCGACTGGTTCGATTCGCCCGAGATCATCATCGAGGCGGGCATTTCCATCGGCTGCCTCTGGATGTTCATCATCCACAGCATGTCGGCCAGATCGCCGCTGATACCACTGGCGCTGTACGCGGATCGCAACCTGATGGTGTCCTCGCTGTTCCAATTCCTGTCCGCCGGCGTCGTGTTCGGCGGCGCGGCGCTGACCACCACGATGCTGCAGACGCTGATGGGATATGACACGACCGATGCGGGAATGATGATGATGCCGAGAGCGTCCTGTTCGCTGATCGGCCTGTTCCTCGTCGGCCGCTATGCCGGCAAGGTCGATCTGCGCCTGTTCATCGCCTGCGGCGTGATCATCGCGTCCTGCGGCCTGGCGCTGATGACCGATTTCAATCTCGGGATGGACAAGCAGATGCTGATCTTCTCCGGCGCCGTCCTCGGCACCGGCATCGGGCTCATGACCATGCCCGCCCAATTGCTGGCCTTCGAGACGCTGAAGCCCCATCTGCGCACGGAAGGCGCCGCCTTCTTCAGCCTTTCCCGCAATCTCGGCGGTTCGATCGCGATTTCCTTCCTGACCTCCACGATGGCGCGCAATCACCAGGTCAGCCATGCGGATCTGGCAGGGCATATCGACATGGACAGCATGGTGGTGCTCGACCAACGGCTGCTCGGCATGATGGGCCGCGACGGCGGCGCGATCGCCACGATGCTCGACGTCGAGATCAATCGGCAGGCGCTGATGATCGCCTATGTGAACGCGTTCTGGCTGATGATGTGGGTGACGATCTTCACCCTGCCCTCGCTCCTGCTGCTGAAGCGGAAGGCCAAATCCCCGGCACAGCCCAGCGACGAACCTATCCCGATAATGGAATGACGGCAGCCGGCCGAAGCCTGCTACCGCCATCACGTTTTACATCCCCGGTGCGCCGCGCGAAGCAACACGCCGAAGATGCCCTCATCAGAATTTCGCGCCGAAGCTGATGCCGTAGGTGATCGGCTTGGCATCCTGGCCGATGAAATAGAGCGCGCTGCCGCCCGGAGGCGTGGTGAAGTTCTCGATGTAATGGTTGTTGGCGAGGTTCTCGCCATAGACCGTGATCGAGTATCTCTCGTCGGCGAAGTCGAACTTCGCCCGCGCGCTCAGATTCCACAGCGGACGCACGCGAGCGGCGGGCATCGGGATACCGAGCGCGTAGTAGCGGGTGGAATAGACGGCACTGCCGGAAAGGGTCAGCGTGTTGTCGCCCATCTCGATCCGGTATTGCGGGGAGAACTTCACTTGCCATTTGGAAGAATAGGGGAACGGGAAGTCGTCATTGTCCGTCGGCGGCGTGCCGGGGATGAAGCTGGCGAGATAGTTCTTGTACTGGGAATCCAGATAGGTGACCGCCGTGTTGATGGTGAGATTGTCGGTCGGCACGATGACCGCTTCGAACTCGACGCCCTTCACTGTCGCGTTCGCCGCGTTCTTGATGATCTGCGTATAGAACGGCGCGAACGGCAGCGAGCCGATCACCGTGCGCTGCAGGTTCTTGTACTTCGACAGGAACACGCTGATGTTGGTCCGAAGGTGTCGATCGAAGAAATCGCCCTTGAAGCCGATTTCGTAGGTCGTGACGGTTTCGGGGTCATAGGGAGCCTGCGTCCCTCCCGGCGCCGGGAGACCCTGGAAACCGCCCGCACGATAGCCTTCGGCATAGCGGAAGTAGATCTGCTGGTCCGGCGTGAACTTGTACTGCGCGCCAGCTTCCATCGAGAAGTTCTTGAACTTGATCGGATCGTCGACGAAGCGGATCGCTTCGCCCACGCCGATATAGTTGTGGCTTTTGCGGTCCCAGCTCTGTCGGGCGCCTACCGTGACGTTGAATTTCTCCGTGAAGTTGTAGATGAGCTGCGCGAACAGGGCCTTGCTGGTCGTCTTGCCGCGCTCGTCACTGAACAGCGTGTTGCCGAAGATGTTCAGATATTGCTGATTGTCGTATTTGAACTTGGAATAGAAACCGCCGATAACCCAGTCGAGCTTGCCGTCGAGGTCCAGTCCGCCGTTCTCGACCGAATTCAGGCGGATTTCCTGTGAGAACTGCTTGTAGTGCAGCGGATCGCCCAAGGCGTCGAGCAGCGGTTCGGGCTCGCCATCCACGTCGCTGTTGTTGAGTTCGGAATACTTCTTGAAGCCGGTGATCGACGTGATCGTGACCGGATCGGTGCGGAAGGTCATCTGCGAGGAAATCTGCTTCGAATTGGACTTGTTGCCCCTCGTCCAGCCGGCATTGGTGGTGAAACGCTTCGTGGGCGAGCAGTAGCCGAACAGCGTACAGGTCAGACCATCGCCCTGGAACGGACCGTCCGCGCCGAGATAGGCAAGGTCGCGCATACCACGCTGCGGGTTGCGGCCCCGTTCGAAGAAACCGTTGATCAGCCATTCGAAATTGTCGCTGGGCGTAAGCAGGACACCTAGCTTGGCAGCGAACACATCTTCGCCACCGAACTTGCGCTTGCCGCCTTCCTGGAGCGAGCGGATGTAGTTCCCGCCTTCCTTGTAGATGCCCACGAGCTTGACCGCGAGCACATCGTCGATGACCGGAACGTTGATGCGGGCTTTGAGCGTCTTGTGATCGAACCGTTCATAACCGGCTTCGAGCGCGCCTTCGAGCTCATAGGTCGGCCGCTTGCTGACCACATAGAGCGACCCGGTGGGCGCGTTCTTGCCCTGGAGCGTGCCCTGCGGGCCGCGCTGCACTTCGATCACATCGACGTCGAAAAGGTCGATCATGTTGCCCGAAGACTGCGGCTGATAGATACCGTCGACCGTGATGGCGACAGGCGGATCGATGGCTGGCGAATTGGATTCACTGCCGAAGCCGCGGAGATAGATGCTCGCTTGCGCGGGCGTCGCCAACTGCTTCACGATAACAAGGTTTGGCGCGAGATTGCTGAGATCCGCCATGCTCGTCACGTTGTTGCGTTCGAGCAGAGCGGAATTGAGCGCGGTCACGGCAACCGGAACGCTCTGCACGCTTTCTTCACGGCGGCGAACGCCGGTGACCACAATCTCGCCAAGGACATTGCCATCCTTGCTGCCGGCGCTTGTCTGTGGGGGAGGAGTATCCTGCGCCAGAGCTGCCTCGGAACCCACCATTGCGGCCAAGGCAATCGCCGTCGTCGCAAGAAGCGCACGTCTCTCCATAAACTCTCTCCCCATGATAACGTTAAACGTTGATTTTGCTTAATTATCGGGAATGGCCACGCTTTATCCGGGTGCAGCTCGATGACGGCCGCATGCGCAAGCTGATCTAGGCAATTGCGTGTCGCGGGCCTTTTCCTTCCCGCAGTTCCTCTCCCCTGACAGGACGAAGTTTCCCGACAACACGGAAACAGCGCTTCGCCCGGCTATTCTTATGCTCGATATTGTCAATAATATCGTGAACGATCTCTGTCAAACGCTGAGGAAGGCTTTACAGCGCACTACAATCACACCATGTTCCGGTGCGATTTCATGAGCCTGGAGCAAGATGAACCGAAGCCCGTCACCCAGCGTTTTCCGCAGCGCCAGTTCCGTCGAAGACGCTGTCGCCAAGATCGACGCGTTGATCGCCGCAGGCGAACTCGTTCCCGGTCAGCGACTTATCGAAGCGGATCTCATGGAACGGCTGGTTACCAGCCGGGCCACGGTGCGCGCTGCGCTCCAATATCTCGCAGGCGATGGTGTGGTCGAGCTGCTCCCCAATCGCGGCGGCCGCATCAAGCGTTTCGATCCGGAGCGTCTGCGCGACATCATGCAGGTATTGATCGGCGGCATCTTCCGCATCGCGATCGAGCTGTTCGTGAGCCGGGAACTCACGCCGAAAGTCCAGGACGAACTGCGCAGCCGGCTGGAAGGAATCAAAAGCGCAGCCAAGGCGCGCAACGTAGTCATGCTGTCGGATGCGATGGCGCGATATAACGAGTTCATCTGCGAGAATTCGGGCAATGCCTATATCCAGGAAATGCTCTCGAAAGTGCATCTGCGGCATTACGCGCGGCAATTCGTGAGCCAAGAAGACCTGGATGACCTCGTCGTCTCCGCCGAAGGCTATGACACGATTACACAGCACCTCTTGGCTGGGCGCGCGGAGGAGGCCCACCGCGTACTCAAATATTATGCCGACCGGGTGATAGAGCGGTTCCAGAAGGCAACCGACGCCGGCTGATCGTCAGCGCTTCACCACGATATCGGGACAGGTCTGCCTGTCCCAGGTCGCTGGCGTAACCCCTTCGTCACGAAGCTGGTATTTCAGCACCCGCCCCACGGGATTGCGCGGCAGTTCGGCGCGAAACTCGATATAGCGGGGCACCGCGTAGTAAGGCAGGGCATCGACCGACCAGCGGCAGATTTCCTCCTCGCTTGCCGCGACCTCTTCCTTGAGCACGATGGTGGCTTTCAGATCGTCTTCCGATACGTCGGAAATCACCGCATGCACGGCGACATCGGCGATCGCCGGGTGATCGCGGAAGCTCGTCTCGACTTCGAAGCTGGAGATGTTCTCCCCGCGGCGCCGGAGATAATCCTTCGCCCGGTCGACGAAATAAAAGAAACCTTCCTCGTCGAAGCGGCCGATATCGCCGGTATTGAACCAGAAATCCTGGGTAGCGGCGACAGTGGCTTCGGGGCGCTTCCAATATCCACCGAACATCACCTGGCCGTATCGCGGGCGCACGAGGATCTGCCCCGCCTGCCCAACCGGCAGTTCCATCCCGTCCGCATCCGCGATGCGCACTTCGAAATCCGCGAAGCGGCGGCCCGACGAGCCCGGCGGCGAATCCTGCCAGATCGGGTGCAGCGTGACCATCGACGCTTCGGTGAGGCCGTAACCCGGCGCACCGACATGCTGCACGCCGAAGCGCTCCTTCCATTTGCGTTGGTGCGCCGGCGTCATCGGCGCGGCGCAGACCGTCCTGATCTGCCCGAAGCAGCCATGCTGCGCTTCGTGATCGGGCGCTTCGGCGACAAGCGCGGCCGTTGCTCCCACGCCCGCCGTCACCGTGGCGCCGGAACGCGCGATATCCGGCCAGAAGCCGCTGACCGAGAATTGCGGCGCGATCACCACGCGGGCTCCGTTGGCCAGACCCGCGACCAGGCCGGTGCCCAGCCCGCCGAGATGGAACAGGGGCAGCGCGAACCAGTAGCGATCGCCTGGCCGGACGCCGATGGCCCAGCCCATTTCACGCGCATAGTTGCAGATGTAGTTCTGGCTGACGAGGCAGCCTTTCGAAGGCCCGGTCGTGCCTGACGTGTAGATGATCAGCGTGGGATCGCGCGGGTCGACCTCGACCGCAGCGGCAGGCGGCGTCGTATGATCGGCGCGAAGTTCCTCGAGATCGCGGAGCCGCAGCGCACCCTCTCCCGCCAGCGTTTCCGCCCCGCGCAGGAACAGGCATTCGAGCTTTGCCAGCCTGTCCGAAACCTTGGTGATCCGATCCGCATAATGTGCATCGGCGATCATGATCCGCGCTTCGCAATCATCGATCTGGTGGCGCAGGAACTCGCCTTTCAGCGCGCTGTTGACGGGCACCCAGATCGCGCCCAACCGGTTCACCGCGAACCAGAGATAAAGCATGTCCATGCTGGTATCCGCCAGCGAGCAGACCGTGGCGCCCAGCCCCACGCCTTCCTTCGCGAGACCGTGCGCGAACCGGTTCACTTCCGCTTCGAACTGCGCGAACGTGACCATGGTGCCGGCCATGTCGATAAAGATATCGTCCGGCCGTTCAGCCAGCGCGGCCGCAAAGATCCGGGGTACGGTCTCCCGGATGCCGGGAACCCACTCTCTACCTTGCATATCCTCTCCTCGGCCGCTCCTGCGACGAATTATTGTCAATAATATCGTCAATAATCTTTGCGGATCTGCGATCAGTCAATATCTTTGATCGTCCCTCCGCCCACGCTGGTGGCGAGCGACGGTCCATAGGCCGAGGCCGGCGACTGGAAACCGGGCTTGAAATCGCCGGCCAGCACTCGCGAAGCGACTTCGATGCCGGCTTCCCCAGTATAACTGTAGCCCGAAGAGGTCTCGATCATCGAGCACACCACTCGCCCGTCCGCCCCGGTCACCTTGGCGATCACGCGGGAACGGCCGGCATCGCGTTCTTCCTTGCTCGGGCCTTCGGGCACATCGTCCAGGCTTGGAGGGGCGGAGAAGGCGCTGTCTTCGGCCACCGCGAAATAGACGTCGATATTGGGAACGCGGGCCGACTTCCATGCGGTGATGACATCGCCCATCGGCATGGGCACGCAGGTCCTGGGCCCATCGCCGAAATCCACGCGGATCGGCTGCTGATCCGTGGGGCTGACCACCTTGCCAGCGCGCCGGGCGCGCGGGCCGGTCGCAATGATGCCCGCCCCGCTCTTCATCGATCCGCGCGAAACGCCGCCGAAATGGCTGAGCGCGAGTTCGAGCACTTGCGGATCGGCCACTCGCCCGGCCGTGTGTGCCGCGATGCAATCGCTGGGCACCACGTCCCAGCCGACGCCAGGCATCAGCATGATGCCTTTCGCTTCCGCCTTGGCCGAGCAGGCCTCGGCATATTCGTAGATCAGGAACTCGCCGGTAATATCGAGGTAATGGACGCCCTGCGCGATGCACGCGTCGATCATCGGCCGCCCGGTGATCGCGAACGGCCCTGCTGCGTGGATGAGGCAGCCGATCCCCGCCAGCCCTTCCACGATCTCACCCTGATTGCCCAGCGCGAAGCAGCGCGTCTCGGCAAGGCCCAGCCCGGCGGCCAGCGCCGCAAGCTTGCCCGCGTCCCGTCCCGCCAGGATCGGCTTCATGCCCCGCTTCACGGCCTCTTCGGCCAGCAGCTTGCCGGTATAGCCGGTCGCCCCATAGATCATCAAAGCGCCGCTATTGCTCATATCCTGCTCCCCTTCCGGTCTGTCGTCGCCCGAGCATGGCCGCAGACGGGGATCGCAATCAATCCCTAACTCAGTCGCTCGAGCGGAGCCATGACCGGGGCCGCAACGCCGGCTTGCGCATTGCGGTCTCCGCGCGCTCCGCCTATCGCCCCCATCCATGCTTCGCCTTTCCGGACTTTCCCTGCCGCTCGATCACGAGCCGGAAGCGCTTCCCGCAGCCATCTGCGAGCGGCTGGGCATCGCGCCGGATGCGCTCGGAAGCTACACGCTCTTCCGCAGGGGCAACGACGCGCGTCGGAAGAAGGCGATCCAGCTGGTCTACACGCTGGATATCGCGCTGGAGGATGAAGCGGCGGTCCTCGAACGCTTCGCGGGCGACAAGGACGTCCGCCCCACGCCCGACATGGACTATCGTTTCCCCACGCTCGCCCCGGCAGGCTGGTTGGGCAAGCGGCCGGTCGTGATCGGCGCGGGGCCCTGCGGGCTTTTCGCGGGTCTGATCCTGGCGCAGATGGGCTTCCGCCCGATCATCCTCGACCGCGGCAAGGTGGTGCGCCAGCGGACCAAGGACACCTGGGGCCTGTGGCGCCGGTCGGAATTCAATCCGGATTCCAACGTCCAGTTCGGCGAAGGCGGCGCCGGCACCTTTTCCGATGGCAAGCTCTATTGCCGGACCAAAGATCCGCGCTTCCTCGGCCGCAAGGTGCTGGAGGAATTCGTCAAGGCCGGCGCGCCCGACGACATATTATGGGAAGCGCACCCCCATATCGGCACTTTCCGGCTCGTCACCATGGTCGAAAGCATCCGCCGCACGATCGAGGAGCTCGGCGGCGAATATCGCTGGCAACATCGCGTGGACGATCTGGAACTGGACACGCAGCCGAACGGAAACCGGCGGCTGCGCGGACTGCATCTGGCGGATGGCGGCTTCCTGGAAGCCGACCACGTGGTCATGGCCATCGGGCACAGCGCCAGGCCGACATTCGAAATGCTGCACCGGCGCGGCGTCCATATGGAACCCAAGCCCTTCTCCATCGGCGTGCGGATCGAACATCCGCAATCCTGGGTCGATCGAGCGCGTTTCGGCGATTGCGCGGGTCATCCCGATCTGGGCGCCGCGGCCTACAGCCTGTCCCATCACTGCGCGAACGGGCGCACGGTCTACAGCTTCTGCATGTGTCCGGGCGGACGCGTGGTGGCGGCGACTTCGGAGGAAGGCCGCGTCGTAACCAATGGGATGAGCCAATATTCCCGCGCGGAATTCAACGCCAATTCCGGCCTCGTCGTCGCGATCGATCCGGCACGCGACTATCCGGGCGGGCCGCTGGCGGGCATCGAATTCCAGCGCCACTGGGAAACGCTGGCCTATGTCGCGGGCGGTTCGAACTACTGCGCGCCGGGGCAGAAAGTGGGTGATTTCCTGGCCGGCCGCGCTTCGACCGAGCTGGGCGAAGTGATCCCGTCCTACAAGCCGGGCGTGACGATGACCGACCTGTCGCAATGCCTGCCCGCCTTCGCGATCGACGCGCTGCGCGAAGCGCTGCCGGTCTTCGGACGCCAGATCGCCCATTACGACCATCCCGATGCGGTCATGACGGGAGTGGAGACGCGCACCTCTTCGCCACTGCGGATCACGCGTGGGAAGAATCTGCAGAGCCTCAACGTGGAACGGCTGTTCCCGGCGGGTGAAGGCGCAGGCTATGCGGGCGGCATCCTTTCCGCAGCGATCGACGGGATCAAGGTGGCGGAAGCGGTCGCCGCCAGCATCATGGCGCAATGACGCAAGCCGCGTTCGACGCGATCGTGCTGGGCGCAGGTGCGGCCGGCATGATGTGCGCGGCCACCGCCGGCGAGCGCGGACGCCGCGTCCTGCTGGTCGATCACGCCGATGCGCCGGGCAAGAAGATCCTGATTTCCGGCGGCGGGCGGTGCAATTTCACCAACCTCAACGCGCGGGCGGAATGCTATCTCTCCGCCAACCCGCATTTCGCGAAGTCCGCGCTTGGCCGGTACACGCCACAGGATTTCATCGCGCTGGTCGACCGCTATGGCATCGCCTGGCACGAAAAGACCCTGGGGCAACTCTTCTGCGACGGCCCATCACGCCAGATCGTCGACATGCTGGTGGAAGAATGCGCGGCAGGCGGCGTGTCGATCATGCTCGGCAAGCCGGTTTCCGCGGTCGATCATGCGGATGGGCGCTTCCGGATCACGATCGACGGCCAGCAGTTCACGGCGCCGGCGCTCGTGCTCGCGACCGGGGGACCTTCGATCCCGAAAATGGGCGCGACCGGCCTTGCCTACGACATCGCCCGGCAGTTCGGCCTTTCCGTCATACAACCCCGGCCCGCGCTGGTGCCGTTCACGCTCGGCCCCGGCGACGCTCTGTTCCGCTCGCTGTCGGGCGTGTCGACCGAAGTCGAAGTCCACCATGGAAAGGCACGGTTTCGCGAGGCCGCCTTGTTCACCCATCGCGGGCTTTCGGGACCGGCGATGCTGCAGATCTCATCCTACTGGCGGCATCGAACCGAGATCGCCGTCGATTTCTTCCCCGACCATCAGGAGGATTGGCTCGTGCGCCTCAAGCAGCAAAGCCCGCGCCTGCCGCTCCGCCGCGCTCTGGCCCCCTTGCCCGAGCGCCTCGCCGATGCGCTGCTCGAGAAGCTGGCGCTCGGCGGAGAGCTCGGCAACCTGCCGGATCGGGCCTTGCGCCAGACGGAACATTCGCTCGCCCGATGGCCTTTCTTGCCAAACGGCACGGAAGGGTTCGCCAAGGCAGAAGTCACCGCCGGCGGGATCGCCACGGCGAATCTCTCTTCCCGCTCGATGGAGGCGAAGACAGCGCCGGGGCTCCACGCTATTGGCGAGGCCGTGGACGTCACCGGATGGCTTGGCGGCTATAATTTTCAGTGGGCCTGGGCCAGCGGCGTTGCCGCCGGGCAGGAGATATAGCCAGGAAATGGCTGAATTCCGCCAAGTTGAACGCCCTGTGAACAGTTAGTTGCATTTCTTGCAACATCACTTGCTACCTTCGCAATTGCAGCAAACGGGGTTCTGACGCATTTAGAGCATGCCTTTTAGGCATCCTCTCCCAAACTTCCAAAGGGCCGCTCTTCGGAGCGGCCCTTCTTTTATGCGGCGGCCGCGCGGCTCATGACTTGCCCATCGCCCGGTCGATCATATCCATGAAATCGCGCGCGGCTTCGCGATCGTTCTCTTCCTCGAACGCGACGTCGAGATCGGGTGCTGCGCCGAGCATGTAGAGCAACACCCACAAGGCGAACCGCTCGCGTGGCTCCTGGGCCAGCCCGAAATCAACAACGATCCGTTCCATCCCGCCTTCCAGCGCGGCGGGAGGGATGGCCGCGAGATCGGCCGTTCCGAAATAGCGCACCAACTGATCGTTATAATCCATAGTAATATTATTACTACATCTGAGTGCTTTAGGGAACAATCGAGTGCATTCGGCAAGTTTTTTAAATTTCGCTATGCCGCCAATGACCTAATGGCTGAATCAGGTCTTAAAGCGATTTCGTCAGTGTCAGCGTCACCACGGCTCCCTCGGTGAAACGCCGCCGCTGGCTGCCGATGAAGTCATCCGCGATCGTCGGTTCGTAGAATCGGCGTCGTCCGACGAAGCCGCGTTCCCCCGCAAGCCCCTTGGCCGTCAGCACAGCCTTGAACCCGCCGATCACAGTCGTTTCGATATAGGCTATCCACACCGGGAAGGACCGCGAACGCAGCCGCTCCCCGACATAGCTCACCGTATAGTCCTCCGACGAGAAATAGCGGATGCCCCAGGCCGATTTGAGCCTGAGGACATCATGGCGGAACTCCGCATTGAACGTGATGTCCGAAAGATCGTCGACCCGCCGTGCCTCGCCCGTGAGCGGATCGGTGACCCGGGAATCGCGGAGCGTCCCATCGAGCTTGAGCTGAGCGCCCTTCAACACCCCATCCAGCGGCAGGGTAGCCTGTGTCGTGATCCCCCACTGCCGTCCGTTGCCGATGGAACCGAGCGCCTGATCGCCCGAGGGCAACACGATATAGCCCAGCAGCCCGTCATGCGTCTGATGGAAGAACTCGGCCGAAACCGCCGCGCCCTTCCCCCAGCGATGATCGGCGCGCAAGTAAAACCGGGTCAGTCTCGCAGGCCGCAATTCGGCATTTCCACCGATGGGCCGCCCTTCCCCCTGGTCGACCGAGGCAGCGAAATCCCCGAAATCGAGCTGGTCCACCGTGCGCCGGAAACCCACGCGGATTTCGGTCGCTCCGGATGGCGTCCAGACCAGTGCGGCGGAGGGCTTGAGATAGGTCAGACTCTGGCTGCTGGCCGCGTCGCCCGTCACGCGGATGCGCGATATCTCCAGCGCGATACCGGTCTCCAGGCTGAATTTCCGGGACAGGCGTGTGACGAGGTTGGCGAAGGCTTCCCCGCGCAATTCGATGACGCGCGCCCTTGACCCGCTCAGGTCGACCGGCTCCGGCCCTCCGCCCATATCCTGTGCATAGTCAAGCGTGCTCCTCAGTCCGTTCCAAGCCAGTTCCATGCCGATTTCCGGGCGCACCTTGTGCTTGCCTTCGCGGCTGAACGTAACCCGCCCGACCATCTCTGCCGGCTTCTGGCGGAGCGAGGAAACTTCGCGAAAATCACCTTCGCGGAATTCCTGGTCGATCTTGCTGCGTTCGATCCTGCCGAGGCCGACCAGCTTCGTGGTCCAGCCCGATCCAAGATTGCGCGTCCAGTCCAGCCCGAGTTCCCCGAAGCGGAACCGTTCCACATAATCGAGTTCACGCGTGCCATAGGGCGGAATGTCGACATCGCCCCGAAACAACGTCAGATATTCGGTCTGCTCATAGAGGTTCTTGCCCAGCCGGCCATTGAGCGTGAGCGTCCCGCCAGCCACCTGGCGCGAGGCGGACAGGGCCAGGCCGAACTCCGGCGAACGGGCGATCGTACGCTCCTTCCAGCTTTCCGCCAGAGCGCCGCTTGCATCGCGCAGACGATAGAGCGCACGCGAAGGATAGCGCAGTTCTTCGGCGGAAAGCTCGATGCTCGTCTGCCACCCGCCCAGCTTGCGGGCATAGCTGACGCGTCCGGTAGGCGAAATCCGCCCATCGGCCGTATGCGAGAACTCCAGCGTGGCGGTGCCCGAACCACCGGCGGCGGCCTTGAGCACCACATTGGCGACCAGCATCTGGCCCTGCGCTTCGGCCGCGTCGCCGCCGCGCAGCAGCACAATGCGTTCGACCCGCGAGGCGGGGATACGGCGCAGCACTTCGGTCAGGCCGCCCGTCTTCACGGTGGGCCGCTGTCCGTCGATCAGGACGTTGCCGGCAGCTCCGCCGAAACCGCGAACGAAACTGCCTTCCGCCAGCGTGAAGCCCGGCGTGCGGTTCAGCATGTCGAGCGCGGTCTGCGGATGGGTGGCGGCAAAGAATTCCGCCGGATAGACGGGTTCCACAGTGCCGGGCACGACTGGTCGCCGCGCCACCTTCGTTGCCGCCGGATCCTGCGCCGTGGCCTGCCCCGAAACGCAGGAAAGCAGTATGGCGCAGAGGCCGACCGGCCCGGTTCGGATCATTGGGTCACGTAAGTGATCGTCGTGACATGGTGGACGCGGGCGACCGGCTCGCCATTGATCATATGCCTGCCGTCTTCCTGCGTGCTGGCCGCCACGATGTAGCGTCCCTTGCCCTTGTCAGGCACCGCGATCACGCCATTGGCATCGGCCTTGATCGACTTCCGCCACTTGTCGGGCGTGACGATGGTGACATCCGCATCGGCAAGCGGCTTGCCCAGGAACATCACGGTAAAGCTGTCCGCATCCGGCACGGTCGGCACAAGTTCGAAGTCCAGCTTGCCGATGGTCTCCGACCGGCCTGCCCTGGCATGGAACTTCGCGCCCTGCCTGATGTCCTCGTCCGTCCAGGGCTTGAACGCGGTATCGTCGAACGCGCGGACATCGCCGGCGCCGGTCGCAGCCGCTTCGACATGATCCGTGCGATGGGTGAGCGCGGCGGGCCGCTTGCTATCGGCCGTGAAGACCACCGGCTTGAAATGAGCGATGCCGTGTTCGCCCACATCCACCGTCTCTTCATGCGGCTCGCCCAGATAGATGCGCGTGGGGCCCGTGGCGTCCTGCTCGATCCAGACCTCGTGCGCCATGGCCGGAGCGGCCGCGCCCAGCAGCATGGCTGCGCCCATAAGCATTTGCTTCATTGCATATCTCCCACAGGTGATGGACCTGCGTCGGGACTCCGGCGCATGGTCAGAAGGAACGGCTAAGCGTCAAGCGCCAGTTGCGCGGCTGTCCCGGGGTGGCGCGCGTGATGCAGCAGGCATCCGGGTAGTACCATTTGTCGAACACATTGTTGAGGTTGAGCTGGATTTCCCCGCCACCGCACAGAATATTGGTTCTCATCATTCCCTGGCACTCTTCAGAGTGCAGGCTCTAATGATTTTGCTACTGAATATCAATAGCGTAAAACTGCATATTGTCAGCGATCGATCGCCTTGCAGATGTTTTTCATCGATTCGATGCTTGGCGGGATGATCACACTAGAACGCGAATGGGCGCCCCATCGCTACGTCGTCCCAACACGCATGCAAATCCTGTTGGCCTGACCGCTGTAGCGAGCAGGGTTGCTACGCTCACGCGCGCTCCAGCGCCCTCGCCCGAAACTCGCGGGGCGAGCAATTGTAGGTCTGTTTGAACTTGCGGCTGAAATGCGACGCGCATTTGAACCCGCTCATGAAAGCGATCTGTCCGATGGAAAGGCCCTGCGCTTCTGCCGATTCCAGCCACGCCTGGGCTTTGGGAAGCCGCGTATGCCACAGCATGTCCGAGAAGGTCGTGTCGCGCGATTTCAGCAGATAGCTCAGATAGCGGGGCGTGATCCCGCAATTCCCGGCGACCATCTCCAGCGTGATCTCGGGATCGCTGGCATGCATCGTGATGAAGGTCTCGATCTCCGCCATCCGCTTTTCGGAAATCTTGCGCCGCTGCGGCATCTCGACCCGGCTTTCGCGCAGATGATCGGCGATCGCATCGAGCAGCGCCATGCCGAGCGCATTCGTGGTTACAGGCTGGAGGCCGTCGCCATGGCGGGAAATCAGGTCGAGCAGTTCCTTCGCCACCTGGCCATGCGGGCCTTCGAGATGGAACGGATCGGTGAACAGCTCCGCCTCGCTGAGATGCTGGAAGAAGATGTCGGGCGGCACGATCACCTGAAAGGCTTCGTAGCATCCGTCCGAACCCGGCGTGTGAACCGCCTTGAAGGGGGAATCGGAATCGACGATGCCGGCCTGGTTCTTGCCGATCTCGCAGGCGCCCTGCGTACGATGGATCGTGACACCGCCCGAGCGCACGATCCAGATCACCTTGAAGCCGGCCTTGTTCGTGCGGATGTGGCGCGAATTGCGCCGGTAGGACAAATGCGACCGGCTCAGGATGTGAATGATCGAAACCGGCTTGCCCAGCACCCGTTCGAGCTGGATGTCGAACTCGTCGCCATCTTCGACAAGCACCTCGCCATCGTAGAATGTGCTCTGGGTGATCTTGGAATAGCGTTCGAAGCCCTCCTCCGACGGGAAGGCCTTGCTTGAAAAGATTTCTTCCAAAACTCCGTCTCCCTCGCCGCGATATTCTGGCGGGTCTGCGTCATCTCCGAACGGCGCTCCGCTCGATCGGACAAAGGTTCCTTCGCCTCCGCGAACAACCTTATGCAGCAAGATCGTTGCCGTGTTTGATCCTCATAGGAAATGGTATCGTGCCCTGCACGAACTTTCTGGCCCTCGTTCTTGTGGCATCTACGGCGATCAACCTAACCGGCGCCATCGGGACCGCACCGAGCATTCGAAAATCGTAAGCAAAACGCGGTCCCCTCCGGGAGGACTTCACATGAATTTCCGTAAACACCTTCGCGTCCTGCCGCTCGTCGCGATCGCGATGGCCGGCACGCCCGCCTTGGCCCAGGAAACCGATGCGGCCGCAACGCCCGAAGCCGGCGCGCCGGAAGGCGGCCTCGGCGAAATCATCGTCACCGCGCGCCGCCGCGAAGAGAGCCTTTCGAAGGTTCCGGCCTCGATCGTCGCGTTGAGCGCGGAATCGCTGCGCGCACAGAATGTCGTCAGCGAAATCGATCTCCAGCGTACCGCGCCGGGCCTGACGGTGAAGGAAGGGCTGAGCAGCAACCAGCTCAACTTCGCCATCCGCGGCCAGTCGGTCGATCCCTTCACCACCTCGCCGTCCGCGGTGCTGGCCTATATCAACGAAGTGCAGGTGTCCGGGGTCGGCGCCAGCGCCTTCTTCGATCTCCAGTCGGTGCAGGTCCTCAAGGGCCCGCAGGGCACGCTGTTCGGCAAGAACACCACCGGCGGCGCCGTGCTGTTCGAAACCCGCAAGCCGGGCGACAGCTTCGGCGGCTACGTGCAGGGCAGGATCGGCAATTTCGACAGCCGCGAGATCGAAGGCGCGCTCGACATCCCGCTCGCGCCCGACACGGCCGCGCTGCGCATCGGCGGCCAGTATCGCGAGCGCGACGGCTACATCAAGAACCTGCTGCGCGACGAGACGATCGGCGACAATGAAAGCTTCGTCCTGCGCGGCACGCTGGAACTGACGCCGGGCGATCGCATCAAGAACACGCTGATGGTCCAGTATGGCGAGACGAAGGGGACCGCTTCAGGCATCCTCTATAGCGTGAATCCCTGCGGCGGCCTGAACATCGTCAGCGCGGCGGCCTGCGCCTACAGCCCGGCCAATCCCGGCTTCACCGGCGAAGTCGCGGCCAACCCGGTCTATGGCAATGGCAGCTTCAGCTATAAGGGCCAGACCTTCAATTACGGCGCGGGCCTGGAATCCTACGCGCAGTTCCAGAAGGACGTGCTCGGCCCCTACAAGGTGCTTCAGAACAGTCCGTCCAACTACAAGACGGACTCGCTGGTCATCACCAATGCGACGACCGTGGATCTGAGCGACCAGCTCGTGCTGAAGAACATCTTCGGCTACACCAAGAGCAAGAACCGCTACTTCCTCGACGTCGATGGCAGCCCCTATGCGATCTTCGAATATTACGAGGCCAGCGGTCCGTCGGCCTATCGCAACGGGCGCGAGCAGATCTCGGAAGAACTCCAGCTCCAGGGCGATTTCGACCGGTTCGATTTCGTGGCCGGCCTCCAATATGCGCAGGACACGATCACCGACTTCATTCCGCAGTCGGCATTCAACTTCCCCGCGGTCGCGCCGCGGGCCTTCTTCCCCCTGGACGGCAAGGTGAAGGACAAGACGTGGGGCGTCTTCGGCCAGGCGAGCTACGAGATCACCGACAAGCTGAAAGTGACCGGCGGCTTCCGCTACACCTGGGTCAAGACCACGGTGAGCTCGGGCGATCGCTCCTATTTCTATGATTTCGGCTATGACGGCACGCCGCTGCGCAACAAGGCGGACCGGCCGAGCTGGCTGGTCGGCCTGGACTACCAGGCGACGTCCAGCCTGCTGCTCTATGCCGTGCATCGCGGCAGCTGGCGCACCGGCGGGTTCAACGGCTTCAGCTTCCCCAACACGGCATCGTTCGAAGTGGGCGGCACCTATTTCCGCCCGGAAAAGACCAAGGACATCGAGGCCGGCCTCAAGTTCAACGGCTATCTCGGCTCCATGCCGGCACGCTTGAACATCGCGGGCTACTACGCGGTGACCAAGGACGTGCAGCGCGAATTGGCGATCGACTTCACCGGTACCGGCGCGCCGGGCGCCTACACCGTGAACATCCCGGAATCGAAGGTGAAGGGAATCGAACTCGAAGCCGAGATCCAGCCGGCCGAATGGCTGCGCATCGGCGGCCAGCTGGCCTATACGGATGCCAAGTTCTCCAAGCCGGACCTGTTCGTGAACAACATCCTGTTCACCGCCGGCCCCTACCCTGATACGCCGGAACTGGCCGGCTCGGTCTTCGCCCAGATCTTCGCGCCGATCCCGGAAGAGGCGGGCAAGCTCTCGCTGCGCGGCGATTTCTACGCCCAGAGCAAGACCTTCTTCTCCTCGTTCAACAACAGCGTGAACCCGGGCACGCAGCTCAAATCCTATGAACTGCTGAACGCCCGGATCGACTGGTCGAACATCTACGGTTCCGGCTTCTCGGTCGCCGTCTTCGGCAATAACCTGACGAAGGAAGTGTACTATACCGGCGGCCTTGCGAACGGCCAGCTGCTCGGCGTGAACAATGCCCAGGTGGGCATGCCGCGGACCTACGGTGTCGAGCTTCGCTTCGAGTTCTGACCCTTCCCCCCCGGCACTGCCCCGTCAATGACGAGGCAGTGCCGATCGGGCCGATCGATTATATGACAACTGGAGATATTGGATGTCCGACACGCCTTATGCCTTGACGCCGTATGACGAGTATCCGGTGCATGCGA
>CAMLQG010000059.1 GCA_946482075.1 uncultured Erythrobacteraceae bacterium
CAAAACTCGCCCCACCCCGCAGCAAAACCGCACCAGCCCCGTTGCTCAGCATGACGCCAAGCCCGCCGGCGGCGTCATTCCCGGTCGCGGAGCAGCGCATGACGTCGCCGGGGAAGCCGAAGCCCATATAGCGCAGGGAAAGACCCGCCAGGCGCTGTCCGGCGCCCGCGCGGGACTGGGCGAATTCGGCCAGGTAGCTCGCCATCATCCAGCCTGGCAGCACCGGCGCGCGCAGTCCTTCCTTGCGCGCCTGCCCCATATCCCAGTGCAGCCGGTGCGTGGCCCAGATCACCGCGTCGAACATGAACAGCGCGACCATGTCCGGCCGCTTGACCAGCGTATCGCCTTCCACGCTCGTCATCGGGCCGGCGGAACCTTCGAGCGCGGCCGCATCCCCCGATAGGGCAGGCGGGGGAGGCGGCGCCTCGCGGAAGATCAGGTGATTGTGCCCGCGCATGATGACATCGCCATCCTCGGCGGTGAGGACCGAATCCTCCCGCACGAAGACCATCGGCCCGTTGCGCCCTTCCCGCTCCTCGACCGAGCCGATCTCCATCTGCTCGACC
This sequence comes from uncultured Erythrobacteraceae bacterium, assembly GCA_946482075.1. The sequence continues at coordinate 567 of CAMLQG010000059.1, forward strand.
ACGGTCTCCCCCACGCGCGCGGGGCGGACCAGTTCCCAGTCCTGCCCGCCCAGCAGCGATTGCAGATGGCCCAGCCCCGGAGGAGCGAGATCGCCATACTGCCCGTCCGCCAGCAGCTCGTCATGGAAGGGTGCGGGCCGCGCCGGGGCCGCGGGATAGAGCGGCGGCGCGATCATGTCGGGATAGCCGGCCGCCTTCGCCGCCGCGGCATCGAGATAGGCGGGATTGCGATCATCCACTGCCGCGCAATATCGGCGAATGCCGTCCGCCGTGATCACTCCGCGCCGCAAGGGCCGCTTCACGCCGACGACCGCGCGTGCTTCCGGCGTGACCAAACTGCTCATCCGACCTCTCCCATTGCCTGACCCAGCCTTATGGAAGCCGGGCAGACAAGGGAAGGCCTAGCCCGACTGGATATGGATCGCCCAGGCGGCGAGCTTGCCGAAATCGAGCGGGCGGATGAAATTCAGCCCGGCCGTCCCGCGATTGACCCAGCGCACGATCGCCGTCTGCGGCGGAAATTGGGGCAGGCGCACAGTGACCTCGGCCCCGGCCTTCAACGTCGAGACTCCCACCTTGAGGCCGCGTTGCGACACGTCCAGCAGATCGGTGATGACCACGCCTTCATCGGTGCTGAGTTCCACCGGGCACTGGATCTGCAGGCGCGGCGCGCGTGCGGTCTTGGGATCGACCGTGCCCTTGCCCAGCTCGCGCAGGATCTGGAGCACGTCGATCTCCTGGGAAAACTGGACACCGATCTGGTCGTTGCGCGACCAGACGATCGCCCCTTCGACATGATGCTGAGGCGAAAAATCGATCGCGATCGGCTGGTTCGCCGCGAATTCGGCATAGACCGTGCCCAGCATGCCCATGGGGGAGATGTTGCGCACCAGGCAGAAGCCGGCGAAATCGCCCACCTCGATGATCACCGGGCGATAGATCGAAGTGGTACGCGAAGCCGCGCGGCGATCATTCTCGCTTTTCGCGCGGGCAGGGAAACTGACGTGCATATCCATGCAGTTGATCCGTCTTCTATATGTTCCCAGCCCACACGGCCTATCTGACAAAGGTAAAAAGAATCGTCTCCCGCAGGGTGAAAAAATGCCTAATCCGCCGATAAGGAAAGTCCGCCGCCCTTCCTATTCCTCGCGTTCGAACATCGCGATCAGCGCGCCGGCGGCCGCTCCCACTTCCGACCAGGTCACTTCGAACCCGGCATCATCTCCGAAATAGGGATCGGCCACGGCTTCCCCTTCCGCGCCTGGTACAATGTCCATCAACAGGCCGATCCGCGCTGTTGCATCGCGCGGGGCAACACGGCGGATATTGGCGAGATTCTCGTGATCGAGCGCAAAGATATGTGTGAAGCGGCGGAAATCGTCCGTCGCCAGCTGCCGGGCGCGATAGGCGGTGATATCGATCCCGTGCCGCGCGGCCGTGGCGATGGCGCGCGGATCAGGCGGTTCGCCGACATGCCAGTCCCCCGTTCCGGCCGAATCGCAATCGACTGCCAGGCCGGCTGCCTGCGCGGCCCGGCAAAAGGCCGCTTCAGCGAGAGGCGAGCGACAGATATTGCCGAGACAGACGAAGAGGACCGCTGGGCGGGATGGGACAGGTATCGTCCCGTCCTTGGCAATCCCGCCGGACGAAGCCGATCCCGGGCGCGCTATCCCCCCATCGGCCATCCCTAGGCCGCGACGTGTTCCGGCAGCGGCTTGATGATGAAAGCGTCGAAATCCGGGCCGTCGCTGACGTCCTCCATGAACTTCATCGACGGATAGGGATAGATTCCCGGCACGCCTTCATCGTCGAGATACCAGCTGGAGCAGCCGCCGAGATACCAGGTGGTCTTCTTCGCCTGGATGCGGAAATCGTCCACCATCGCATCGGTCGCCGCCTGGGTCGGAGACATGGAAATGCCTTCCGCCGCGATCTTGTCGATACATTCCATGATCCAGCCGGACTGCAGCTCCGACACGGTGACGAGCGAGATGTTGCCCACCGGACTGTAAGGCCCGCCGATCATGAAAAAGTTCGGCATCTGGGGCACTGTCATCGTCTGATAGGCGATCGGCCGCTTGGCCCATACATCGTCCAGATCCACACCGTTCTCGCCGTGGAGCGTGACCGGCCGGACATAGGCCTGGGCATGGAAGCCGGTGGCCAGCACAAGGAGATCGAGCTCGATCGTGCGTCCGTCCTTCGTCAGGATGCCTTCGGGAACCACGCGTTCGATCCCGGAATCGATCAGCTCGGTGTTGGGCCGCTGGATCGCTTCGTAGAAATTGGGCGACATGATCATCCGCTTGCAGCCCAGCGGATAGTCGGGCGTCAGGCGGCGGCGCAGGTCCGGATCCGCCACCGTTGCGAGATTGTCTTCCGCGTTCTGGATCAACTGGGCGCGACTGGGCGCATCGGGATACATCAGGCCCGCGGAAAGCTCTGCATTGAGCGTGGTCGTCTCGTCCAGGATTGCCTGCATGAGTTCCGGATTGGCGCGGAACTCTTCCCGCTGCTCGGAACTGTAGGGCTCGTTCGGCACGTTCAGCACCCACTGGGCGGTGCGCTGGAAGAGGTAGAACTTCTTCACCTTGCCGGCGAGTTCGGCCGTGATCTGCGTGGCGGTGGAGCCGGTGCCGACCACTGCGATCCGCTTGTCTTCCAGCGAAACCGAATGATCCCAGCGCGCGGTGTGGAACTTGGTGCCTTCGAAACTGTCGAGGCCCGGAATGTCCGGCCAGTTGATCTGGTGGAGGAAGCCGGTGGCGGACACCAGGATATCGGCCACATCGGTCGATCCGTCCTTCAGGGTGATCTGCCAGCGCGCGCCGTCCCAGCGGCCATCGGCCACTTCGGTGTTGAAGCGGATATGTTCGAGGACGCCCAGCTCCTTCGCCTGGCGGTTGAAATAATTCCAGATCTCGGGCCCGGCGGGGAATTCCTCCGTCCAGTCGGGATTGGGCGCGAAGGAATAGCGGTAGGAATGCGACTTCACGTCGCAATGGAGGCCCGGATAGGTGTTCTCGCGCCAGGTGCCGCCGCAACTTGCACCCTTTTCGTAGATCGTGAAATCGTCATGACCGGCCTGCATCAGGCGATAGCCCATCAGGATGCCCGACATTCCGGCCCCGATGATGATGGTGCGCGGCTTGAATTCCTTGCTCATGCTTCTGCAATCCCGTCCCGTGACTTGGTCTATAATCTGGACATAACATCCGACATCGCGTCCGCAAGGTCGAGAGCGCGACTGGCACCGCACTTTGCCGCATCCTGCACTGCACAGCTCTGTCCGCGCCCTGCCGCTCGGAGTGATGGACAATCCCCGGCCACTCTGGAAAGTGCGATCATCACATTCGAATCGAAAAGGAAGAGAGATGGCCGAGATCGAGCTGACCCGCGACGAGGACGTGGCGATCCTCGCGCTGAACCGCCCGGACCAGCTGAACGCCATCACCAACCGCATGATCGACCTGATCGAGGAAGCGCTCGACACGGTGGAGAACGACGACAGCGCCGGGCTGGTGCTGACGGGCAAGGGGCGCGGCTTCTGCGCCGGCTCCGACCTCAAGGAACCGCCGAGCAATTTCGAGGACCGCGTGGCGCGCATGCATCGGCTGGTGCTGCGGATGCAGAGCCATCCCAAGATCATCGTCGCCGCGCTGAACGGCCTGGCTTATGGCGGCGGGCTGGAACTGGCGATGGGCTGCTGCTTCCGTGTGGCCGCGCCCGGCGCCAGGCTCTCCCTCCCCGAAGTGAAGCTCGGCATGATTCCGGCCTATGGTGGCACGCAGCTGCTGCCGCGCATCGTCGGCCAGGCGCGCGCGCTGGAACTGCTGATCATGGGCGAACCGATCACTGCCGAACGGGCGCAGGAGATCGGCCTCGTCACGCTGGTCGCGGAGGATTCTCTCGCCGAAGCGGTGGCGCTGGTGCGGCGGTCCGCCCAATATGGCCAGGCGCCGCAGCGCGCGCTGCGCAAGGCGGTGATCGAAGGAGCCGACCTGCCGATCGCGCAGGCGCTGGGGCTGGAATACCGGATCATCGGCGAACTGGCACCGAACCTCGCCGACGTCACCCATCTGTTCAAGACCAAGATCAGGAACGCAGGAGCCGCCTGAGGCTCCATGGTCAATTTTCGGGAGAGTTTGCCGATGAAACGCCTGGTCGCCCTGCTCGAACGCAAGCCCGGGATGAGCGTGGAGGATTTCCGGACCTATTACGAAACCCGCCACGCGCCGCTGATCTCCTCCTTCCTGGTGCCCGGCGTCGAATATCGCCGGACCTATGTCGATCATTCGACGCTGTTCGGCGCGAATGTGGCGAACCCGGCAGACCAGCCCGGAATCGATTGCGACGTGATCACTACGCTGAGCTTCCCGACCGAAGAGATCTACACTGCCGCCATGGCCGGCCTGCGCGCGCCGGAGAACGCGGCGCGCGTGGCGGCGGACGAGGAGAATTTCATCGATCGCACGCGAAAACGCATTTTCATCACGGATGATTGCTGCGAATCCGAACCGGGCTAAGGCTGGGGGCGAGCGTCAGGGGATTGACCAATCGTGCAACTCTCTAGCGCGATGACGCCATAATCCGCATCGTCGCTTTCCGCTTTGCGCGGAATGGGTGTATTCTTTCCCCAACGACAAGGGAGAGATGACGTGCGGACATTCTTTCACAATGCGCGCCTGTTCGACGGCGTGAACGATCCCCGAAACGGGATGTGCGTGGTCGTCGAAGGCGAACGGATCATCGAAGTCGCACCCGACAGCGCCGAATTGAAGCAGGCCGATGGCGACCATCGCGATCTCGCCGGCAGGACGCTGATGCCCGGCATGGTCTGTGGCCATTATCATGCGGAATATCCCGATCTCCGCCTGGCAGAAACGGGCAAGCGCTATCTCGGTCTCGAATACCCGCCGGGCTATCTCACCGCCGTCGCCATCCAGAGCCTCGGCTATGCGGTGGAATCGGGCGTGACCGGCGTGGTCGGCGCCGGCTGCAGCCAGGATATCGACGTCTCGCTCAAGATGGCGGCGGCCGACGGGCGCATCGTCGCCCCGCGCATCCGCCCCTGCGGCCAGCATATCAACACCACAGCGAACGAGAACGAGCCGAGCCAGTGGTGGGGCATCTCGCCCAAGCGCGAGGACGGCCTGCTGTCGGTGGCGGCCGAAATCTTCGCCGATGGCGCGGACGGCATGCGCAAGGCCGTGCGCCACCAGCTGCGCAAGGGAGTGGAAGTGATCAAGATCTTCCCCAGCGGCGGGCACGGCGTGGACTATCCCGAGCATTTCCGCAGCATGACGATGGACGAGCTGGAAGCCGTCATCACCACCGCGCATAATCGCGGGGCGATCGTGCGCGGCCATGTGACGACCAAGAGCATGATGCTGGATGCGATCAAGCTCGGCCTCGACATCGTCGACCATGGCGACGATCTCGACGACGAAGTGATCGAGGCGATGGTGAAGCATGGGACCTTCTACGTGCCGTCCATGCTGTTCCTTAAGAAGCTGCTGCCGACGGATGAAGGCGAATATGCCCGCGCGAGCCAGCTCGCCCCGCTCAAGCGCTCGTTCGAGAATGTGAAGAAGATGCTTCCCCGCGCCAACGAAGCGGGCGTGAAGATCGTACCGGGCGACGATTTCGGCCTCGAATTCATGACCCATTACCCAGGAAATTATGCCGAGGAATGGGAAATCTACGTCAATGATTGCGGCATCCCGGCCAAGGACGTGCTGACCTGGCTGACCCGCAACGGCGCGCAGATGATGAATCTGGGCGATGAAGCGGGCCTGATCGAGGCCGGGCGCCTGGCGGACATCATTGTGGTGGACGGCGACCCCATCGCCGATTTCAGCCTGCTGCGCCGCCCGCGCGAAACGCTGTCGATGGTCATGATCGGCGGCAAGGCTGCGATCGACAGACTGCCCCGAGGCCATGGCCAGCCCACCGTGCCCAACCATGCCGCGCAGCTGACGGCGATTTGAGCGAGTAAATTGGTCCGTTCGTCCTGAGCTTGTCGAAGGACAGTCTTTTTTCGAAAAGAAAAGCAGGGCTTCGACAGGCTCAGCCCGAACGGAGCCAGGGTGCTATCAGTTCAACAGGCCTCCAGCCGATCGAACGTGTCCAGCCGGAACTGGTTGTCCGGCCCGAACAGTTCCTGCAGCTCGATGAGATTGCCTTCCGGATCCCGGCCGTAGATTGCGCGATAGTTGCGGTCGGCCAGCGGCGGCGGCGGGCTGTGAAAGGTCATGCCGTGGCCCAGCAGCCGCTGATATTCGGCGTCGATGTCCGAAATTTCGAGGCAGATATGCGTGTAGCCGCGCGAATAAGGCTGACAGGGCGCGCCGATCTCCACCGGGGGAAGCGTGTACTGGATCAGCTCGATCATCACGTTGCCGCATTTCAGCATCGCCATCGAAGCGGCGGATTCCTGGATACCGGTCGTCAGGCCGGCCGGATCGCCGGGCCCCCAATCCATCGCGGTCACGTCCTCGAAACCGAGCCCGTCGCGATAGAAGCGGCGCATGAGGTCCATGTCCTCGACCGCGAGATTGATGTGATGGACGCCTCTGATCGCCATTGCCTCTCTCCTTGCAGCGGGGTCTTTGCCCTTGGCCGGAACCTGCGCTCCGGGCCCGCCGGTTTCAATCGAATTCGAGCGCGATCGGCGGACGGATCACGATCTCCGACAGGTTGATTTCCGGCGGCGAGGCGAGCGTATATTCGACGATCCGCGCGATCTCGTCCGGATCGCCCAGCAACTGCTCGATCGGCGCGTTCAGCTGTTCGATCTTCTCGCCCAGCATGGCCAGTTCGTCGGGCGCGTAGCCCCGCGCGAGATTGGTGCGGAAGCCGCCCGGCACCACGAGGCTTACCCGGATCGCGTCGCGCTCCAACTCCTTGCGCAGCGTGCGGGTGAGCATCTCCACCGCGATCTTCGCCGCGCCATAGGCCCCGCCCGCATCCCAGCGCGCGGTGAGCGAGCTGACATTGACGATATGCGACGGGTAGCCATGCGCGCGCATCTTCCTGACCGCCGCCTGGCTCGCTTCGAGCATCGCGATCACATGGACGTCGAACAGCTCGCGCCAGCGCGCCGGGTCCGCGTCGAGCAGCGGCTCAGGGAACATGACGCCGGCGGAATTGATCAGCGCGGACAAGTTGGGATGATCGATCCCGGCGATCGCGTCGGCCAAAGCGCCGGGCGCGGTGATGTCGAGCGCGAGCGCATGGGCGGCGGGCCCGCCTGCCTGAGCGATCACTTCCGCAGTCTGGCGCAGCCCGTCTTCGGAACGACCCACCAGCCACAATTCCATGCCGCCCGCGCCCAGCCGGCGGGACACTTCCTGCCCGATCCCGCTCGATGCGCCGGTGACCACGCCCGCCCTGCCGTCGAACACACCCATTCAAGCCTCCCTCAACCAACCGGGAACCGCCCGTGTCGAAGGGTTCGACACGAACGAATGCAGTACTACCTCAAGAATGATTTTTTCACGCCTCGCGTCTATAGCTTCCGCCCGGACTGCGAGATTAGGCAAGGATCGTTGGGAATGCGCATCTTGGTGACGGGCGCCGCGGGCTTCATCGGGGCGGCGCTCAGCGAAAGCCTGCTTGCGCGCGGCGACCGGGTGATCGGCATCGACAGCATGAACGATTACTATCAGGTCTCCTTGAAGGAAGCGCGGCGCGACCGGCTGGTGAGCCGGGGCGGCAATCGCTTCAGCTTCCTCCATCTCGATTTCGCGGACATGGCCGGGCTGAACCGCGAACTGGCGGACCTTGCCTTCGATCGGATCGTCCATCTCGGCGCGCAGGCCGGGGTGCGCTATTCGATCGAGAACCCGCATGCCTATGTGCAGGCCAATCTCGTCGGCCATGTGAACATGCTGGAACTGGCCCGCGCGCGCGGCGTGGACCACATGGTCTATGCCAGCTCCAGCTCGGTCTATGGCGGCAACCAAAAGCTGCCTTTCGCGGTGGAGGACCGGGCGGACCATCCCGTCTCGCTCTATGCCGCCACCAAGAAAGCGGACGAATTGATGAGCGAGACCTATGCCCATCTCTTCCGCCTGCCGCTGACGGGCCTGCGCTTCTTCACCGTCTACGGGCCCTGGGGCCGGCCGGACATGGCCTTGTGGAAGTTCACGAGGAACATCCTCGCCGGCAAACCGATCCCGGTGTTCAACAACGGCGACATGTATCGCGATTTCACCTATATCGACGACATCGTCGCGGGTGTGATCGCAGCGCTCGATCATCCGCCCGTCGATGACGGGAAGGGAAAGGCCGGCGGCAGCGTGAAGCCGCATGCGCTCTACAATATCGGCAATCACCGTCCCGAATATCTGATGAAGGTGATCGAGATCCTCGAGCAGGCGTGCGGGCGCAAGGCGGAACTCGAAATGCTGCCGATGCAGCCGGGCGACGTGCATCGCACCTATGCCGATATCGAAGCGATCCGGCGCGATCTGGGCTACGCGCCGACCACCTCGATCGAGGCCGGCGTGCCGAAATTTGTGGATTGGTACCGCCAATATCACGCCTGACGGGGCGCCCGGCTTGCCCCGAGGCCGCGCATCGGGAATCACGGTCCCATGGCGATTCTCAGTGACCGTTGGATCCGCAATGCCGCGCGCGAAAGCGGGATGATCGAACCTTTCGTCGAGGCGCAGCGCCGCGACGGCTGCATTTCCTACGGCCTGTCCTCCTACGGCTATGACGCGCGCGTGGCGGACGAGTTCAAGATCTTCACCAATGTCGACAGCGCGGTGGTCGATCCCAAGAATTTCGACGGCAAGAGCCTGGTCGATCGCAAGACCGACGTCTGCATCATCCCGCCCAACAGCTTCGCGCTGGCCCGCACGGTCGAATATTTCCGTATCCCGCGCGACGTGCTGGTGATCTGCCTGGGTAAATCGACTTATGCGCGTTGCGGGATCATCGTGAACGTGACTCCGCTGGAGCCGGGCTGGGAAGGCCATGTGACGCTGGAATTCTCCAACACCACGCCGCTGCCGGCCAAGATCTACGCCAATGAAGGCGCTTGCCAGTTCCTGTTCCTGCAGGGCAACGAACCGTGCGAAGTGAGCTATGCCGACCGCGCGGGCAAATATATGGGCCAGCAGGGCGTGACACTGCCTCGGCTCTAGCCGAAGGCACAAAACGGCTCGTCCCGCGTTTCCCCCGCAACGCATCAAGCGGGGAGGGCCTTGCCATGTCAGCCGTCGCAGCAGCCATCGGGCGCGTTCTCATCGCGCTCATCTTCATCTCCAGCGGGGTGAGCAAGCTCCTCACGCTTAGTGAAACCAACACGATGATCACCGCTGCCGGCCTGCCGGGGGGGCTCGCCCTGCCCACGGCGATCTTCGAGCTCGCGGCCGGCCTGTTCCTGGCGCTGGGCAGCCTGACGCGGATCGTCTCGATCCTGCTGGCGGGTTTCACCGCCCTCACCATCCTGTTCTTCCACAATCAGGTGACCGACCCGATGCAGGCCGCGATGGCGATGAAGAATATCGCGATCATCGGCGGGCTGCTCGTGGTCTTCGCCTATGGCCAGATGCGCTGGAGCTACGACCACATGCGCGCCGCGCGCCGCAACGAGGAAGTGACGCGGCAGAACGAACTTGCTGCCCGCGATGCGGATGCCCGCGCCCATGATGCGGAACTCAGGGCCGCGCGGGCGGAAGCGGTAGCGGCCGAAAGGAAGGTGTGACGCTACCCTTTCTTCCCTTATGCTGAACTTGTTTCAGCATCCATCACGCCGAGGGCACGGACCGCGCCCGGACAGAAATGGACCCTCAAACGAGTTCAGAGGGACGAGTAAAGGAGAGGTGGGAGCTTATCCCAGCTTGGCGATGACGCTTTCCCCAAACCGATGGATCGCTTCGACCTTCTTCTCGACCGGCGGATGTTCGTCGAACATGGCGGTGATGTCGATACCGTGATCGCCGGCTGCGCCCATCACCGCGGGGCTGTGCCACGGCACCACCCAGCAATGGGTGACACCCATATCCTCCAGCCGCTTGAAATCGTCGACCGTCACCGCTTCCGGACATTGCAGGACGATGTCGAACGGTTCGTGTCCGCGGCCATATTCGGCGCGCAAGCCCGTAAGCAGGGTGATATAGTCGCGGATCTCGTCATAGGAATGGCTCAGCCCGATCCAGCCGTCGCACAGTTCGGCCGCACGGCGCAGCGCTGCATCGGCATGACCGCCGGCATAGAGCGGCACTCTGGTTTTCGGCGCGGGGCGCATGATCAGCCGGTCGAAATCATAATGCTTGCCGTGGAATTCCACGAATTCGCCGGTCATGCATAGCTTGATGATCTTGATCGCTTCGGTGAGCCGCGCACCGCGCGTCTTCTGTTCCTCATTGGTGAAACGATACTCCTCGGGCATCCAGCCGAGCCCGAGGCCGACGCCTACGCGATCCTCGCACAGGGCCGCGACCGACATGATGGCCTTGGCTTCCAGCAGCGGCTTGCGGGTCGGCATACGCAGCACGGCGGTGATGAAGCGCAGATTTTCGGTGACGGCCGCCATATGCGCGATCGCGACCCAGGGATCGAGCGACGGCGTATCGAGGCTCCAGAACCGCTTGCCATCCGCCGAATGCGGATAGGGGACGGAGACATGCTCGGGAAAGAACGGCGCATCCGGCAGTGCCAGGTGATCCCATCCCGCCTGGTCGCAGGCGATGGCGAGCGGGCGCAGTTCTGCCGGATCGGTGGCGAAGAGATTGAAACCGAAGCGCATCCTGGTCTCCGAGAGGTCCCGAGGCAATTGCCGCGCACCTTAGGACAGAGACCCCAGCTTTCGCTGGGGTGAGGAGGTTATTCCGTCATCCCAGCGAAAGCTGGGATCTCAAGCCGTAACACACGAACTCAGAGCGTGGTGCCGTTGTCGTATTCCTCGACCATCAGCAGCCGGGTCAGCTTGCGTTCCTGGAACTTCTCTTCGTCTTCCAGGATCAGCTTGTTGTTTTCCGGGATGTTGATGATCTTGGCCATCTCCTCGATGCAGGATTCATCCTTGAACCAGATCTCGGTGACGGCGTCGTAACTGTCGTCCACACTGTTTTCTTCCGGCTGATATTCCATCAGGCTGATCGGATAGTTGCGGACATATTTGGCCCATAGGTGGCCCAGCAGCCGTTTGCCGATCACGGCGTGGCTGGTTTCGTAGTGATGGATGAAATCCTCACGGCTCATCCCTTTCTTCTTCTGGATGAGGATGACCATTTTCGGCTGTGCCATTGGTAAATCTCCTGCGTGCGGCTCAGATGGCGGCGATGGTTTCCTTGAAGATCGTCATCTTCGGCGGAGCGTTGAGAGCCTGGGCGAAACCGTCCATGTCGCCGCGCTCGGTGCGCCATGCGATGTAATCGTTATAGGCCTGCTCGGTTTCCCAGCGCTCGACGAAGAGGACGTGGTTCGTGCCTTCCTCACGCACAATGCGGATGTCGATAAAACCCGGCCGCTTGGCCGTATCCTTGATCATTTCCGGGAGGCCGGTGGTCAGCCCGTCGATCGCTTCAGACTTCACGTCCAGATCCAGCGTTACAACTACTCCAGTCACATTCATTCTCCTTGCAGATTATCGGGTTCGGGAATTCAGTCGCGCGCGCATCGTGGGAAAGAAGGCGCGGATATCGTCGACCAGTTCCTTCGGGCGTTCCCAGGCGCCGAAATGGCCGCCGCTGTCCCAATCGGTCCAGCGATGGATGTCGAAGACCTTTTCGAGATAGCTGCGCGGGGCGGCAATCACGAAATCATGCGGCGTGTTCACGAAGCCCACCGGCACCTGCACTCGCGTGCCCTTGGGCACCGCGATCCCTTCGTTGGCGCAGCCGTGATAGAACCAGGCGGCGGTGTTGAAACTGCCGGTCACGATGTAGTGCATGATGTTGGTCAGCATCCGGTCCATCCCCCCCAGCACGTCCTCGGGCTGGCGGCCGCGCAGGTCGGGCCAGTTCCACAGCTTGTCGAGGATCCAGGCGGCAGTGCCCACCGGGCTGTCGTTCATCGCATAGCCCAGCGTCTCAGGCTTGGTCGCCTGGATCGCGATATAGCCGCCACCGATCGCCATGCGCCGCCCGACATCCTCGACCCACGCGATCTCTTCCGGCGTCTCGGGCGCGGCGACGCCCGCACCGATCGCTCCGATCGTATCGCCACCGGGGCTGATCCCCTGCGTGTTCAGATGGATCGCGACGCAATGGTCCGGATAGTCGTAGGCGATCCAGCTCGCCGTGATCGAACCCCAGTCGCCCCCTTGGGCGAAGAACTTGTCGTAGCCCAGCACTTGCGTCATCAGCTTCGCCATCTTCGCGGCCGAACCGCGCGGACCGGACGGGCTTTCGGGCTTGCCGGAAAAGCCGTGGCCGGGCTGCGACGGGACCACCACGTCGAAGGAGATGGAGGGATCGAGCCCGAATTTCTCCGGATCAGTCAGCGGCTCGATCATGTCCATGAATTCCACCGGCGATCCCGGCCAGCCGTGCAGCAGCAGCAGCGGCATGGGCGAAGGACCCTTCCCCTTCACATGGTAGAAATGCATGTCGAGACCGTCGACATCGGCGCGGAACTGAGGGAAACGGTTGAGCCAGGCCTCGGCCCCGCGCCAGTCATACTCATCCAGCCAGAAGCGGATGAAGCGGCGCAGGTAATCAGGGTCCGTACCCAGGAACCACGGCTCCGCCTTGGGTGCGTGCGGGAATTCGAACTCCTCCACGCGGCGGCGGATACGATCCAGTTTCGCCTGGGCGACATTGACCGTGAACGGCTGCATTCCTTCTCCCGTTATGACGAGCCCATCGGCCCGGTCGCGGGAGACTAGCGTCACTCCAGCCGAAAGCGACTACGGGAATCGGCCGCGCTAGACTCTGATCGCAACGGGAATTGCCCTGACTGGTGCCTCTCAATGCGTCGTTCCCCCTTTCGCGGGAACGACGAAAAAATGAAAGGCCGAGCGTTACGCCGGAACCGCGCTCAGTTCGTCATAGCGCTTCAGCGCATGCTGCAGGCGCGGATGCGCCTTTGCCTTGCCGGGATCGTAGAAGGGAATCATGATCGTGAACATGCGGGGCAGCGCCCATTTGAAATAGCGGCGGTTGAACGCCTTCTCCCGCTTGATCGAAGCCTTGCGCTCTTCCAGCGTCATCCCTTCACGATACTGTTCCAGGAAGATCTTGATCCGTTCCTGAAGGTATTTGTTCAGGTGGAAGAAGGAGTAGATCAAGCCGTACATGCGCATGAAGTAATTGCCCGAAACGGCCGCATAGACGTCATGGCAGACGCTGCGATGCTCATATTCCTCCGCCAGGTGCCACATCATCACTTCACTGATGCCGTTGCCTTCGCGGCAGAAATCGGGCGCGGTCTCGAACAGCCAGCGCGCCTGGAACAAGGTGAAATTCTCGAACCCCGCGCAATAGGCGGCGAGCCAAGTGATCGACTTGTTCTTCAGCAGGTTGCGATAATCCTCATGCGCCGCATCCTGCAAAACTTCGGGAATGGTGAACCCGGCCTCCCGCACGGCGACGTTGTATTCCTCATGCATGCGGTAGTGGTTCGATTCCTGCTGGACGAACTCGTCGATGTCCTTCTTCAGGTCCGGCCGGTCGCCGACATGCTTGCGGCACTTCACCATCACGCGGTTGAGCCACGGTTCGATCACCACGGGGAAAGTGGAGCCGGCATTCCACATGATCGAGACTTCCGGCTGATCCGGCCAGATGATGTCATCCCGGTCGAACTTCAGGTTCGGCCAGCGGACTTTCAGTGCACTACCCATGTCTTTCTCCGTATCGCCGAAGACGATCAGGCCACGGCCTGGGCCGGCGCGCTGAGCGCGGAATAGCGTTCCAGCGCCGCTTCGAGGCCAGGGGACGGCGGCGCCTTGCCCGGATCGTAGAAGGGGATCAGGATCTTCGCCATGCGCGGCAGGAAGAAGCGGAGATAGCGCTTCTGATAAGCCTTGTGGCGCTGGATCGATGCCTCGCGCTGTTCCGGCGTCATCGTGCTGCGGTAGATTTCGAGGAAATGCTTGATCCGGCGGTTCACGTGCTTGCTGAGATGCACGAAGGAATAGATCAGACCGTAGACGCGGATGAAGTAGTTGCCCGAGATATTGGCGAACACGTCGTGGCAGACCTTGCGATGCTCATACTCTTCCGCGAAATGCCACAGCCACAGGTCGCCGACGCCGTTGTCGCCTTCCTTGAACATGTCCCGTGCATCTTCGAACAGGAATTGCGAGGAGAACAGGGTGTAGTTCTCGAACCCGGCACAATAGGCGGACAGGAAGGGCAGCGATTTCGTTTTCAGCAGTTCGCGCAGGCCCTCCTCGAACTCGTCGTCGAAATGCTGGGGAATGGTGTAGCCGGCTTCGTCCAGGAACTTGTTGAAGCCCTGATGCATCCGATAGTGATTCGATTCCTGGCGGACGAAATCATCGATATCCTTCTTCAGGTCGGGCCGATCGTCGCTCACCGCCTTGCGGCACTTGATCATCACGCGGTTGAGCCACGGCTCCACGACCGGGGCTGACGTGGACATCGCGTTGTACTCGACCGAAACCTCCGGATGCTCATCCCAGATGAGATCCGCCTCTTCGAACTTGAAGACGGGCCAACGGACTACCAGGTCACTTGCCATAATCGAACCTATCCCAATGAAACGCGTACTCCGAAGTGCCCCATGCCCTTTGGTACGCCTGCATTAATTACTTCGCCGAGAGTATAGGCCCGATTCACCCTGATCACAAGCATTCCACGGCTGTCAGCAGGTTGTCCGATCGCGCACGGGCAGCCAGAGGCGCTTGCCTTCGGAATGTTTTGCCTTGGGCTGAGCACGATTCTATCGCATCGTCCGGAAGCGGCCCGCAGAGCGCCGGAAAGCCCGTGGAGAGAGACACATGACCCCCGTGATCATCGAAGCCGCGATCAACGGCATCACGCCCAAGACGCGCAACCCCCATTCCCCGCGCACGCCCGAGGAGATCGGCGAAGTGGCATTGGCGTGCATCGCGGCGGGCGCGCGGATCATTCACAACCATATCGACGATCTGTCCATCACCGGCCAGCCCGCCGCCACGCGCTATGCCGCCGGCTGGGTGGATATCCTCAAGACGCATCCCGACGCGATCATCTGCCCCACCCTGACCGTGGCGCAGGACCCGGACGACGCCGTGGCGCATCTGGCACCCTGCGCGCAGAGCGGCGCGCTGATGGCCCCGCTCGATCCGGGCTCGGAAAATCTCTGCGACACCGGCCCCGATGGCCTGCCGGGAGAGAAGCGCTTCCTCTACATCAACAGTTTCGAACTGATCGACCGCTCCGTCCGCGCGCTGGGCGCAGCCAAGCTCGGGCCTTCAGTCGCGGTGTACGAGCCCGGCTTCCTGCGCATGGTGCTTGCCTATCATCGCGCCGGACGGCTGCCCAAGGGCACGCTGCTCAAATTCTACTTCGGCGGCGATTATGATTTCATCGCCTCGGACCCGGATGCCGGGCGCGCGCCCCACGCCGTCAGCTTCGGGCTTCCGCCGACGAAGAAGGCGCTCGACGCCTATCTGGAGATGATCGAAGGCACCGACCTGCCCTGGGCGGTCGCAGTGCTGGGCGGCGATTCCTGTTCCGGCGAACTGGCGCGCTACGCGCTGGAGCGCGGCGGGCACCTGCGCGTCGGGCTGGAGGATTTCGCCGGGCCGGAACAACCGAACAATGTCGAACTGGTGGAACGCGCCGCAGCACTCGCGCGCGCCACCGGAAGGCCGATTGCAACCTTCGCGCAAGCCCGCGAGATGCTCAGCCTGCGTCCGATGGCCCTGGCGGCGTGACGGGGCAGGCTGATGACAGCTGGAGGCAAGCCAGCATCTGTGTTTTGCCCGAAAATCTGCTATAGTATCCTGCGCAATGAACAATAGGCCGCTCCAGTAAGGCCAGACGGGAGTCAGCAATGTCTGAGACATTCGATATCATCATCCGCAACGGAACCGTGGTCGATGGCACGGGCGCCGCGCCCTTCCGCGCCGATGTCGCGGTGAAGGACGGCATCATCGCCAAGGTCGGCGAGGTGACCGGCGACGCCAGGGAAGAGATCGACGCCAAGGGCTGCATCGTCACGCCCGGCTTCATCGACGTGCATACCCATTATGACGGCCACGCCACCTGGACGGACCGGCTGTTCCCTTCGTCCAACCACGGCGTCACCACCGCAGTGATGGGCAATTGCGGCGTCGGCTTCGCGCCCTGCCGGCCTACCGATCACGACAAGATGATCGAGCTGATGGAAGGCGTGGAGGACATCCCGGGCGTCGTCATGCGCGAAGGCATTCCCTGGGAGTGGGAAAGCTTCCCCGAATATCTCGACTTCCTGGAGAAGCGTTCGTTCGACATGGACGTCGCTGCCTATCTCCCCCACGCGCCGATGCGCGTCTATGTCATGGGTGAACGCGCCCTCCACCGCGAGGATGCGACGCCCCAGGACATCGCCGAGATGCGCCGCATAGCCAAGGAAGCGGTGGAAGCCGGCGCGCTGGGCTTCGCCACTTCGCGCACGATCAATCACAAATCCGTCGATGGCGAGCTGATCACCAGCCTGACGGCGGCCGAGGATGAGCTCCAGGGCATCGCCCAAGGCCTCAAGGATGCCGGATCGGGCATCATGCAGCTGATCTCCGACTTCGACGACCCACGCAAGGAATTCGCGATGATCCGTCGCGTGGCGGAAGAGAATGACCGCCGCCTGACCTTCTCGCTGCTGCAGGTTCCGAACGATCCCACCCGCTGGCGCACCGTGCTGACGGAAGCGGAAACCGCCAAGGCCGAAGGCGTGCGCGTCACCGCACAGGTCTGCGGCCGCCCGGTAGGCGTGCTGTGCGGGCTGGAACTGTCGACCAATCCGTTCAGCTTCTGCCCGTCCTACAAGGCGATCGCCGGCCTCCCGCGCGCCGAACGGTTGGCGAAAATGCGCGATCCCGACGTGCGCAAGGCAATCATCGGCGAATATCCCTGCATGTCGCACGAGCCGATCGCGGTGCCGATGGCGACGCCGAGCTTCATGTTCCAGCTCACCGACGAGATGGATTACATGCCCGACCTGTCGCAGAACATGGAAGCGCAGGCGCAGGCCAAGGGCGTGCCGGTGGCCGACTTCCTGTACGACTTCATCACCGAAGGCGACGGCGCTAACATCATCTACCTGCCTTTCGCCAATTATTGCGAAGGCAATACCGATGTGATCGAAGCGATGCTGAAGAGCAGCATCACCGTCCCCGGCCTAGGTGACGGCGGGGCGCATTGCGGAGCGATCTGCGACGCCAGCCTGCCCACCTATCTGCTGATGCGCTGGACCGGCGAAACCGAAGGCCCGCTCTCGCTCCCGCACATGGTAAAGGCGCTTTCCGCCGATTGCGCCGCCGCCGTCGAACTGAACGACCGCGGCAGGCTGGTCGAAGGCCTGAAGGCCGACATCAATGTGATCGCGATCGACAAGCTCGACCTGAAGCGCCCGGAAATGGTCTACGACCTGCCGATGGGCAAGGGCCGGCTCAACCAGAAGTCGTTCGGCTATGTCGCCACGATGGTGTCCGGCCAGGTCACCTATCGCAACGGGGAAGCCACCAGCGCGCTGCCCGGCCGCCTGGTCCGCGGCGCGCGGCCCGATGGCAAGCCGGTGTGCACCAAGGCGCTGTCCTCGGTCGCGTAGAGTGAGGCTTCCAGCCCCTCCCTTGCGGGAGGGGTAAAGAACGGAGCCGAGGCCATGCAAGCCGGCCGCTTGACGCGTCCCGGCCAACGGGCTCAACTGGCGCAAAGGCGGGGCAGGAACTCCGCTTGCGGGAGAGGGCCTTGGTTCAGACTCATTTCGCGCGCTCGGCTTCGCTGGCGCTGCTTGCCATCGGTGTCATCAGCGGCATCATTCCCGCGCTGCAAGGCACGCTGCTGCCCCAGCTGGTCAAGGAAGGCCGGCTCACGCTGGCCGAACTCGGTCAGGTTGCCATGGCCGAAGCCTTCGGCACGCTGCTCGCGGTCAGTATCGCCAATGCGCTGTTCAAGCCGGAAAGGCTTCGCGTCTTCGTGATCGCTTCTGCCGTGGTCGGCATTGCGCTGGACCTCGCCACCGCGCATCTCACCTATCTTCCGATCCTCGGCGCCCGTTTCGCGCATGGGCTGTGCGCGGGCGTGCTGTTGTGGGTGTGGGTCGGCTTCCTGACGCGGTGCGACAATCCCGGCCGTTGGGTGGCGATCTACGTCACCGTGCAGGCCGCCACGCTGCTCGTCCTCTCTTCCTGGTTCTCAACTACGCTGCTGCCCAACGGCGGCGCGGTGGCGGGCTTCGCGATCGTGGCCGCACTCTACGCGCTGATCGGGCTGCTGACGGCGCTCGTCCCGCCCCGCTTCGAGCCGCTCGCCCATGGCGCCGGATCGGTCATGCCCAACGGGCCCGGCTGGATCGGCCTGTTCGCGATCTTCACCCAGCTCGCCGCGATCCTCGCCATGTGGGTCTATATCAAGCCTTATGGCAAGCAGGTCGGCCTCGACGATGCGACGACCGGGCTCGCCGTCTCAATTGCCTTGGGGTCGCAGATCGTTGCCGGCCTGCTGGCCACGATGCTCGCAGGGAGAATCCGTTCCGTACCGCTGATCCTGGTCGTGGCGGCGGCGAGCGTCGGCTCGCTGGTCCTGCTCATCCTTACGCCAACCCCGGCTGCCTTCATCGTGGGCACCACCATCTTCGCCTTCTTCTGGATGCTGGGCCCGCCCTTCCACATGCCCTATCTGATCGACATCGATCCCAGCCGGCGCTCCGCCATCCACATGACGACCGCACAGCTGCTCGGCGTCGCGGCCGGCCCGGCGATGGCCTCGATCGCAGTGGAGGACGGCAACGTCACCGGGGCGCTGTTCCTCGCCGCCGGGCTCTACGCGGCGGGAGCGGTCATCGTGGCCCTGATGGCGATGCGGGCAAGGCCTGCAGAAGCGGTCGCCGCTTGACCTCCGACGCCTAGAGCGCGGCAGCTGAAGCCGCGACAAGCCCTCCGTAAAATTGCTATTGATAATTCGTTGCAATAATCTAATTCGCCACCCTGCATTGTGAAGCACAAGGAAGGGCGTGAGATGGCGAAGACGATCATGATGGCAGGGCTTGCAAGCGTCTTGGCGAGTCAGGCGGCGTGGGCGGATGACGCTGCCCCGGCGGATGACGATCGCAAAGAAATCATCGTAACCGCCGCCATTGCCGGCACGAAGACGGAAACGCCGCTGGTCAGGCTGCCGCAGCCGATCACTATCGTCACTTCGGACCAGTTCATTTCGCAAGGCGCGATCAGCATCAGCGACACGGTCAAATATGCCGCTGGCGTCCTCGCCAATCCCTATGGCCGCGACACTCGCGTGGACGGCTTCAACGTCCGCGGCCTGGATGCGCTCCAGTTCCGCGACGGCATGCGGGACATCTTCTCCTATTATGCCAGCATCACGTCGGACCCCTACAATTTCTCCCGCGTGGAGATCGTGCGCGGCCCGGCTTCCGTGCTCTTCGGCCAGGGTTCGATCGGCGGCCTCGTCAATCTCGTTTCCAAGACGCCGGAGTTCAGGACCAGCGGCGAGCTGAACCTGGTCTATGGCAGCTATGATCGCAAGGAAGCGCTGGGCGACGTGAACCTTGCCCTCAGCGACAATCTGGCGATCCGCGCGGTCGCCCGCGTCCGCGACGCCGACACCTATGTCGATCACGTCCCCGACGATCGCGTGATGTTCGCCCCGTCGATCCGCTGGCAGCCGACACCCGACACCGACATCGTGCTGACCGGCCTCTATCAAGAGGATGACTCCGGCTCGACCTCGCAGTTCCTGCCGATCGTGGGCACGTTCCGCCCGAACCCCGCCAATCCGGACGGCAAGCTCGATCGCTACACTTTCGTGGGCAAGGCAGGTTGGGACCGCTACAATGGCCGCTCGCTCCAGGGCGGAGCGTCGATCACGCATAATTTCTCGGACAATGTCCGCCTCAGCCTCAAGGCCCGCTACATCGACAGCGACCTCGAATATAACACCCACTATGCGGACAGCTACACCAACCCGACCGACCCGTTCGCCGTTTATGGCACGGACGGGCGGACCATCGGTCTCTACGGCGGCGCCAACGATGCGCGCATGAATGTCTTCTCGACCGACAACAATCTCCAGCTCAAGTTCAACACCGGCGCGAATATCGAGCACACCCTGCTCGTCGGCATCGATTACAGCTGGAACAAGGTCCGCAAGCGGTCCGCGGGCGGCATGGAAATCGTCGATCTCTATGCCATCGATTACGACGCGCTGGGCACATACGAGGCCACCGGGCCGTTCTTTGCCGAAAGCCAGAAGCAGCTCGGCGTCTATGTCCAGGACCAGATCCGCTTCTTCGACCGCGT
>CAMLQG010000060.1 GCA_946482075.1 uncultured Erythrobacteraceae bacterium
CCTGGCAGAAGGTGCTGGGCGGCGAGGGCGGCCATGGCGTGCTGATCCTCGGCCCGCGCGCGGTCGAACGGCTCGAAACCTACACGCCGGCCTGGCCGCTGCCCAAGGTGTTCCGCCTGGTCAGCAAGGGCAAGCTCGCCGAAGGCGTGTTCAAGGGCGAAACGATCAACACCCCGTCCATGCTGGCGGTCGAAGATGCGATCTTCGCGCTCGAATGGGGCAAGTCGCTGGGCGGCCTCAAAGGCCTGCAGGCGCGCTCCGATGCCAACGCCGCCGCGCTCGACACGATCGTCGCGGAACGCAGCTGGCTGTCGCATCTCGCGGCCGATCCGGCCAGCCGGTCCAAGACTTCCGTCTGCCTCTCAGTCGAAGGCGCCGATGCCGATTTCATCAAGCAGTTCGCTGGTTTGCTGGAAAAGGAAGAGGCCGGGTTTGACATCGCGGGCTATCGCGATGCTCCTGCCGGTCTGCGCATCTGGTGCGGCGCCACGGTGGACACTGCCGATATCGAAGCGCTCGGTCCCTGGCTCGACTGGGCCTATGCCAGCCTGAAGGCTGCCTGAAAGACGTCGCCCCAGCGAAAGCTGGGGTCGCGTTCGGCCAGGTGAAAACCTTTCATCGTTTCCGCCTGGAGGCGGACGATCCCAGCCTTCGCTGGGATGACGAATTTGGAGAAATTCCATGACCAAGCCCAAAGTTCTCATTTCCGACAAGATGGACCCGCAGGCCGCGCAGATCTTCGCCGACAGCGGCTGTGACGTGGACGTCATCACCGGCAAGACCCCGGAAGAGCTGAAAGCGATCATCGGCCAGTATGATGGCCTCGCGATCCGCTCGTCCACCAAGGTGACGGCCGACATCCTCGAAGCCGCGACCAACCTGAAGGTCATCGGCCGCGCCGGCATCGGCGTGGACAATGTCGATATCCCGGCCGCCTCCTCCAAGGGCGTGGTCGTGATGAACACCCCGTTCGGCAATTCGATCACCACCGCCGAACACGCCATCGCGCTGATTTTCGCGCTCGCTCGCCAATTGCCCGAAGCCGATGCTTCGACCCAGGCCGGCAAGTGGGAAAAGAACCGCTTCATGGGCGTGGAAGTCACCGGCAAGACCTTGGGCCTGATCGGCGCGGGCAATATCGGTTCGATCGTCGCCAGCCGTGCGCTGGGCCTCAAGATGAAGGTCGTCGCGTTCGATCCGTTCCTGACGCCGGAACGCGCCGTGGAAATCGGGGTGGAGAAGGTCGAACTCGACGCGCTGCTGGCGCGTGCGGACTTCATCACCCTGCACACCCCGCTGACCGACCAGACTCGCAACATCCTCTCGAAGGAAAACCTCGCCAAGACCAAGAAGGGCGTGCGCATCGTCAACTGCGCGCGAGGCGGGCTGATCGACGAGGCCGCGCTGAAGGAAGCGCTCGACAGCGGCCATGTCGCGGGTGCCGCGCTCGACGTGTTCGCGGAAGAACCCGCCAAGGAGAGCCCGCTCTTCGGCACGGAGAATTTCATCTGCACCCCGCATCTGGGCGCGTCCACGACGGAAGCCCAGGTCAATGTCGCGCTGCAGGTTGCGGAACAGATGAGCGACTTCCTGCTGACCGGCGGCGTCACCAACGCGCTCAACATGCCGAGCCTGTCGGCCGAGGAAGCGCCGAAGCTGAAGCCCTACATGGCGCTCGCCGAGAATCTCGGCAGCCTGATCGGCCAGCTGGCGCATGACAACCTCACCCAGATCAGCATCGAGGTCGAAGGCGCTGCTGCCGAGCTCAACATGAAGCCGATCACCGGTGCCGTGCTTGCGGGCTACATGCGCCGCTATTCCGATACGGTGAACATGGTCAACGCGCCTTACCTCGCGAAGGAGCGCGGGCTGGACGTGCGGGAAATCCGCCATGACCGCGAAGGCGTGTTCCACACGCTGGTGCGCGTCACGGTGGCGACCAGCCAGGGCGACCGTTCGGTCGCCGGCACGCTGTTCGGCAAGGACCAGCCGCGCCTGGTCGAGATATTCGGCATCGGCGTGGAAGCCGATCTCGATGGCGACATGCTCTACATCGTGAATCAGGACGCGCCGGGCTTCATCGGCTCGGTCGGTTCGCTCCTGGGCGCCAACGGAATCAATATCGGCACGTTCAACCTCGGCCGCCGCGAAGCGGGCGGCGAAGCGGTGCTGCTGCTCTCGGTCGACCAGCCGATCCCCGATGCGGTTCTCAAGTCCGCCTGCGAACTGCCGGGCGTGAAGACGGTGAAGGCGCTGGCGTTCTGATCCAGCCCTGATCGAATTGGCATGGCCCCGCCTCCGGCAAAACGGAGGTGGGGCCATGTTCGTTTTCACATTCGACAGCCACCGTGTGAACGGCTAGGGGGCCGGGCATGACCGATACCGACCGCGATCTGCTGCCTGAAGGGCTCGAGGACCGGCTGCCGCGCGATGCGGCCGCCGTGACCCGCATCACGCGCGCGGTGCTCGATGCGATGGACGCGCATGGCTACGACCGGGTGCTGCCACCGCTGATCGAGTTCGAGAAGAGCATCGCGGGCCGCATGGCCGGCGTCCAGCCGCGCCGCATGTTCCGCTTCGTCGATCCTTCCAGCCTGCGCACCCTGGCGCTGCGTTCGGACATCACGGTGCAGGTGGGCCGGATCTCGGCGACCAGTCTCGCCAACGCGCCGCGGCCGCTGCGACTGTGTTATGCGGGCCAGGTCGTCACTATCAAGGGCGACGGGCTCGATCCCACGCGCGAACGGCTGCAGCTCGGCGCCGAACTGATTGGCAGCGATAGTGTGGCGGCGGCGGGCGAGATCGTCGCGCTGGCGATCGAAGCGCTCAAGGCGGCGGGCGCCATCGGCATCTCGGTCGATTTCACGCTGCCGGATCTCGTCGACACGCTGGCATCGGGCGCCTTTCCGCTTGAGGCGGACCAGGTCGAGGCCGTGCGGCGCGAACTCGATGCGAAGGATGCGGGCGGGCTCAAGACGGCGGGCGGCGGGGCCTATCTGCCGCTCCTCTATGCCACCGGCCCGTTCGATACCGCGATCGCCCGCCTGGCGGAGATCGATGCAGGCGGCGTGCTTGCCAGCCGCATCGCGGGCTTGAAGCAGATCGCACGACGCGTGTCCGGCATGGCGCGGATCACGCTCGATCCGTCGGAGCGTCACGGCTTCGAATATCAGAGCTGGTTCGGCTTCACGATCTATGCCGAAGGCGTGCGTGGTGCGCTGGGCAGGGGCGGGACCTACAGCATTCTCGGGCAGGACGAGCCGGCCACGGGCTTCTCCCTCTACACCGATCCGCTGGTCGACGTGATCGGGGGCGAGGATGGGGCGCGCCAGGCCCTGTTCCTGCCGCTCGACCATGATCGCGACATCGCCGCTCGCCTGCGCGTGATCGGGTGGCGCACTATCGCCGCCCTGTCCGACGCGGACGATGCGGTGGCGCTCGGCTGCACGCACCGCCTGGACGGTTCGGAGCCGCGCGCTCTCTGAGCCTTCCCGCAAAGGCGGTGACGCACATGCGTGGCGGGGTCTGTCGCTCGCCCTTCCTGAATGAATGTTAATTCAACGATTACAAGTGCTTGTTGCAAATATGTCACGCGCATGACCTGCATTGTGCGCCCGATGGTGCTGTTCATCTGAGGGTTAGGTTCGCGGGCCCAATCGCTCCTCACCCGCTCCGGCGGGGACAAGTAGGAGATACCACATGAAGAAGCTTTCGATCGTCGCGGCGCTCGCCGTGACCGCCCTTTCCGCCCCCGCGCTCGCCCAGGAAACCACCGGCCCGCAATTCTACATCGGCCCCGTCCTCGGCTATGACAGCGTCAAGGTGAAGGCCGGTGGCGAAAGCGAGAGCAAGGGCGACCTGCTCTACGGCCTCAACGCTGGCGTCGACCTGCCCGTCGGTTCCACCCTGTTCGTCGGCCTCGAAACCGAGTTCACCGATTCCGAAGTGAAGGACCGCGCGCATGACGTGTTCGCCGCGGACGACGCGCTGAGCTACAGCGCGGGCCGCAACCTCTATGTCGGCGGCCGCGTGGGCGCCAATCTCGGCGCTGCGAAGATCTACGCCAAGGGCGGCTACTCCAACGCCAAGTTCAAGGCGGCCTACACGCCGGCCCCGAACGCGGCCACGCTGCGCGACAGCGACACGAATGGCGGCTACGTGCTCGGCGCGGGCGCGGAAACGAAGCTCACCCAGAACATCCTGCTGCGCGCGGAATACCGCTATGCCGATTATGGCAAGGCGCGGCTGTTCGACGCCGACACCGGCGCGGACCTGTCCCGCCACCAGGTGGTCGCCGGCGCGCTGTTCACGTTCTGAACGGACGCGGCCTGGGGGCTGACAGGAAAGGCGGTCCGGGAAACCGGGCCGCCTTTTTGGTGTTTTCTTTGGATAAGCCAGTGTCAGCGTGTCCGAGGTGGGATACCTCCGCGGCAAATTTTGGGCCGCAATCAAACAGTCTGCTTAGGGCACAAGATCCACGAGAGCTGCCAATGCGCTTTGAGACCGAGAGCTGGAAGCTACGATTCGCCGTGCCGACGTCAAAGGCGAGCCGAGGGCCGGCGCGCGCGGCCGAGAACTGCTTCCTGCGCTTCTCATTCGGTAGACGCCAGGGCTGACGGAGGGTCCCACCCACGCTCGGGGTGCGTGACGCTCACGATACTGAGCCTTCTTTCTGATCCGCTACGATCTGGCCACAGGATAGAGTGTCCAGTTCGCATGCCGATCAACCCGGCACCGAGTGGCGTAAGAATGGAAATGCGGTCTGCTGCGATGTCCGCATCCTGCGGATAGACCAGTTGAACCGATCGCGAACTATCGCGTGCTTCATCCCGGAATTCCACGACAGCCCCCATGGTGACCACATCGAGCGGGATTTTGGTGAGCGGATAAACCTTGGCGCGGCAGATCTCCTCAAGGAGCAGCGCGGTCGCGGCCGGGTAACGGTTCTGATTGGTCATTGCGAGATCGGCCAAGGCATCCGCCTCGTCTTCGATCATGTGAATTGGTGGGCGCTTGCTGGCCGCTTTCATCGTACTGCTCCTGAGCGAAGGTGAGCGACGCTAGGCGTCGCGGATCCGATACGCTGCCCCGAGCCCGGGGCATCTCGCTCCGGTACCCGGGGCTAGGAGCCCGCGAGCAGTTGCCCCCAGTCGGAGCGGCAGTACGTCATGGTGCGCTTCATGTGCAGACAGATGGGGGTGGGGCGTAGAGAAGTCAATTTGGCGATTGTCCAGGCTCGGATGACGGTGATCGCAGGTCCGCTTTCATGCCATGCTTCAATCCGCTGAATGACTGAGATCAGGGCGCAAACTTGATCTCGACCAACCAAGGACTCTTTCGCCACGCCCCCTTTTCCCCACCCAAAAATCCGCTATCACACTCCCAACGGGCAATGCGGACGCCCGTTCAGATGGGCGACCATCCAAGTTCCGCTCCACAAACCGCTTGTCCGCGGTAGGAGCGCGCTTGTCATGTCTCGTCCTGAACCCTCTCCCGAAACCACCCCGGCGGCGGAACCCGTTCCTCCCCCGCTGGCCCTTGCCCAGCTGTTCCTCAAATTCCTCCGTTTCGGCTGTCTCGCCTTTGGCGGGCCGGTGGCGCAGATCGGGATGATCCGGCATGCGCTGGTGGAGGAGGAGGGCTGGATCTCGAGCGCGCGGTTCAATCGGCTGCTCGCGGTGATGCAGGTGCTGCCGGGGCCGGAAGCGCATGAGCTGTGCGTCCATATGGGGATGATGGCGCGCGGGCGGATCGGCGGGGTGCTGGCGGGGCTCGGCTTCATGCTGCCGGGCTTCGTGCTGATGCTGGGCGCGGCATGGCTCTATCGCGACTTCATCATGGGCCAGCCGGCAATGGCGGCGGCGATGTTCGGGGTGCAAGTGGTGGTGCTGGCGATCATCCTGCGCGCGGTGCAGCGGATCGGCGCGCATGTGCTGGAGGACCGGCTGCTGTGGGTGCTGGCCGCCGCAAGCTTCGCCGCGACGCTGCTGGGCGTGCCGTTCTGGATCCCGCTGGCGGGGGCGGGGCTGGCCTATGCCTTTGCCGGGAGGAAAGCGGTGTTCGCGGCGGTCCTGCTGGGGGCCGTCGCGCTAGGCCTGGCCATGCGGGCGGGCATGCCCGCGAATGCGCCGATTGCGGTCGTGGCGTCGGGCGCGGCGAGCACGGCGGCTCTGTTCGTGGCCGGGCTGAAAGGCGGGCTGCTGACCTTCGGCGGGGCCTATACCGCGATCCCCTATGTCCGCGCGGACACGGTAGGGCGGGGCTGGCTTTCCGATGGGAGTTTCCTCGACGGCGTGGCGCTGGCGAACACGCTGCCGGCGCCCCTGGTGATCTTCGGGACTTTCGCCGGCTATCTCGCGGGCGGGCTGGACGGCGCGCTGGCGGTGACGGCGGGGATGTTCCTGCCGGCCTTCGCCTTCTCGCTGGTGCTTTATGAACGGCTGGAAGCGATCGTGGAGAATCCGGCGCTGCACCGCGTGCTGGCGGGCGTGGCGGCGGCCGTGGTGGGCGTGATCGGGGCGACCTGGCTGCAATTGGGCTGGTCGACGGTGGAGCGGGCGACGAACCTGTGGCAGGCGGGGCGGTTGTTCGTGGGGGGGCGGGCGGCGGTGTGGCGGATCATGGGCCGGGTGGTGACGCCGGCGCTGGTGGTGGCGGGCGGCGTGGCGGGGTGGCTGGTGGGGGCTTGAGTGTTTTCCGATACATCTGATGCCGTTCGCCCTGAGCCTGTCGAAGGGCTGCTTTTCCTTTCGAAAGAAGAGAAGGGCGGTGCTTCGACAAGCTCAGCACGAACGGATGTTTGTGATTGATCCTGTCCTCTAGTGGCGAACAGGTGACAGCCCGGACGCTCACCGCCGCCAAATCCACTTTCGCCGGTTGCCCTTGCCGCCCCCATACCCTAGGGCGCGGCGGGTTTTTCCGGAAGGGGTTTCACCTTGGCCAACGTTACCGTGATCGGCGCCCAGTGGGGCGATGAAGGCAAGGGCAAGATTGTCGACTGGCTGGCGAGCCGCGCCGATGCCGTTGTGCGTTTCCAGGGCGGGCATAATGCCGGCCATACGCTGGTCGTGGGCAACCAGGTCTACAAGCTCAGCCTGCTGCCGTCGGGCATCGTGCGCGGCACGCTGTCGATCATCGGCAATGGCGTGGTGCTCGATCCCTGGGCGCTGCGGGACGAGATCGCCAAGCTCGAAGGGCAGGGGGTTGCGATCACGCCCGCCAATTTCGCGATCGCGGATAATTGCCCGCTGATCCTGCCGATCCATCGCGATCTGGACGTGCTGCGCGAAGCCGCGGCCGGCAAGGGCAAGATCGGCACGACCGGGCGCGGCATCGGCCCGGCCTATGAGGACAAGGTCGGCCGCCGCGCGATCCGCGTGTGCGATCTGGCGCATCTGGACCAGATGCAGCCGCAGCTCGACCGGCTGTGCGCGCATCACGATGCGCTGCGCGCGGGCTTCAACGAACCGCCGGTGGACCGCGAACGGCTGCTCAACGATCTGCGCGAGATCGCGCCTTTCGTGCAGCAATATGCCCAGCCGGTGTGGAAGCGCCTGAACCAGGTCCGGAAGGCCGGCGCGCGCATCCTGTTCGAAGGCGCGCAGGGCGTGCTGCTCGATGTCGATCACGGGACCTATCCCTTCGTCACCAGCTCCAACACGGTGAGCGGCACGGCCGCCTCCGGCTCGGGCCTGGGGCCGAGTTCGACCGGCTTCGTGCTGGGTATCGTCAAGGCCTATACCACGCGGGTCGGTTCCGGTCCGTTCCCGACCGAGCTGGAGGACGAGACCGGCCAGCGGCTGGGCGAGCGCGGCCATGAATTCGGCACCGTGACGGGCCGCAAGCGCCGCTGCGGCTGGTTTGATGCGGTGCTGGTGCGCCAGAGCTGCGCGATCAGCGGCGTGACCGGCATCGCGCTCACCAAGCTCGACGTGCTGGATGGGTTCGACAGAGTGAAGATCTGCATCGGCTATCGCCTGCGCGGCGAAGTGCTGGATTACTATCCCTCCCACGCCGCCGACCAAGCCGCCGTGGAACCGATCTACGAGGAAATGGACGGCTGGGAAGGCACTACCGCGGGCGCGCGCAGCTGGGCCGATCTGCCGGCCCAGGCGATCAAATATATCCAGCGCGTGCAGGAACTGATCGAAACGCCCGTGGCGCTGGTTTCGACGAGCCCCGAGCGCGAGGATACGATCCTGGTGCGCGATCCGTTCCTGGATTGATTTCAGGCGGGCAAGGGCGTTTCCGTCCGACCCGGATGTCCGTCATTGCGAGGGCCGGAGCCCGAAGCAATCCAGTGCGCAATACACTGCCGCCCCTGGATTGCTTCACTGCGTTCGCAATGACGCTTAAGCTTGCGGTGCCTATATTCTACACTGGCCTGATGCTGCGCCGGCCCGCCCCATTCCTCCTCCTCGCTCTCGCGCTGTCCGCCTGCGCGCCGCGCGTGGCGGAGCGTGCCGCGCCTCTCCCGCCGCCGCCACTTCCCCCGCAGCCCGTGCGTGCCGTCCCGGTCGATTTCGTGCTGGTGGAGAAGGCGCAGCGCCGCCTGACGCTGTACGGGCAGGGACGGCTGCTCAAGAGCTATGGCGGCCTGCAATATGGCGATGATCCGGTGGGCCACAAGCGTTTCGAAGGGGATGAACGCACGCCGGAAGGGCGCTACGTCCTCGACTATCGCAATCCGCGCAGCTCCTATCATCTCTCGCTTCACATCTCCTACCCGAACGCGCGGGACCGCGCTTTCGCCGCGCGATATGGCCGCTCGCCGGGCGGGCTGATCTTCATCCACGGCCAGCCCAACGCGCTCGGCGATGGCCGCGTCGCCGGCGACTGGACCGATGGCTGCATCGCGTTGTCCAACGCCCAGATCGAGGAGATCTGGGACCTGGTGCCGGACGGCACGCCCATCGAGATCCGGCCCTGAGGAGCATCAGCGGAACATTCTTGACAAATTCCCTTTTTGTTCTCATTATGTTCAAGTTCAGAAAGGGTAGGGCATGGCGCAGGCGAATTTCGCATATGATGTGTTGCACGATCAGGCGGTACGATCGGTTTCCGTTTCCCTGTTCGCGGACAGGCCGCATATGCGCAATATCCTTCACGATGATGCGCAAGCGGCCGGCCTGCTGATCGCGGAATGCGGTTCGCTGGACAGTCTGCTGGAAGGCGATCCCAAGCCGCTGCCCGATGTCGTGATGGTCGATTGTCCGCGCGTCCAGGCGGCGGAGATGGCGCTGCTGAACCGGCTGGACATGCGCGCCGCACGATCGGGTGCGCAACTGATCATATCCACCACGCTGGATGGTCTGGATGCGGCCTTCTCCTGTCTCGATCAGTCTCGTCCGCAGATTCTCGTCGATCCCACGCGGGGTGAACGGGTGATCGCGCTGGGACGCGCGCTGGCCGGCCTTGCCAATCTGCGCGTTCGGGAATTGTCGGAAGAAGATCGGCTGATGCTCCTGCGCCTGACGGAACAGGTGGATCGCATAGCGGAACGGCTCGAAGGTCTGGAAGGCCGGCCTGGATCTGCGGATAGGCGGGCAGAGCAGGTGGAAACGCCGTCCATTCCCTTTACCGGAAAGGAGGAGGGCAAGGATGAAAGTGCAGTGTTCCGTGGCCCGGCCATCACGCTGCCCGATCCTCGCCTGCTGCGGCGGATACTTCGCCAGCGGCAATTGCGCGGGCGCTTCTTCGATCCCGATCTCTTCGCCGATCCGGCGTGGGACATCCTACTGGATCTGACCGCCGCCCATGCAGAAGGCGCTCGCGTGTCGGTTACCTCCCTCTGCATCGCGGCCGGAGTTCCACCCACCACTGCCTTGCGCTGGATCGGCCAGTTGACCCAAGCAGGGCTGTTGCGGCGGACGGAAGATGAAACGGACCGTCGCCGTGCCTTCATCGCGCTTACCGAAAAGGCCCTCACCGGAATGGCGCGCTATTTCGAACAGCTTGAACGCGAGACCGTGCGGGTCGTGTGAAATTCTCGTCCGTTCGTCCCGAGCCTGTTGGAAGCGCAGCTGTGCGAAGCATGACGATGGTTCTTCGATAGAAGCAGGGTTTCGACAGACTCGGCGCGAACGGGATTGGCCCGTCTTTCGACGATCCTCTAGCTTTGCATTCCGCGCGAGGAACCCTTGCTCAGGAAATCCACCCGCCTGGCATATTCCGCCGCCAGCCGCTGATGCGTGGCGACGCGTTCGGGATCGTGCGATTGCAGGGCCAGTGAATTTTCCAGCTTCATGCGGTCGCGATAGAATTCGAGTTCGGATGACATGATCTGTCCTCTCTGGGCTTGTTTGGCCTGTCCGGCCCGTTCGGATGCCTCGGCATCTCCTGTGAAACGAAAGCTCCCGGCAAAGGATGGTTCCGCGAAAGGCGCATTCGGGGCGGGATTTCGCCGCTGTCCGCCCCGCATGGTGACCGTTCCGGCTGCCATTCGTTCCGGCGGCCTATTTCCAGTGGAAGAGGCGCGACAGCAGGCCGGGCTCAACCATCGGCCGGATCGGGCCGTAGATCATGCGGCGGATCGACGGGTCGAGCGTCGCGCGGGGCCTGGCCCGTGGACCAACTGTCCAGGGATCGACCGGAGCCGCACGCGGCAGGTCCTTCAGCATAGGCGTATCCTCCTCGGATAGCCCCCTCGGCGTCGCTTGCTTATACACCCAAGCTGCCTGTGGAAAAATAGCTTTCGTGCATCGTCCGATGCCGCCCGGTTGCGTGTCGGCAGGCGACAGACCGCCACCTTAACCTTCGGAACCACGGAATTCATCGGCTGCGTCGGCGTCGTGGAAGCAGGGTTGCGACATCTCGGAAAGATTGACCGAGCGGTAAAACGCGCTAAACGCGCGCCGACCGGGCGGTTAGCTCAGCTGGTAGAGCATCTCGTTTACACCGAGAGGGTCGGGGGTTCGAGCCCCTCACCGCCCACCATTTTTCCGGTCCCTGCAATATCCCGGCCATCCTTTCTGCCCTGGTTATAAGAATACCATCTGGTGGATGACGATTTGCGTATTAGACCTCACATCACTCCGATGCGAGCGTGCGCGTCCCGTCAAATGGGAGATCGCGATGAACGGCATTGTCGAGAGTTCGAAGACCGTCGAGAAGCCTGAACTGGAGGCAGCGGTGCTGGCGCCGGTCCGCGCCTTCATCAGCGCGATGGATCGTCGGGAATTCCTGAAGCGGGACTGTTTCATTGCTGCGCCTTCGATCATAGACGCTTTTGCGCCCTTTCACTGGTCCGGAGCAGATTCGCTTGAAAGATGGGCGCAGGAAGTGGAAGCATCCATCGCCCGGTCCTCGATTACCGGCTACCGTTCCGAGATACTCGGCATCGACAAGCTGGTCGTGGAAGGCGACCATGCCTATGCAAGTGTCGATCTATGCTATCATATCACCATGAGCGATCAGCCCGAGCCGATTGCCGACCGTGGGGTGTTCACCTTTGCTCTCAGCAGAAGCGCAGGCAGCTGGCGGATCGCCGGCGCGACCTGGGCCGGGCATGTGACCACTTGATCCACGATCTCGTGGCCGTCCGGCTTGAAAAATAGGAAAACGGCTTTCTTCGAAGGGCCGTGAGATGTGGGAGGAATATACGGTGCCGAAGGATGCCGGGTTGAGTGCGCTTCAAGAAACAAGGCCGGCGGTTCGTCGGCGGATCGGCATAATCGGCGCCGGGCCTGGCGGGATGGCGGCCGCCTATCGGCTCAAGCAGGCGGGATACGCCGACATCGTGATCTGGGAGCGGACCGAGGACTTCGGCGGCACCTGGAATGTGAACCGCTATCCCGGCCTGGAGTGCGACGTCCCGTCGCTGCTTTATTCGTTCTCTTTCGATCTCAATCCCGCCTGGAGCAAGTCGTTCGCCCGGCAGCCCGAAATCCTGGAATATATGAAAGGCGCGGCCGACCGCATGGGCATCCGTCCCTATGCCCGTTTTTCCACTGAAGTGACGCGCGCGATATGGGACGACGAGTGCAATTGCTGGCGCGTCGGCCTTTCGAACGGGGAGGAAGACGCTGTCGATGTGCTGATCAGCGCGCAGGGAATGTTCAACCAGATCAAGTGGCCCGAGATCGACGGTCTGGAGACTTTCGACGGTATTCTGTTTCACACCGCGCGCTGGCGGGAGGATGTCGATCTGACCGGCAGGCGCGTGGCCGTGATCGGCAGTGCGGCCACGGCCGTCCAGATGCTGCCCGTGATCGCCGAGCAGGTGGGACATGTCGATCTCTATCAGCGCACGCCCAATTGGGTTCTGCCCAAGGACGACAAGGTTTTCGACGCGGAAACCCTTGCCGCGCGGGAGGCCGACATAGGTCTCGTTCGCGAAGAACGCCTCGGCCTGTTCCGCGACTTCGAGAAATTCATCAACTGGCCCGAAATCCACGACGATAGCGAGTTCATCGAACTCGGCCGCCAGAACCTTCTCGCTGTCGAGGACCCGGAGGTTCGGGCCAGGCTGACGCCCGATTTCAACTGGGGTTGCGCGCGGCCTCTCTCATCCAACGAGTATTATCCGACATTCAATCGCGACAATGTCGATTTGATCACGGAGCGCGCGGCGCGGATCACGTCGCAGGGGATCGTCGATGCAACCGGTGCGGAACGGCAATACGACGTCATCATCTGCGCCACGGGCTATCATGTCGACAGGTTCCTGTCCGCGCTCGATGTGCGCGGGCGGGGCGGGGTTCGCATCAGGGATGCCTGGGCGGACGGCGCGCACGCCTATCTGGGCATCACCACTCACGGTTTCCCGAACCTGTTCATGAGCTACGGCCCGAACACGAACCAGGGCTCGCTGATCACCATGGCGGAACTGGAAGCCGCCTATATGGTCCGGCATATCGAATGGATGGATACGAACGATATCGCCTGGATCGACGTCAAGCCGGAAACCGAGAAGCAGTACAATGAAGAGCTCCAGTCCCATATCGGCAAGGTGACGCTGTGGAAGGGCTCGTGCCATAACTACTACTTTTCGGAGACGGGGCGCATCGTCACCCAGTATCCCCTGAACATGAGCGCTTATCGCGAACATCTGATGCGGCCGGATTGGGACAATTTCGCATTCGAGCAGGGGGTTTCGACGAGATAACCCACCCGCGAGCCGGAAGGGCCGCCGACGATTATGAGCGTCGGGAAGGTTGGTGCGTCCGGGACGATCCGCATTTGCCCTAAGCGAGAAGGATGGGTTATGTTTCCACCTGCACGAGGATGCGATCAGTTCGCGCCATGTGAGGATAAAAAATAAGGGGTGGAGAGGCCGGACATGTTCAAGAAGATTATCGCATTCGTCGCAGTGGCCGAGAGCGGATCGTTCACCTCGGCATCGAAGAAGCTCAACGTGGCCCAGCCCTGGCTCTCGACGCAGGTCCGGCAGCTTGAGGACGTGCTTGGGTTCGACCTCCTGATCAGAACCAAGCGGGCAGTGGAACTCACCCCCGAAGGCCGCGCCCTGCTGCCGATCTGCCAGAAAATGGATGCGAATTACGGTGAGTTCAAAAGCATCGCCGACACATTCCTGCGGAGGAAGAGTGGCCAGCTGACGATCGCGCGCGAGGACTCCACGATCCACGATGCGTTGCGTTACGATGTCATCGATCGCTTCATCAAATCCTATCCGAACGTAACCATCAAATGCTTCAACGAAGAAGCGAGAGACCTGTTCAGGGATCTTGCCGATCAACGGGTGGACATCGTCTATGCGCCCTTGCCGGCATCCGATGATCGGATGGAATCGATCGTCCTCTCGCGCCATGAGATCGTGCTGCTCGTCCCAGAAGCGCATGCTTTGGCGAAATGCGAGAAGGTCGGCGCCGCCGACATCGCGGGAATGGAAATCCTGACGGGAAATCGCGATTTCTCGACGTCCTGCAATCCGGACCAGGCAGGCATGTTTTCGGGGATTTCCTGGATCGAGCCGCCGGAAACGGAATATGAATCCCGGTATCACATGGTCCAGATGCTGGGAACGCCATCGCTATGGATCAACTATCCGGGGCAGCCCCACCGCCTGCCGGCAGGGTTGCGCATCCTTCCGTTTGAAAAACCGATGTATTGCAGCTTCGGTTTCGCCAAGCTTCGCGGCAATGACGAGCGCCCGCTGCGTCAGTTCATGTCCCTGGCTGCGACTTTCGCAGCGAGAGGAGGAACGCCCTTGCCGCAGACGGGCGCCGGGCCGCTTGTCGGTGGCGTGACAAGCGCACCTCTTGCTTTGAACTGATCCGCCCGCAAGCCGTTCGGGTCGCTCGCGAAACGGCACATCGCGAGCGACCTGGTGGCTCGATCAGGCTGCTGCCGCGACCGGGCGGGCCTTGCCGCCCGTCGCCGGCGGGCCGCCGAGAGACTTGTCCGGTGCCAGGAAAAGGCCGGAAGAACTCTCGGTATATTCCTTGCCGTCCATCGCGATTTCGCCATTCACCAAGATCCAGCGATAGCCGCCCGAATTGATTCTCTTTCTTCGTCCGCCTGCGGGCAAATCGTCGGCATCGTAATATTTGCTCGTATCGAAGAACAATTCGTCGAGCGAATAGACCAGGATGTCCGCCGCCATGCCTGGCGCCAGGACGCCGCGGTCGGATAGGCCGAGCGCCTGGGCGGTCACATTCGACATCTGGTAATGCGCATCCTCCACCGTCACGCGCTTCGAATCCCGGACCAGCCATACCATCAGGTCGGTCGTCCAGCCGGCACCGACGAACGACTGGAGATGCGCGCCGCCATCCGATCCGCCGATCAGGACGTTCTTGTGCCCCCAGACCTGCATGATCGCGTCCAGGCTGGCGGTGAGATCCATGGTCTTGAAAGCCGCGCGGCCGCGGGACTTGATGTTGATGTCGGCATAGATGTCGACGATGTGCATGCCGCGCTCTTCCGCGATGGGGCCGAGCTTCTTGCCGATATATCGTTCGTATTCCGGCGCGTCAGGAGCGGAGAGCAGTGTCAGCTCTTCGATGACGCCGTTGTTCGATGCGAAGATCTGAGGGTTGTAGGCTTCCTTCAGCCGCTGAACGAAGGTGGGGTCCTGCAGCTTTGCGATGCGTGCCTCGTCGTCGCCCGCGAAGGAAAGCTCCCGCCATGTGGGGTCCATATCGAACGAGACGGCCGTGCCGAGGCTGATTTCGACCCAACCACGGCCCGAGAAAGTCTGCGAAAGAAGCGTTTTTCCGTCCGCGTTCACTCGATCGTGCCAGTCGAGCCCCTTCTTGAGCGCATAGCCGTCTTCACCGGCCTGGGAGAGGAAGCTGTGCAGGACAGGCCTGCCAAGCGCCGTCAGCTTCTCGCTCAGCGATGCGGTGGGATCGATGCCGGCCCGACCGGCAAGAAGCTGGATGAGTCCATCATTGCGTTCCGCCAGCACGTTGGAGATGTCGCAGACATCTTCGTGGGATAGCAGGTCATTGGGCAAGGGGCCGCCGTCGCTGTCGACATGGCCGCTATTGTCGCCCTGGTAGCAGATGGAGATGCCGATCGCGCCGGCATCCATCGTCTCGCTGATCATGCGCTTCATGTCGTCGATTTCGCCGCGTGTCGGGCGCCGGCTTTTGCTTTCGCTGATACCCATCGCGTACATCTGGATCGGACCCAATGCGGCGTAGGCCATCAGATTCAGCGCCTTCTTCTGCTTCTTCAGCGCTGCGATGAATTCCGGTCCCGTTTCCCAGGACCAGGGAAGGATGGCCTTCTGAACGGCATGCGGAATCTGTTCGACCGCTTCGAGCATGAGCATGTAGCGTTCGCGGTCATCCGGCCGGCAGGGGGCGAGGCCGATGCCGCAATTCGACATGAGAATGGTGGTTACGCCATTCTGCAAGGCGTCGGAGCAGGTCGGGTCGTAGAATATCTGCGCATCGAAATGCGTGTGCGGGTCGATGAAGCCCGGTGCCACGAAACGCCCTTCCGCATCGATCGATCTTTCTGCCGTGGCATCGGCGAGATCGCCGATCGCGGCCACGCGATCGGCCGTGATCCCGACATCCGCGCGATAGGGTTTGGCGCCCGTACCGTCGACGACAATGCCGTTGCGAATAATGAGGTCATAGCTGGACACACTGTTCTCCCGAACTTGAGTTCTGATCAATTTGCGGGGCGCAGCGTATTGGGCGTGAACACGCGCATCCAATATGAATACGCGCCTCTTCATACGAATCCGTTGATCGTCGGCGCACAGAAGCGCGGGATGGCCGGTGATCGCGCGGGCTTGCCGGGATTATAGAAAACCATTTTGTTACAATATATTGAAGTGCTTCCGGAGAGGCGCCGCCGCTGCTTCCGCGTGCGGATCGATCAGGTCCGTTCCAAGTCAAAAATCCAATCGGATTTCGTCTAATGGCGTGGAAGATTCATATTAGAAATGCCTTCCCGAACCGGGCAGACAAAAATCACAAACTGCAGAATATCGATCGCTTTCTCGGAGGTTGTCTCGTCCGGGATGCGGCAACGGTCGGGGAGAGGTGCATGGGGCGGGCAAAGTTCATCAAGGCGGCGGCGCTGGCCGGGGCTGCCATAGCGGGTTCGCAACATGGCTCGGCCTGGGCGCAGGAAGCGGATGGCCAGCCCGGCCTCGCGCGGGGCGGCGAGATCATCGTGACTGCTCGCAAGCAGGCGGAGTCGCTCATTGCCGTGCCCGTCGCGGTGACCGCGATGACTTCGGAGGACGTCAACCGTTACGCGGCAAACGACTTGGTGAGAATTTCGCAGCTTACCCCGCAAGTCGAACTCTATCGCGGCGGGTCGGGCGCAGGTGCGAGCTTCGTCATCCGCGGCATCGGTTCGGCGCAGGGCGACGCGGGTCTTGAACAGACCGTGACCGTCAATATCGACGGGCTGCAGATCAGCCGCGGTGTCGTCGTCAATCAGGCCATGTTCGATATCCAGCAGGTCGAGATCCTCAAGGGGCCGCAAGCGCTGTTCTTCGGCAAGAACAGCCCCGCAGGCGTGTTCTCCGTGACCTCGGTCAATCCGACGGACGTCCTCGAAGGCTACGCGAAGGCCGGTTACGAGTTCAGGGCGCGCGAGCGCTATGTGGAAGGCGCCATCGGCGGCCCGCTCAGCGATACGCTCAAAGTGCGGATCGCGGGGCGTGCTTCCAAGATGGATGGCTGGATCCGCAACTATGCCAGGCCGGTGGCCGATCCGGCGAACCCCGGCGTGACGCTGCCCGGAGCGTGGTCCAAGCGCAATCCGGGCGGGCGGACCTATGTCGGGCGGCTTACCGCGATTTTCGAGCCGACTTCCGATCTGAGCTTCAACCTCAAGGTTCTCTACGGAGATTCCAAGTTCAACGGGGACTCGAACTGGGAGGCGGTTTGCGCACCCGGAGTGAAGCCGACCTCGAGCGGCTTCATCGACCCGCAGGACGATTGCACGCTCAACTTCAAACGAGCGGTCACCGCATTCGCTCCGACCTACGTCAAGGGGACGGGCTTCGAGGATGGTATCCCGTTCAGCCGCAACAAGAACTTCGTCACGAGCCTGAATACGGACCTCACGCTCGGTTCGATCAATCTCACCGCAGTGACGGGCTATTACAAGATCAAGAAGTTCGGACGCGACGACAGCACCGGCAGCGCGATCAGTCAGTCGGGCGGCGGTACCGATGAGATCACCGAAGCTTTCTCGCAGGAAATCCGCGCGGTCAGCGATTTCGACGGTCCGATCAATTTCACGCTGGGCGCGTTCTACGACCATATGACGCGTTCGCAATTCACCGATCTTCGAATTCAGTATGTCCCGGCGGATGTGGCCACCGGCAGTTTCATGACATCGACGAAGCAGGCCGACAACAGCACCACGACCTATTCGCTCTTCGGCCAGGTGCGCTGGAACATCCTCGACAATCTCGAGCTTGCCGGCGGTGCCCGCTGGACCCGCGAGAAGAAACGGACGGTTCAGAACCAACCCTATGTGCACGGCTTGCTCAGCGCGGCCTTCCTTTCTCCTGCGGTCGTCCTCCGCAATCGGTACTCCGATGAGGACGTGTCGCCCGAAGTCACGTTGACTTGGCATCCCACTCCGCGGACGACCATTTATGGTGCCTACAAGACCGGGTACAAATCGGGCGGCATCGCCAATCCCAACGTGCTCACGGTGGCGGATAGCGAAGCAACGGTCGAGTTCGGCGCAGAGAAGGCCCGGGGCGGCGAGGTCGGCTTCAAGGGTCAGTTCATGAACAACCGGGTGCGATTGGAACTGGTCGGGTACCGCTACACGTTCAAGGGCCTGCAGACATCTTCCTACGATCCTGTCTTCAC
Source organism: uncultured Erythrobacteraceae bacterium (assembly GCA_946482075.1). Next base: position 18,264 of record CAMLQG010000060.1, read on the forward strand.
TCGCTATATCCTGCGCAACGCGGCTTCTGCCCGCACGACCGGCGTGGAAGGATCGGTCGATGCGCGGATTACCGACCAGCTCTCCTTGCGTGGATCGTTCGGCTATAACCGGGCGAAGTTCCTGAGCTTCCCCGGCGCGCCCTGCTATACGGGCCAGACTGCGGTAACCGGCTGCGTGGCGGGCCAGCAGGATCTGAGCGGGCAACAGCTCTATCGCGCTCCAAAATTCGGCGCGACGATGGGCGCGAGCTACGATGTCGAGGTTCAGAACAATCTGAGCATCGGCGTCAACGCGGATGCACGCTATACCAGCAGCTATATCGCTCAGGAAAACTACAACCCGCTGAGCAAGCAGGATGCCTATTGGCTGCTGAATGCGGGCGCCCGCATCTATTCGACCGACCAGAAGTGGGAACTTGCGTTGATCGGCCGCAACCTCACCAACACGAAGTATTTCGGCCTCTCGATCGACCGGCCTCGCGGCACGGCCGGCCAGTTGATCGTCGTCGGCAATCGCGCGAGGGAGTTGATCCTGCAGGGCACATTTCGTTTCTAGGCATGAGGGAGCCGTCGGTCCGGCGAGGATGCTCGCCGGGCCGGTGTGCGCTCATGTAATATGAAAGAAGCGGTGTACCTGAATGAAACGCTCGATCTCCGCCTGGCAATGTCTGGCCGCCGCCTTTACGGGAACGGGCGTCGGGTTCAGCATGATCGTGCTGACAGCGAGCCTGTTCATCGAGCCGATCCAGCGGGAATTCGCCCTGAGCCGGGCCGAGGCCACCATCATTCCTCTCGTAAGCCTGCTGGCCTTGCCGATGCATACGCTCGCCGGATCTCTGGTCGACAGGATCGGCGCCCGGAAGGTCGGGTGTGTGGGGCTCGTCCTTCTGGCTGCGGTGCTGCTTGCCATCACGCAGGTGTCCTTCGGATCGCTGCCTTTCCATGCTCTCCTGGTGGGACTGGCGATCGCAGGGCCGATGACCAGCGCGACCGTGTTCACGAAGCCGGTGGCCCTGTGGTTCGCGGATAGGCCTGGAATGGCGTTCGCCATCACGATGACCGGCGTGTCGGTGGTGGGCGCAGTCGCGATTCCCCTGATCACCGGGATCATAGCCGCCCATGATTGGCGCTGGGGTTACGCTGCGCTGGCTGGCACCGTGCTGCTCTTGGGGCTCCCGATCGTGACTTTGTGGCTGCGCACGCCCGAGAACGAGAATCGTCCGCGCAAAGAGCATTCTTCGCTGTGGGATATGGTCGCCGATCGACGGCTATGGCTGCTCGCTTCCGGCCTCGGCATCGCATCCGTCCCTATCGGCGGCTTCATGGGACATATGCAGCCGCTCCTGACCGGGGGCGGGTTCGATCTCCCCTCGGCCGCACGCGTGGGCTCGCTGTTCGCGATCTGCATCGGGGTGGGGCGCCTCGCTGCGGGTTTCCTGCTCGATCGCTTTCCGGCCGGCGCGGTGTCCGCCGCCTGCCTGGCATTGGCAAGCACGGGCGCGTTTCTGTTCGGCAGTGCGGGCGGCGCTGCGGGAACGATGATGCTGTTACCGGTGGCAGCCGCCCTTATCGCGCTCGCTTACGGGGCGGAGGCGGATTTCGTAGGCTATTTCTGCCTCCGCATGTTCGGCGAACGGAACTACTCCGCGCTTTTCGGCTTCGTCAGCACGTTCATCGTCATGGGGATCGGCGTGGGAGGCATGGTGTTCGCCGCGGGGTTCGACCTCTTCGGGAACTATGTCGCCGTCTGCTACGCGTCCGGGGCATTGTTCCTCGTTTCGGCCGTCATCCTGTTCGCGCTCGATCCCGATCGAGCGCAAGCCATGCCGAAAGCAGGCTAAAGGGGTTACAGCGGCTGGTCGAAGAAGCACACGCGCGAGCCGTAACGCGCGCTGTATTTCTCGACGATATAGGTCGGCGGAGCCGCTCCGATGATGAGCAATTCCGTCAACTCGAACAACGCGTGAAAATTCGCGGTCGCAGCCATCACATTTGCCGAATGTGCCCGCAGGGCGTCCCAGTCCGCATAGATTTCGGTGATGCAGGCGCGTCCGTCGACGGCGGCAGCCCAGTCGCAGCGGTAGGTGAGAGTCCGTCCCCTTTCGCGCTCGGCGACCATCGCCGTCAGTTGAGCCGCCTGCCGTTCGAATTCGACGCGTTCGTTCGGCCCCACGGCGACCGTGGCGCAGATGATGATTTCGCTCATGCGGCCCTCACACGCTCACGCGCCGGCCGGGTAGAGCGCCGGTCGGCCTGCCTTGCGACATGATGACCTGGCCGGATACGATCGTCGCGACATATCCGTCGGCATTCTGGTTGATCCGTCGGGTGCCGCCGGGAAGATCGTTCACCGTATGCGGGGCATGCAGCCGAAGTGCATCGAAATCGATCAGGTTCAGGTCCGCCTTGTAACCCGGCGCCACCTTGCCGCGATCCTCGAAACGCATCATGCGCGCGGGCTTCTGGGTCAGCATGTGGATGATCCAGGGCAGGGGAAGCGTCCCTTCCTTCCTGTCACGCCCCCAATAGCTCAGCATGAAGGTGGGATAGGCCGCGTCGCAGATCACCGCATAATGCGCGCCGCCATCGCCCAGCGCCAGGACGGCGCTGGGAGGGGCCATCATTTCCAGCAGATCGTCGAAGGATTCGGGCACGAGGGCCAGTTCGGGCCGTTGCAGCCAGACGCGCCAGTAGT
>CAMLQG010000061.1 GCA_946482075.1 uncultured Erythrobacteraceae bacterium
CGGTGCAAACAGATGCCAGCCTGCGCTGGCATGACGGGGTTAGGGAAACGTCCGCAACGGGTCGGGAGCAGCCATTCCTGCCATTACTCCGCGCCTCCGCGTGAACCATGATTGCTCACGCGGAGGCGCGGAGATGTTTTCCTTCCCGTCATGCTGGACTTGGGCATCAGCATCCTTGTCTGTCCGTAGGAGCGAGAAATGGACCCTGAACCGAGTTGGATATATCCCGCTCGCATCCGTCACTTCGTCATTGCTTCGCTCTGCTCGCAATGACGGGGGTTACGCTGCCCAAGGGGATAAGCGCCAACCGAATTCAGGGTGACGATGGAGGATAGGTTGTTTCCTCTCGTCGGGACGATCCTGCCGCTCCGTGATTGACCCCACCATCCCCCCGCGCGATAGTGCGGCCCGGAAGAGAGAGGACGCTGCCATGACCAAGATGATTTTCCTGCTGACGGCCAAACCCGGCATGCCGCGCGACGCGTTCATCGAACGCTATGAGAACCAGCATGTCCAGGTCTCGATGCAGCTGGTGCCCTTCTACCACGAATATCGCCGCAGCTTCCTGCTGCCCGACAGCATGGTGGCCGTGTCCCATGTAGGCGATGCGGCGGCGCGTCCCGAATTCGACGTGGTGACCGAATTGTGGTTCGACGATCAGGCCGCGATCGAGCGGATGCAGAACGAGATGGCGACCACCAATGCCGGCGAGCTGATCGCGGAGGATGAGCGCGACCAGTTCGATCGCAGCAAGATGCTGATGATCGTGGCGGATGAATGCATCACTCCGGCCGATCGGCTCATGCCGCCCCCGCCCGGCCATAGCGGCGAACCGGCGGTGAAGATGATGTGCACCATGCGCAAGCCCGCCGGAATGTCGCGCGAGGCTTTCATCAAGCGCTACGAAACCGGCCATGCCGAAGTGGCGCTGAAAGTGCTGACGGACGAACAGGGCCGCTGCGTGTTCGGCCAGTATCGCCGTACCTTCCCGCATCCCGACGGCGTCACCCAGATCGGCGATGCCGATACACCCTATGCTTATGATTTCGACGTGCTGACCGAGATCTGGTTCTGGACCGAAGCGGATTACCAGAAGTTCCACCAGCTTTCGACGGTGCCGGAAGTGGCGAAGGCTCTGCAGGACGACGAGGCTGAGCAGTTCGACATGCAATACACCGTGATGTTCCTGGCCGATGAACGCATCTCGCGGCCGGAAGAATGCGCTGCGGCGCTGGAAGCTCTGGAGGCGCGCAAGGCGCTCGCCTGATCTTCCAGACCGCCTGAGCCCACGAGGGCAGGGGGGAAATGATGGGACTGCAAGTGATCGGGGCCGGTCTCGGCCGCACGGGCACGCTTACGCTGAAAGTGGCTCTGGAACAGCTGGGTTTCGGGCCATGCCACCATATGGTGGAAGTTCTCGCCAATCCGGAGCAGGTGCCGTTCTGGCGTCGCACCGCCGGCGGTGAAGCGGTGGAGTGGGCAGATGTCTTCGCGCCTTACCGCGCCAGCGTGGACTGGCCGAGCTGCCATTTCTATGCGGAACTGGCGCAGCGCTATCCGCAAGCGAAAGTGGTCCTGACCATGCGCGATCCGGAACGCTGGTATGAAAGCATGGAGGAGACGATTCTCAAGGCGATGGCCGGGATCGATGCAGCCACGATGGAGGATGCGGAAGCCCATCCGATGCGCTTCGCCCAGATCCTGATCTGCGAGAAGACCTTCGCCCGTGACTATTCCCGCGCCAACGTGATCGCTGCGTTCGAACGCCATGCGCGCGCGGTGATCGACACTATTCCCCCCGAAAGGCTGTTGGTGTTCGAAGCTGCGCAGGGCTGGGAACCGCTCTGCGCCTTCCTGGGCCTACCGGAGCCGGAAACGCCGTTCCCGCGCGTCAATTCGCGCGAGGAATTCTGGACCCATGCGGAACAGGCGGTCTGAGCGGGCCCACTTTCCACCCGTTCTGATCTACATTGCACGATCGAGCGGATGCAGAACGAGATGGCGAGAGCCGATCACGCCGGGCTGGAAAGCTTCATCAGCACCAGTCCGCCGACGATCAGCAGCGCGGCTGCGATCCGTTGGGGCGTTGCCGTTTCGCCCAGCACGGCGATGCCGATCACGAAAGTGCCCACCGCACCGATCCCGGTCCAGATCGTATAGGCGGTGCCGAGCGGAAGCGTGCGCATCGACCAGGCGAGCAGCGAAAAGCTCGCCAGCATGGAAGCGACCATGGCCGCAGTCGGCAGCGGGCGTGTGAAGCCGTCCGACAATTTCATGGCATAGGCCCAGAGGATTTCGAGCAGGCCGGCGGTGAGAAGGGCGAACCAGGCCATATGGCAGTCTCCTTGAACGAGCTGCCGGGCCGTCCCGGTCATGAATCCCGTGAATGGGAACGGGAACGTGGTCGCCGCACTCGAGAGATAGGCATGGTCGGCATTGGTTGCCAGAGCGGAATGGGAGCGGAAGCTCGACGAATCTTGCGCTTTCGATGATGTTCACTCGCGACCGCAGTCGAAATGTTACATGCAAGACCGTATGGTTCATGCCACATGGTTCAAGCATTTCAACGCGATGAAGCGGCCCCGCCTGCCGCGCGAGGGGAAGAGCATGTCGGACAGGAATTTCTTTCATTTGCGCGGCGTGGCGACGGGACTGATCCTCGGCCTGGCCCTGACCGTCGCGGGCTGTTCGAAGGAGAAGGAGCCCGAACCTGCGGCCAAGGATACCGCAGCTTCGCAACCTGCCGCGACCACGCCGCCGACCGCTCCCGAAAGCCCCACGATCGGGGGCGACGGTTCGCAGATCGTCCTGTCCACCCTGTCGTCGGACGAGATCCGGAAGACCGAGCTTCCGGGCGAATTGGGTTGCGGTTTTTCCGACACGACGGGCGCCGTGCTGCTGATCGCGATGGGCGATGCGGCTTCGAAAGGGCCCGCAAGCGGGATCGTGAAGGTAGCGGATTCGGTCGAAAGGATCGCTGCGCCGGGCGGGTTCGACGCGATGGTGAAAGGCGTCACTTTCACCGGCGCGGGCAAGACCGTGCGGATCGAACTGACCGGATCGCCGATCGACAACAGCGAATCCCCGCCGATCCCTGCCGAGCTCATCTACCAGCGCGCGGACGGGGCCGAGCGGACCTATGCCGGGCGATGGAGCTGCGGACCGTAGGACCATCCTGTCATTGCGAGGGGGGAAAGCGACGCGGCAATCCAGAGCCTCACGCTCAAACGCCCTGGATTGCTTCTGTCTTATGGCCTCGCAATGACGGGGTGAACGAAGCCCGTCACTTCTGGCCGGGGCATTTCCCGTCGGGGTAGGACGGGCCGGAACAGAACGGGCCGCTTTGCGTCAATTTCCCGATCTCCGCGAAAGCGGTAGGGCTGAACTTGTACGCCATGGCTCGATAGTCGCCATCCGCCGGCCAGTGGAAGACCAGCAGGAAAGCGGCGACGGCGGCGACAGGCAGGCGCAGTTCGGGCTTGAGGCCCAGGAAGTTGCGCCGGTCCTCCTCGCGCCATTCGTAATAGTCGGTGCAGTGCGCAACATGCGCCTTGTAGGCCGCGAAATCGGTGAACATTAGTTTCAGCAGCGCTTCATTGCTGATCCGGGGAGGTTTCTCGCGCCGTCGGGGTTCGGGCGCTTCGGGAACGGCGGCGGCAGCGGCGAATGCAGGCGCCAAGCCCGGGGCGGGCGTGCCCGCAGCGAGCCCTTTCCGGCCGAAGCCGACGACCGGGCGCGGAGCGCCGGCGGCGGGGCCGCGCGTATCCCTGCGCACCCGTTCGGGCGACATCAGCGAGCGGCCGAGTTCCTCGATCCGCGCGATGCGCTCATGTGTTTCCGGGTGGGTCCCGCCATGCGCCGCGCCGCGGCCTTCGAACAGCAGATCCTCGAACGCGTCGCTATCGGGGAAAGCGCCGCGCCCGGCCATCTTGCGCAGGGCGGCGATCAGCGCGTCGGGGTAATGGGTGGCGCGCACCGCATCACCATCGGCAATGTAGTCGCGCGTCAGCTTGATCCCGCGCCGAGCCTCGCGTGCGAGCTTCATCGACGTCATGGTGATGAAGCCGCTCGCCAGCATGATGATCAGGAAAGGCGGCAGCAGCAGCGGAATGAGGACCTGCCGCCAATCCTCGAAGCGCAGTGCGTTGTTGACCTGGAGGATCACCGCCGTGCGCATCAGCGCATGGTTGGCGGCCAGGACTTTCGTGTCGCCATTGCGGATATGCGCGGCTTCATGCGCGATCACCGCGGCCAGTTCATCGTCGTCGAGCAGGCTGAGCGCGCCGCGCGTCACGGCGATCAATCCGCGCGCCGGCCCTTCGCCCACCGCCAGCGCGTTGGGCTGCGGCACTTCGATGATCCCGAAGCGCGGCGCGCGGATGCCCAGCGTGGTGCATTGCTCGTCGGCGATGCGCACGAAGCGCGGTTCATCGATCAGCGAGGCGGGCCGCACGTCCAACGTGCGAGCGACCACTTCGGCGTGCTTGTTGCTGAGCCACCAGAACAGGCCGAAGGCGATACCTGTCATCGGCAGGCCATAGCGCAGGAAATAGCCGATCGGGTTCGACAGCAGCATGTGATCGGCATCGAACATCATGATGAAGATCGTGGCCGCCAGTCCCCCGATCATCTGGAACGCGACGATATAGGCCGCGATCAACCAGATCGTCTGCCGCTTGTTCTCGGCAGCATGCGTGACATAGCCTTGGACCGCCATGGCGGAATTCCGCTCAGAAGCCGATCTTCACCGGTTCGGCGAACTGCTCGCGCTTTTCGCCGAGCGAGAATTTCTCGTGGCGGCCGAAAGGCAGGAAGCGGTCGATCATGTTGCCGGGGAAGGCACGGCGAACGCCGTTCAACTCCTCGACCGACAGATTGTAGAACCGGCGGGACGCGGTGATGCGATCCTCCATCCGGGTGAGTTCGGCGCGGAGTTCCGCAAAATGCTGGGAACTCGCGAGCTGCGGATAGTTCTCGCTGATCGCGAACAGGCTGTTGAGCGACTGGCCGATCTGCGTGTCCGCTTCCAGCGTGGCGCGTCCGGCGCTGGCCATCGCAGCGGCGCGGGCATCGATCACGTCCTTCAGGACCTTGTGTTCCTGCCCGGCGAAGCCTTTCACGGTTTCCACCAGATTGCCGATCAGCGCGTTACGCTCCGTCAGCAGGGCGTCGATATCGCCGAAGGCGGCTTCGCAGCGTTCGTCCAGCCTGCCGAGCAGTTCATGCTGCCTGCGCAGCGCCAGGAACAGCCAGATCGCGCAGCCGATGATCGGCCACAGCCACCAATTATCCAGCAGGAAATTCGTGCCGCGCGTCAGGCGGCCCCAGAAATCGATTGCTTCGAGAAAGCGCGGTTCGGCTGCAACGGACATCATGTTCCCCCTTGATGTAAGGCGGACCTACCAAAGCGGCGCTATCAATTGGTTAAGCCAGGCGGTGGAGCAGATCCGACGCGAAAGTCGTCAGCGTATCATCGCGCGCGCCCATCACCACGATGCGGTCGCCCGGCCGGGCGAGTTCCACGATCCGGTCCGCGCAATCCTGGCGCATGGGGATATATTCGGCATGGCCGCCCGCGCGCCGGATCAGGTCCACGATCCGTTCGCTGCCTTCGCTGCGATCCACCGTGCCGCCGAAATAGACCGGGTCGCACAGGATCGAGATGTCCTCCGGCCCCAGCAATTTGGCGAAGATGCGCGCGAGTTCGTGCCCCATCTGGCGCAGCGGGCCGTAGCCATGCGGCTGGAAGAAAGCGATCACGCGGCCCGGATGGCTTTTCAGCGTCCGCAGAGTAGCGGCGCATTTCTCCGGATTGTGGCCGAAATCATCGATCACGGCGATGCCTTGCGGGCTTTCGCCGATGATGTCGAACCGGCGCGCGAGCCCGGCGAAGCTGCCCAGCGCGGCGACCGCTTCGCTGACCGGCACGCCCGCCGCATTGGCGCCGGCGATAGCGGCCAGCGCATTCGCCAGATTGTGCATGCCGGGAAGCTTCAGGTCGAGCGGCCAGGCGCTGCTGTCGCGCCGGTCGAACACGGCGGCGCGGATGCCGGTGGTGGTTTCGGTGATGCTGCCGGGCAGGATGTTGATCGCAGCATCTTGCGACACGATGCCGAAGCCAATCACATTGCGCGCCTTCTTGCCCAGCGTGACCGCCTCGACATTGTCGAAATTCACCGCCGCCTTGCCTGCGCGCGCCAGGAACGCGCCGAACAGCACGCGCAGTTCCTCCATGCTCTTGTGATCGAGGCTGACATTGAGAAGTACCGCGACTGCCGGATCGTAAAGCGCGATCGAACCGTCGCTTTCGTCCACCTCGCTCACGAACACGCCGCCCTGGCCCACGCGCGCGCTGGCGAAAGGCGTGTCGGGGCCGGTGAAGTTCTTCATCACCGCGCCGTTCATGATCGTGGGATCGCGGCCCATTTTCGTGAGGATCCAGCCCAGCATGCCGGTTACGGTGGATTTGCCGCTGGTGCCCGCAACCGCGATGCCGGATGGGGCGGTGTTGAACAGGGATGACAGCAGTTCCGCCCGGCTCATCCGCGCGCAGCCGAGTTCGGCCGCGCGCACGATTTCCGGCACGGTATCCTCGATCGCGGCGGAAGCGACCAGGATCTGCTCGGGTGACGTCACGCCGCTGCCGTCCTGCGGGTGAAGCGCGATGCCCTGCTTTTCGAGCCATTCGAATTTTTCCGGCGTGCGGCCCTGATCGCGGCTGCGGTCGGAACCCGCGACAGTCGCGCCGCGTCCGCGCAGGATCATCGCGAGCGGAAGCATGCCCGATCCGCCGATACCGCAGAAGAACCAGGGATGTGCGGTAAGATCGGCTGGGGTTTCCGTCATGATTGTCTTGCGTATGCCCTATGCTGTGCGATGGCAATCATACTCTGCCGCAGTGCAGCGTAAACCCGGTGATTTCCCAATTCAGACGACACCATGCCTTTTTCGCGGGAATGACGAAGAGAGAGCGCGTGACGCGACGCAGGAGGCAGGGTAACCACCCGGCATGACCCGCATCGCGATCTGCGCCCCCTCAACGCCGTTCACTCGCGACGATGCCGCGCGCGTCGTGGCGCTGGCCGCGGCGGAGTTTCCGGCGCTCGAACTTCTGTTTCATGAACAATGCTTTGCGAGCGAGGGGCATTTCGCCGGGCCGGATGCGGTGCGGTTGGGCGCGTTTCTCGAATGCGCGGGCGATCCTTCGGTCGACGCCGTGTGGTTCGTGCGCGGCGGCTATGGCGCGAACCGCATCGCGGCCAGCGCGGTCGCCGCGCTCGCCGAGACGGGCTGCGACAAGGCGTTCCTGGGCTATTCCGACGGCGGCTATCTGCTGGGCGCGCTTTACCGGACCGGGATCGGGCGTCCGGTCCACGCTCCGATGCCGGTCGATATCAGGCGCGAGCGCGGCGAGGAGGCGATCCGGCGCGTGCTGGATTTCCTGGCGGGCGGAAGGGCGGGGCTGGAACCTTCGCTGGGCGGGGGCCCGGCGGTCGCTTTCAATCTCATGACGCTCGCCATGCTGTGCGGAACGGAACTGATGCCGGACCTGTCCGGCCATGTGGTGATGGTGGAGGACGTGTCAGAGCATCTCTACGCGATCGACCGCCTGTTCTTCCACGTCACCGCGCATCTTCCCGATATTGCCGGGCTGCGGCTCGGCCGGGTCAGCGATGTGCCGGAAAACGACCGGCCTTTCGGCGCCGAACCGGAACAGATCGCCCGCTACTGGTGCGAAAGGACCGGCATTCCCTTTCTCGGACTGGCCGATATCGGGCATGATGCGGACAACAGGATCGTGCCCTTTGGATCGGGGTAAACCCGTTCCCCTGTCTTGACTGGGCGAGGCGCTTGGACCACCCGCAGGGGCGAATAGTTGCAAGAGGTCATGATGCGCGCATTCGTATTTCCGGGACAGGGCAGCCAGAAAGTCGGCATGGGGGCGGAACTGGCGGACGCCAGCGCGATCGCGCGCGAAGTGTTCGAGGAAGTGGACGATGCGTTGGGCCAGAAGCTCGGCAGGATCATGCGCGAAGGCCCGGAAGAGGAGCTGACCCTTACCGAGAACGCCCAGCCCGCGATCATGGCGAATGCCATCGCCGTGCTGCGCGTGCTGGAGAAGGAAGGCGGCATCTCGATCGCGGACAAGGGCGATTGCGTGGCCGGCCACAGCCTGGGCGAATATACCGCCTTGTGCGCGGTAGGTGCGTTCTCCCTCGCCGATGCGGCACGGCTTCTCAAACTGCGCGGGCAGGCGATGCAAGCCGCCGTGCCGGTGGGCGAAGGCGCGATGTGCGCGCTGCTCGGCGCCGATATCGAAAAGGCGCAGGCGCTGGCCGACGCGGCAGCTGAAGGGCAGGTCTGCACCGTCGCCAATGACAATGATCCCACGCAGGTCGTGCTGTCCGGCCACCGCGCCGCGATCGAGCGTGCAGTGGCATTGGTGAGGGATCACGGCATCAAACGCGGCGTCCTGCTGCCGGTCTCCGCGCCGTTCCATTGTTCGCTGATGGAGCCGGCGGCCGACGCCATGGCCGAAGCGCTCGAGAAGATGCCTCCCCGGGCGCTGCGCCTGCCGGTCTACGCCAATGTCACCGCCGGTCTTGTCAGCGATCCGGCGGACGAGCAGCGCCTGCTGGTCGAACAGGTCTGCGGCCGCGTGCGCTGGCGTGAAAGCGTGATCGCGATGAAGGCGGCGGGCGTGGAGCAGTTCGTCGAACTCGGTGGCAAAGTGCTCGGCCCGATGATCGGCCGCACGGTGGAGGACGTAAGCGTGACGAGCGCGATCACGATGGCGGATATCGAAGCACTGGCGAAGGAGTTGTAAGGTTCACGCGGAGGGGATGTGAAGGAGATCGATGAATTGACCGGAGAGGTGGTCGATGCTGCCATTCGTATCCATCGAGAACTCGGACCCGGTCTGCTCGAAAGTGTCTATGAAATGGTGCTCGCGGCGAGCCTCGAGCGTACGGGTATCAGGGTTGAGCGTCAGCGCCCGATCGATATCGACTTCGACGGATTGCATTTCGCGGCAGCCTTTCGGATCAACATTCTAGTCGAGGAGCGATTGCTGATCGAAGTCAAATCCGTGGAGAGTTGGGCCGCGTTCATGCCAAGCAATTGCTTACTTATCTGCGCCTCACCAAACAGCCCGTAGGGCTTCTCTTGAATTTCTTTGGGGAGACGATGAAGGAAGGGATCAGGCGTGTGGTCATGATTATCGTCCGCCTCGTGATTCCTCCGCGCCTTCGCGTGAACCAGAATAATGGAGTATGAGCATGTTCGATCTGACAGGCATGACCGCGCTGGTGACCGGCGCCGCGGGCGGGATCGGGTCCGCCATTGCGGAAGCTCTGGCGGCGCAGGGTGCGCGTCTCGCGCTCTCCGGCTCCAATGCGGCGAAGCTGCGCGCGTTTCGCGAGCAACTGAATAGTGAACACGGCCATGATCACGTGGAGATCACTTGCGATCTTTCCAAGCCGGAACAGGTCGAAGCGCTCATCCCGGCCACGGTCGACACGCTCGGCAAGATCGACATCCTGGTGAACAATGCCGGCATCACGCGCGACAATCTGGCGCTGCGGATGAAGGACGAGGAATGGGACGATGTGATCCGCATCAACCTGGAATCGACCTTCCGCCTGATGCGCGCCGCAGCCCGGCCGATGATGAAGGCCAAGTTCGGCCGGATCATCTCGATCACGTCGATCGTCGGCGCGGTCGGCAATCCGGGGCAGATGAACTATTGCGCGGCCAAGGGCGGGATCACCGCCATGTCGAAGAGCCTCGCCCAGGAGCTGGCGACCCGCAACATCACTGTCAACTGCGTCGCGCCGGGCTTCATCCGCACAGCGATGACCGACGTGCTGCCCGATGCGCAGAAGGACGCGCTGAATGCCAAGATCCCGATGGGCCGCATGGGCGAGGGGGAGGATATCGGCGCGGCGGTCGCCTATCTCGCTTCCAGGGAAGCGGGTTATCTCACGGGGCAGACGCTGCATGTGAACGGCGGCATGGCGATGATGTCCTGATCCGGCCACCTGCTGTCCCACAGGCGGACAGGGGGGGTGATCTCATGGCGAAACGCCGGTTTTCTGGGGATTTATCCCCAATTTACCGGCGGGTTGAGGCTTTCGCGCTTGCCGCAACGTACTCGCGCGGTAAGGATTATCGCGGAGATTCCATGCGGCGGAGCCGATTCCGGACGCTTCGTCGCGCAAGGGGGACCTGAGACGAAATGAAGGCCACGATCGAACGCGCGACGCTTCTGCGTTGCCTGTCCCACGTCCAGTCCGTGGTCGAACGGCGCAATACGATCCCGATCCTGTCGAACGTCCTGATCGAAGCCAGCGCCGACGGCATGGTGAAAGTCATGGCCACCGACCTCGACCTGCAGGTGGTGGAAAGCTTCTCCGCCGTCTCGGTGGAAGGCGCAGGCGCGATCACGGTTTCCGCGCATCTCCTGTTCGATATCGCCCGCAAGCTGCCAGATGGCAGCCAGGTGAGCCTGGAAACGGCGGATAACCGGATGGCGGTCAAGGCCGGGCGCAGCCGCTTCTCGCTGCCGACGCTCCCGCGGGATGATTTTCCGGTGATCGTCGAAGGCGACCTGCCGACCACGTTCGAGATCCCGGCGCGTACGCTGGCCGAACTGGTGGATCGCACCCGCTTCGCAATCTCGACGGAAGAGACGCGCTATTACCTGAACGGCATTTTCCTGCATGTGTCGGATGAGAGCCAGCCTGTGCTAAAGGCCGCGGCCACCGATGGCCACCGCCTGGCGCGCTACACGATCTCGCGCCCCGATGGCGCGGAAGGCATGCCGGACGTGATCGTGCCCCGCAAGGCGGTGGCGGAGCTGCGCAAGCTGCTGGAAGAAGCGCTCGACACCAATGTCGAAGTGGATCTTTCGGCCAGCAAGATCCGCTTCACGCTGGGTGGTGAAAATGGCGTGGTGCTCACCAGCAAGCTGATCGACGGGACTTTCCCCGATTACAGCCGCGTGATTCCAACGGGCAACGACAAGCTTTTGAAACTCGATCCGAAGAGCTTCTACGAAGGGGTCGATCGCGTGGCGACCATCGCCACGGAAAAGACCCGTGCGGTCAAGATGGGTCTGGACCGCGACAAGGTGACGCTGTCGGTCACCTCGCCCGACAATGGCACGGCGGCGGAAGAACTGCCTGCGGATTACGCGGCGGATGGCTTCGAGATCGGTTTCAACGCCAACTACCTGAAGGACATCCTCAGCCAGATCGACGGCGACACGGTGGAACTCCACCTCGCCGATCCCGGCGCGCCCACGCTGATCCGCCAGAATGACAACAGCCCGGCGCTCTACGTGCTGATGCCGATGCGGGTTTAGGGTCAGCTTCGTCATTGCGAGCCTAGCGAAGCAATCCAGAGCGCCACGCGAGATGCGCTGGATTGCTTCGCTAGGCTCGCAATGACGAGTTGGGATCTGGAAACCGTTCGCCCTGAGCTTGTCGAAGGGCCGCTTTTCTTCCTTTCGGGGAAGAAGACAAAGAACGGTGCTTCGACAAGCTCAGCACGAACGGATCGGGGCTGTTTTTTGCTACCCCCGCGCCCGGATCATCGCTTCCACGTCGACGAACTTCTCGCGCGGGGCGCCTTCGCGGGCGGCCTGTTCCTCGGCTTCCTCGATCTTCTTCCAGTCGCGGAAGGTCACCACGTCCAGCTTGCGTTCTTCGGCGAGCCTGTCGAAGCCCGCGCGGCCTTCCTTGCGGGCGGAGTCCAGCGTGCCGTCGGCCATGTCGAGTTCGACCTTGTCGATGATGTCGAAGCCGTCGGGGCGGTTGGTGCCGATCGTTCCGGTCGGCCCGCGCCGGGCCCAGCCGACGCAGTAGAGGCCGGGCAGGATGCGCCCTTCGTCATTGGCGAAGCGGCCCATCCGTTCGTCGAACGGCACGCCCGCTATCGGGCTGGTGCGATAGCCGATGCAACTGACGAGAAGGTCGCAGGGGATCGTCTCGGTCTCGCCCGTCTCGACGAGCCGACCGCCGGTCAATGCGGTCTTCGCGACTTTCAACGCCTCGACCTTGCCATCGCCGATCACTTCCTTCGGCACGGCGAAGAAGGCGAATTCCACTTCCACCGCTGCATTGGCATGTTCGCTTTCCGGGATGGCGGCGAAGCTGCGCAGGTGAGTGACCGATTTACGCTGCCCGGGTTCGAGCACCGCGTCCTCGTCCTCATGCGGGAGGACGGACGGGGCCACGCGCGGACTGGCGCGTTCGAGATGGGCCAGCTCGCCCAGTTCCTTCGGCGTCATCGCGATCTGGTGCGGTCCGCGCCGGCCCAGAATGGTGATCTTCTCGATCTTGGAGCCCTGCAAGGCGTCGAGCGCATGGGTGACGATGTCGCTACCTTCGAATTCCGCCCTGGTCTTCGCGAGGATACGTGCGACATCCAGCGCGACATTGCCCATGCCCACGATCACGGCATGTTTGCCGGAAAGGTCTGGGGCGAGCTTCGCGAATTGCGGATGGCCGTTATACCAGCCGACAAAGGATGCGCTGCCGATCACATTGGGGAGATCGTCACCGGGGATTTCGAGCGTCCGGTCGTTCGGCGCGCCGGTGGCGAAGATCACAGCGTCGTAGAGGGAGTGAAGCTCGTCCACGGTCACGTCCTGACCGACCCGTACATTGCCCACGAAGCGGACATTGTCCGACAGCGCGGTCTTTTCGTAGCGCTTGGAGACGGCCTTGATCGACTGGTGATCGGGAGCGACGCCGGTGCGGATCAGGCCGTAGGGGACGGGGAGGAGATCGAAGATGTCGACGCGAACGTCGTCTTCCCATTTCTTCTGCGCGGCTTCCGCCGTGTAGTAACCAGCCGGTCCCGACCCGATGATCGCCAGATGACGCATATATTCTCTCTCCAACCGTCGGCTCAAGCCGCGCGTCTTTGCTCCTGCTTGGGGTTTTGCAGGAAGTCGCGCAAGAGCGAAACGAAACGGGCCTGTTGGCTGAACATGAAGAGATGTCCGCCGTTCCTGAACGTTTCGAGGCGCGCATCCGGAATCATCGCTGCCAGCATGCGACCGTTCACCAGCGGAACGATCGGATCCTTCTCCCCCATCATCACCAGTGCCGGCTTGGCGAGGAAAGGCAGGAAGGGCGTGCTCGTCCATCCGGCAAGCGCCATGAGCTGGTAGAGATAGCCGCGCGAACCGGGCATGATCAGGCGCTTGTTGAATTGCGGGGTCATCACCGCGCGATCGAGCGGAGACATGGCGGCGAACAGCCCGCCGCTCAGCAGGTCGCCGAAATGGAGCGGATCGGCCAGATGCGCCAGGATCGACGGCTTGCCGGGAAGCGAGGGGACGCCGGGGCCGATCCCGGCGAGGACGAGCCGGCGCAGGCGCGTGCAGTGCTGGATCGCGAATTGCTGGGCGATCGCGCCGCCCCAGCTGAAGCCGAGCACGTCGGTCTGCGCGATCCCGTCGCGCTTGAGGATTTCCGCGCCCCAGGCCGCAGCCATGCAGGGTGTGTAAGGCACCAGCGGTTCGGGCGAGCCGCCGATGCCGGGCATGTCGAACATCAGGATCGGGCGATCGCCCAGCTCTTCCAGGATCGGCGCCATCACTTCCATGTTCATGCCGATGCCGTTGAAGATCAGTAGCGGCGTGACGCTATCGGATAAGGCCCAGTTCCAGCGCCCCACGCGCAGAGTCCGCCGCCCGACGATCTCGGTGGTGAAAGGAGAGTCCATCAAGCTATCCGAGAAATGTTGCACAAGCGAAGAAAGGGAGGGTCGAAAGACATGCGGATGTTCTGAAATCTCTGTTTCCCGCCCCTGTCATCCACGATGATGTTCATCGTATCATAATGAGCCGAGGCTAACGCCAATTCAAGCGCGATGCGGGCAGCGAATGGCCTTTATACGCAATATCTTGCCCGCATGGACCTCATGCTTGCCCGATGCAGGATTCGGTTGAAATTCCATCGGTCGAATTAACCGATTTTAAAAGAGAGATTGGCATTTCATTCGCATGGGCGAAGAACGCGGGAAGATTGTTGCCGACATGACTGTCGACAGGGTGCGCGCTGAGCGCGGCGCCGACGATCCGCGTCCGGCGCGTCCGCTGCGATCGGACGACGTTCCCGGCAGATCGAACCGGATGCTCAGACACGCAAGCCGTCCCGAAGAGGAAGTCGCAAAGGAAACCACTCCGATTTCCCGGCACTGGCGCCTGGTCGCTCCGGTCATCGCCACCGCTGTCGTTCTCACCGCCTTGTCGACCTGGTCTTTTCCACCATTCGGCTGCCTCACCTTGCTGATCGGCGCGGTCTGTTTCGCGGCCCTGTCCAACCTGCTGGTTTCGATGGGCCATTGGGAAAATGCGACTTCGGTTCATCGCGGAGCGCTCGTTGCGCTGGCGACCGGCGCGCCGATGTTCCTGTTCGGGCTCGGCATGGCCACCTGGGTGGAGGCGGGCGCGCTCCCCTGGCAGAGCGCGGTCACCGCTTTGCTGGCGGTCAGCGCGATTGCCGCGGTCATCCATGGCGGCCGCCGCGATGTCATGTGCGTGGTCCAGCTCGTCTGCTGGGCGCCGGTCGCGATCATCGACGGTTCCGCCGGAGCGCTGGCGGGGCTTGTCGCCGGTATCCCCATCACGATCCTCGTCAGCCGCCGACAGATCGAGATCGATCGCGTCGCCCAGCGCGAGGCGGAGGAACGCGCCCGCATCCAGAAGCGCGCCGAGGATATTCTGCGCGATTTCGAGGATTCCGGCACCGGCTGGTTCTGGGAGACCGACACTCAGGGCAATCTCAGCTATATCTCGATGGTGGTGGCCGAAGCCCTCGGCTGCGCGCGTGAAAGCCTGCATGGCCGACCATTCGTCGCGCTGTTCAGCAATGGCGAGCAGAGTTCCAACGGGGAGCGGACCCTGGCCTTCTCTTTCGGGACACGCTCGTCCTTCAGCGAACTCGACGTCAGCGTTTCGACCAAGAACGGCGAACGCTGGTGGTCGATCACAGGGCGGCCGGTGTTCGATGCGGGCGATCGCTTCATCGGCTTTCGCGGTTCGGGCCATGACCTCACCGAAAAGCGCCATTCGCAGGAGCAGGCTTCGCGCCTCGCCCTGTTCGATTCGCTGACCGGCCTCGCCAACCGCTTCCAGATGTCGCAGGTGCTGGAGAAGATCCTGGGCGCCAAGCTGGAGGCGCAGCGCCACTGCGCGGTCCTCCTCCTCGATCTCGACCGGTTCAAGCAGGTCAACGACACGCTGGGGCATCCGGCGGGCGACGCCTTGCTGCAGCAAGTCGCCCAGCGCCTGACGCGGGCGGTGGAAAATCGGGGGCGTGTGGGCCGGTTGGGCGGCGACGAGTTCCAGGTGATCGTTCCGAGCCGGCTGGACGTGTCGGAACTCGGCCAACTGGCGCAGCGGATCATCGAATCCCTGTCGCAACCCTATTCGATCGAAGGCAATCGCGTGCTGATCGGCGCATCGGTCGGCATCGCACTCGCGCCCGATCATGGCAAGAACAGCGAAGCGCTGATCCGCAACGCCGATCTGGCGCTCTATGCCGCCAAGGATGGCGGGCGTGGGCGTTATCATGTCTTTGCCGACGATCTCCATCTGCGCGCGGAGGAGCGCCGCCAGTTGGAACAGGATCTGCGCGACGCGATCGCGCATGGCGGGCTGGAGCTGTACTATCAGCCGATCGTCAACACCGCGACGGAGAAGATCAGCGGCTTCGAAGCGCTGATGCGCTGGAACCACCCGGTCAAGGGCCCGCTTTCGCCCGCGAAGTTCGTGGAAGTGGCCGAGGATACGGGGCTGATCGCGGCGCTTGGCGAATGGGCGCTGCGCACGGCCTGCCATGACCTGTCGCAATGGCCGGACGATGTACGGGTAGCGGTGAATGTTTCCCCGCTGCAATTCGTCAATCCGCAGCTGCCGGCGATCATCACCAATGCCATCGCACGCGCCGGGATCGCGGCCGAGCGGCTCGAACTGGAAATCACCGAAAGCGTCTTCCTGAGCGATGGCGCGGATACGGATGCGATGTTCGCCGCGTTGAAGCGGATCGGCGTGCGCCTGGCGCTCGACGACTTCGGCACCGGCTATTCCTCGCTCGGCTATCTGAAGAAGGCGCCGTTCGACAAGATCAAGATCGACCAGAGCTTCGTGCGCGGCGCCACCCAGCCGGGCAGCCGCAACGGCGCGATCATCGCCTCCATCACCGGGCTCGCGCAGGCGCTGGGCATGGATACCACGGCGGAAGGCGTCGAGACGCTCGACGAGCTCGATCTGGTGCGCATGCATGGCTGCAGCCACGTTCAGGGCTACATCTATGAGAAGCCGCTGACCGCCGCCGCGGCGGCCGAGCGGCTGCGTACCGGCCTCAGCGTGGTCGCGCGTGGCCCGCGCGCTGCGCGCTCGCCGCGCCAGACGATGTTCCGCAAGGTCGTGCTCGAGCATAATGGGCAGATCTACAACGGCACGATCCGCAACATCTCGATCACCGGCGCGCTGGTGGAGGGGCTGTGGAACGTTCCCGCCGGTACGACCTTCACCATCACGATCTCCGAGAACACCAAGGTGCAGGCGACGGCGCGCTGGTCGGAAGAGGGCCGAATGGGCGTCCAGTTCGCGGCACCTCTCGGCCGTGACCTTTCCGGCCGCATCGTGCCTCACGCGGCCAGCGGTCCCGATGTCGAGGAAAAGCAGCTGCGCATCGCGCGCTGAGCGCAAGGCTTTCCGCGCGTCCCCGGCCGGCGTTAGCGATTGGTCAACCATCCTTTGATATGCGGTAACCATAGTGGGCCGCTGTGCTCGAGCATGGTCTGGGTATGACATGGCAGGGCTGTTGAAGGGGATACGCAAGACTTCGACCGAGGGCACGGGCCAGTCTGGCGAAGCTCGCGCTTCGCAGCGGCGCCTCGCGCTCTTTGCCGGCTTCGAGGATTCCGGCGTGGGCTGGTTCTGGACCACCGATGCCCAGGGAAATCTCACCTATCTCTCCGAAAAGGTCGCCGAACTGTTCGGCAAGACCGCTTCCGAAATGCTGGGCATGCCGTTCGTCGCCCTGTTCCGGCGGACGCTCGGGCGGGAGGAGAGCAAGCAGCGTTCCATTCCTCTGATGATGGGCGGGCAGAAGCCCTTCGTCGGGCTGGTCGTGCGCGCGGGCATTCCTGGTACGGAGATCGTCTGGTCCGTTTCGGGCCAGCCCCTGACTGCCGGCGACGGCAGCTTTCAGGGATATCGCGGCTTCGGCGTGGTCGAGGCGGCTCCGATCGAAGGCGCGGCGTCGCAGGAGAATTCCGAGGATATCGACCTGCTCACCGGCCTGGTCAGTCGCCAGCGCATGGTGCATCGCCTTAATTCGCTTCTTGCCGCCTTTCGGGCAGCGCAGCGCAGCTGTGCCCTGGTCGCGATCGATCTGGACCAGTTCGGCGAGATCAACGACAAGCTGGGTCGCTCCGCCGGAGACGATCTGTTGCGCGAAGTGGGCCAGCGCCTGCGGGCCTGTGTCGACAGCCATTGCGAGATCGCGCGGGTGGGCGCAGACGAATTCCAGATTGTCCTGCCCGATCTCGACGATCGCGGTCGGCTGGGCGAAATCGCCAAGCAGCTGATCACGATGATCGCGCAGCCCTATTCGCTGGCCGGCGGCCGTACAGTGATCGGCGCGTCGGTGGGCGTGGCGATCGCGCCCTATGACGGCATCAACCGCGAGGAACTGGTGCGCAGTGCCTCGATCGCGCTGGATGCGGCGCAATCGCGCGGAGGCGGGCAGTTCAGCTTCTATTCCAACGATCTCCAGAGCGACGTGCAGAGCCGCGCGCGGCTGGCGAGCGAGCTGGGCGATGCGTTGGGCAAAGGTGAGATTTCGCTGCGCTATCTTCCGATCGTGAAAGCGGTGGATGACGAGATCATCGGCTTCGAGGCACAGATGCGGTGGGACCACCCCGAACGTGGCCAGGTGCCGGAGGAGGAGTTCCTCCCGCTGGCCCACGAGATCGGACTTATCCTCCCGCTCGGCGAATGGGCGCTGCGCAAGGCTTGCGAGGACGCGCTGCAATGGCCGGACAAGCTGCGCATCGTCGTCAACATCTCTTCGGCCGAACTGGCCAATGAAGGCTTTCCGCGCCTCGTCGCCAGCGCGATCGCGACGTCCGGCCTCGCACCGCATCGCCTCGAGCTCGACCTCGACGAAAGCGTGTTCCTGTCGGAATGCGGATCGACCGACGGCGCCTTGCGGACGCTGCGCAAGCTCGGCGTGCGCCTCGCGCTCGACGAATTCGGCGCAGGCCTCCTGTCGTTCGAGAACCTCTCGCGCATGCCGTTCGACGCGGTCAAGATCGATCGTGGTTTTCTGCGGGGCGCGGTCAAGCCCGACAGCCGCAACGCCGCCGTGATCGGCGCGATGATCGCGCTGGCCGATGCCCTTGGCATGGAAACGGTGATGGAAGGCGTGGATGCGATGGACGAGCTGGATCTCGTCCGGGAGAAGGGGGTGAACCATATCCAGGGCGCCGTCTATTGCAGCGCTATGCCGCAGGATGAAGTCATCCAGCGCCTGACGGACAGCCTCATCCTTCCGCCCAGCGGGCCCAGCCTCCAGCGCGAGGAGCGCCGCACGCTGTTCCGCAAGCTGCATGTGATCCACGAGGATCACTGCTACGACGTGACGCTGCGCAACCTTTCGCGCACCGGGGCGATGATCGAAGGCCTGGCCGATGTCCCGACAGGCACGGAATTCGTGCTCGATTTCGGGGAAGGGCAGCTTGCCGTTGCCACCGTGCGGCGCAGTTTCGAAGATGCGCAGGGCCTGGAATTCGAACAATCGCTGGTCGATGACGGGGCGGGCGGGCTGTGCACCCGCCATCGCGTTTCTCCCTATGCTCTCGCCGCTGCCGGCATGCCGCTGGCCATGCTGCCGCCGGGCAAATATCCGCTGTTCAAGGATGCCAATGAAGGGGCCGGCTTCACCATGCCGCGCTTCGCGAAGATGAACCGCCGCGCGGACCATCTGGGACATTTCGGCACAGAAGGCTGACAGGGCGGAAAAGCGCCGCTAAGGGGCACGGAGAATGCGCATCTCGCGCATGGCTTTCATTCCTGGCGTTCCATGACCGACCTGACGAATATCCGCAATTTCAGCATCATCGCCCATATCGACCACGGCAAGTCGACTCTCGCTGACCGGCTGATCCAGTATACTGGCGGCCTGTCCGAACGCGAGATGAGCGAACAGGTGCTCGACAATATGGACATCGAGCGCGAGCGCGGCATCACGATCAAGGCCCAGACCGTGCGCCTGAAATACAAGGCGAAGAACGGGCAGGACTACGAGCTCAACCTTATGGACACGCCGGGCCATGTGGACTTCGCCTATGAAGTGTCCCGCTCGCTCGCGGCCTGCGAGGGCGCGTTGCTGGTGGTCGACGCGGCGCAAGGCGTGGAAGCGCAGACCTTGGCCAATGTGTACCAGTCGATCGAGCACGATCACGAGATCGTGCCCGTCATCAACAAGATCGACCTGCCCGCCGCCGAGCCCGAGAAGGTGAAGGCCGAGATCGAGGACATCATCGGCCTCGACGCGTCGAACGCGGTGCTCACATCCGCCAAGTCCGGCATCGGGATCGAGGAAGTCCTGGAAGCAGTGGTCGAGCGCATTCCGCCGCCCGCCGGCGATCGCAACGCGCCGCTCAAGGCCATGCTGGTGGACAGCTGGTACGACCCCTATCTCGGCGTTGTCATCCTGGTCCGTGTGATCGACGGAGTCATCCGCAAGGGCCTGCAGGTCAAGTTCATGGCCGGCGGAACCGAGCATCTGGTCGATCGCGTGGGCTGCATGCGCCCGAAGATCGAAGCTCTGCCGGAACTGGGGCCGGGCGAGATCGGCTTCATCACCGCGCAGATCAAGGAAGTGGCGCAGGCCCGCGTGGGTGACACGATCACCACCGTGAAGGGCGGGGCGGCGCAAGCGCTGGAAGGCTTCAAGGAAGTCCAGCCGGTCGTCTTCTGCGGCCTGTTCCCCACCGATGCGGCGGATTTCGAGAAGCTGCGCGAAAGCATCGCCAAGCTGCGCCTCAACGATGCGAGCTTCAGCTTCGAGATGGAAAGCAGCGCCGCGCTGGGCTTCGGTTTCCGCTGTGGCTTCCTCGGGCTGCTCCATTTGGAGATCATCCAGGAACGGCTCAGCCGCGAGTATGATCTCGACCTGATCACCACCGCGCCTTCGGTGGTCTATCGCCTGACGATGACCAACGGCACGGTGATGGAACTGCACAATCCGGCCGACATGCCCGATCCGGTGAAGATCGAGAACATGGAAGAACCGTGGATCAAGGCCACGATCTACACGCCGGACGAATATCTCGGCTCGATCCTCAAGCTGTGCCAGGACCGGCGTGGCATCCAGACCGGGCTGACCTATGTCGGCGGCCGCGCGCAGGTGAGTTACGAACTGCCGCTCAACGAGGTGGTGTTCGATTTCTACGACCGCCTGAAAAGCATCAGCCGCGGCTATGCGAGCTTCGATTACGAGCAGATCGGTCTGCGCGACGGCGATCTGGTGATGATGAACATCCTGGTGAACAACGAGCCGGTCGATGCGCTCAGCATGATCGTCCATCGCAGCCAGGCAGAGAGCCGCGGCCGCGGACTGGTGGAGCGGCTCAAGGACCTCATCCCGCGCCACATGTTCAAGATCCCGATCCAGGCCGCGATCGGCGCCAAGGTGATCGCGCGCGAAACGATCAGCGCGATGCGCAAGGACGTGACCGCGAAATGCTATGGCGGCGATATCACCCGCAAGAAGAAGCTTCTGGAAAAGCAGAAGGAAGGCAAGAAGCGGATGCGGGAATACGGTAACGTGTCGATCCCGCAGGAGGCCTTCATCGCGGCGCTCAGGATGGGGGAGGAGTAGGCGCCACG
>CAMLQG010000062.1 GCA_946482075.1 uncultured Erythrobacteraceae bacterium
CATCCGTAACCTTGTCATTGCGAGCGGAGCGAAGCAATCCAGAGCGACTCTCGTTACGCCCTGGATTGCTTCGTCGCTTCGCTCCTCACAATGACGAATGAACAGGACCAACCTACGGATGCAAAAGGGATAAAGGCCGTTCCACTTTCGGGCTGTCTTCTTGCCGAAATTTCAAGAATACCGGCGGCAGGCGCTCCCGCCGCCAGGGCGAGAAGGATGCCGCCGCCGAAAACTCCCATGGCGCGACGGAACGATAAATGCTCCATATCGAAGCAGTCTCTTGCAGCCGGTGACGATCACTTAATCGCCCTTATGCAATCGGTTGGCAAGCCAAGGGAATGATGCGGCATTGCAGGAAAACAAACCGAGCTGGCGAACATCCGCGATCCGTCGACACGTCCGCTGGACGCCCCTGCTTCGCGCAAGACCGGGGCGCGTCGCGGCCCTGTGGCTGTTCTACGCATTTTTCTGCATCATCGATGCCGTCCTGTTTCCGGAGAACTGGGTCAGTTCCATCCTCTTCCGGTCGGGTACGCCGGTCTTCGCCGGGATGCTTGCCGGCTGGGTCTTGCGCCTGCGCGCAGGCGCTCTCGGGCTGATTGCCGCGCTTTGCATGATCGGCATTCTCATCGAGAGCTTTTGGCTGGTGTGGAGACTGCTGTTCATCGGCTCCGACACAGCCACCGGATGGATCGCCTTCAATGCGGCGGCCGCGGCACTCGTGATCGTCGTGATCTGGAGAGCCTATCTTTCGCGCAGCCGGCTGCGCCGTCTCGCCGCCATCTCGCTCGTCATCCTCGCCAACCTCGCGGCCATCGCCTTCACCCGGACGGACGAGCTGTTCTGGAAAGCTTCGGAGAAAGCGCAGTATCTGCTCTACGCCACGCCGGCGGAGGCCGCGACCGAAGCCGACGCGCCCGACCCGATGGCCGGCA
The DNA here is from genome assembly GCA_946482075.1 of uncultured Erythrobacteraceae bacterium. The sequence goes on from CAMLQG010000062.1 coordinate 936, forward strand.
TCACGATCGATCGCCTGTGGGAAGCGCAGCAGGCATTGGTCGCGAAGGAAGTGGAAGCGCTGAAGCCGCCGGTTGCGGGCGAAGCAAACGTCTATGCGATCACCGTTGCGGCGGGCGGCAGCCAACAGCTCTTCGGGCGCGAAGCCCATCTCGCGCTGGAAGTCGCCGCCAGGCGGTTCGGCGGGAGCTACCGCGGCGGCGTGCTTCTCTCCAACGCCACGGCGGACCTTCTCCGGCATCCGCTGGCCAGCCGGACGAATTTTGCCGCGGCGGCGCGGGGGGTGAGCTCGGAAGCCGGCAAGGCGGAGAATGTCGCTTTCCTCTACCTCGTATCCCACGGTTCCGACGAAGCCTTCATCCAGACCGACCTGCCCAATTATCAGGATCTCAATCCGATCTCCGCTTCATCCGTCGCCAAGGCGCTGCGCGCGGCGGGCATCAAGCGCAGGGTGGTCGTCATCTCGGCCTGCTATTCCGCGAGCTGGATTCCCGCGCTGGCCGACGACGATACGATCGTGATCACGGCGGCGGCGAAAGACCGCACCTCCTTCGGCTGCGACGACAGCCGCGAACTGACCTATTTCGGCGAAGCCTTCCTGAAGGGGCCGCTGGCACGAGGCGCGTCGCTGAAGAGCGCGTTCGAAGCCGCCCGCAGCAAGGTCACGGGCTGGGAGAAGGCGGAAAAGCTCGAACCGTCGAAGCCGCAAGCCCATGTCGGCAAGAACATGCGCACTATCTGGGAAGCGGAGGGACAGAATGGTGGGCGCGGCAGGGATTGAACCTGCGACCCCACCCGTGTGAAGGGTGTGCTCTACCACTGAGCTACGCGCCCGCAGAAGCATCGTGGGCCTCATGCAGGGGCGCGCCTTTGCCATGCCGGTGCGGGAATGACAAGGGCCCTGCGCGGCCCTTGCGGCGAAATCAGCCGGCGACCAGCTTCACCAGCTTGCCGAGCCAGCCCGGATCGCCGGAGGAGACGCCGTTCGCGCGGATCTGCACGCATTCCAGGCAATAGACCTGCGCCCCTTCCCCGCCCAGCAGGCGGCCGAGATCGCGCGTGATCTGCGCCACATAGCCGGAACGCTGGGCCGCGAGCAGCGAGATCACGTCCCGCGCATGGGTCCGGTCCCCACGTGCCCGATCCTTGCCCGAATCGTCCATCATCTGGCGCAGCAGCGCCTGGTAGGGATCGGGCGCCTGCGCGCCGAGGAAATCGGGATGCCAATCGCCATCCTTGAGCTTCGCCTGCCGGGCCGCCCAGGCAAGTGCGTCATCCAGCCCGCCATATTCATCCACCAGCCCCAGCTGCCGCGCCGTGCCGCCGGCCCACACCTTGCCCTGGGCGATCTCGTTGACTTCCGCCGGGGTCTTGTGACGCGACGCGGAAACGAGGGAGAGGAAGCGCGCATAACCATCCTGGATGTAGCTCTGCGCCATCGCCTCCACTTCGGGATTGAGGCCGGACAACAGGTCGGGCTGACCGGACAGCGGGGTGGTCCGCACGCCGTCGCCCTTCACTCCCCAATGGGCCAGCGCGTCCTCGAAGGTGGGGATCACGGCAAAGATGCCGATCGAGCCGGTGATCGTTTCCGGTTCCGCGAAGATGCGGTCGGCCGGCGTGGAAACCCAGTAGCCGCCGCTGGCCGCGACATTGGCCATGGAGACCGCCACCGGGATGCCACGCGCCTTCTGCCGCATGATCGCGCGGCGGATCTCTTCCGAGGCGAGCACGGAACCGCCGGGAGAATCGACCCGCACCACCAGGGCCGCGAGATCCTCGTCCAGCGCATCGTCGAGCACTTCGGCGATCCGGTCGCCGCCCGCCGTGCCGGGACCCGCCTCGCCATCCACGATCTCGCCCGCGATGGTCACCACGCCGATCGCCTGGCCCGACTTCGCGGGCTTCACCGCCGCCAGCCAGGGATCGAGATCAGTATGCGCGAAATTGCCGGGCGCATCGTCGAACGGGTCATTGCCGGCGATCTTCGCCACGCGCTGGCCGAAAGCGACCTTGTCGCCGATCCGGTCGACCAGCCCGGCCGCCAGCGCCGCCCTGGCGCCGTTGCCCCGGCTGGCGGTCAGCCATGCGACCGGCTGCTGGGTGACGAGCTCGATCTTGGCCCTGGGCCGCGCCTTGGCGACATTGGCGGTCCATTCCTCCCACAGCGCGCCGTAGAGCGCGGTGGCGTTCTCGCGTGCTTCGGGGGACATGTCGCTGCGCATATAGGGTTCGACCGCGGCCTTGTGCGTGCCCACGCGAAAGACATGCGCCTTCACCTTCAGCTGCTGGAGGAGATCGCCGTAATAAAGCCGGTTGCCGCCCGGCCCGGTGAGGATCGCGCCGCCCAGCGGATCGATCCAGACCTCGCTCGCATGGGCGGCGAGCAGCATGCCGTCGTCCATATAGGCGGTGGAGAAGGCGAGCACCGGCTTGCCCGCCGTCCGCGCCCGGTCCAGCGCTTCGCCCACGGCCTGGAGATGCACTTGCCCCCCGCCCAGGAAGCGCGTGAGATCGAGCACGATCACCTTGATCCGGCTGTCCTTGGCCGCGCCGTCGATCGCGCGGATCAGGTCGTTGGCGGCATATTCGCCCGGCGGCACCGCACCCGACATCAGCACTTCGATCGGATCGACGAGGGATTGTTCCTCCACCACCGAACCGTCCAGATCGAGCAGCAGCGCGCCTTCATGCACCTGGCCGGGGCTCGGCCGGATGGACAGGGCGGCATAGAGCAGGCCGAAGAAGGCGAGGAGGAAGAGCAGCGCCAACCCGTCCTTGATGCCGACCAGCAATCGCCACACCTTGCCTGCGAAACTCATGCGGATGCGGACCTTTCGAAAACCGTGCGTTCGCAGCACCTTTAGAGCCTGCGCCGCGCCGCGCCAACGGAAAGCGCTTGAGCAGACACGCATGCTCGCTTAAGGGACCGGCTTCAATGACAGGCGCACATCTTTCCAACCCGGGCCGCTATCCGGCAGGCGGGCTGGCGTTCCCGCATCGCGGCCTTCTGGGCATCGGTGCGCTTCAGACGCACGAGATCCTGTTCCTGCTGGACGAGGCGGAACAATGGGTCGAGCTGAACCGGCAATCGACCAAGCATGCCGACGCGCTGGCGGGCCTGACGATCATCAATGCCTTCTTCGAGAATTCCACCCGCACGCTGCTGAGCTTCGAGATCGCGGGCAAGCGGCTGGGCGCCGACGTGGTCAACATGCAGGCCGCGCAGTCCAGCATCAAGAAGGGCGAGACGCTGATCGACACGGCGATGACGCTGAACGCGATGCGCGCCGATGCGATCGTCATCCGCCATGCGAGCTCGGGTGCGGTGGCGCTGATCGCGGGCAAGGTGGATTGCCCGGTCTTGAATGCCGGCGACGGCAGCCACGAACACCCCACCCAGGCGCTGCTCGATGCCCTCACCCTGCGCCATGCGCTGCGTGCACGCGGGCAGGACGACGATTTCAACGGGCTGACCGTCACCATCTGCGGCGACATCCTGCACAGCCGCGTGGCGCGCTCGAACATCCTGTGCCTCGGTTCGCTGGGTGCGAAAGTGCGCGTCTGCGCGCCCCCGGCTCTGTTGCCGGCGGCGGTCGAGGTGATGGGCGTGGAGGTGTTCCATTCCTTCGATGCCGCACTCGACGGCACCGACGTGGTGATGATGCTGCGGCTCCAGAACGAACGCATGCAAGGCCAGTTCATCCCGTCCCCGCGCGAATACAGCTATCTTTACGGCCTGAGCGCCGCGCGGCTGAAGCGCTTCGCTCCCGATGCGCTGGTGATGCATCCCGGCCCGATGAACCGCGGGATCGAGATCGACAGCGACGTGGCGGACCTCGCCGGCACCAGCCTGATCACGCGCCAGGTGGAGATGGGCGTCGCAATCCGCATGGCCTGTCTCGACGTGCTGACGCGGCGCGCGCGCCGCATCGCCGGCTGGGCCGAGGGGAGCGTGGCATGAAGCAGCGCCGGCCCCTCACCATCACCGGCGGCTCGCTGGTCCTGCCCGATGGGGTGCACAAGGGCGCGATCCGGCTGGTGGACGGACGGATCGACGGCGTGGACGACATCGCCCCGCGGGACGGCGACGATGTGGTGGATGCGGGCGGCAGGCTCGTGGCACCGGGCCTCGTCGATCTCGGCGTCTTCGCGGTCGACAAGCCGGCGTTCCATTTCGGCGGGATCACGCGCGCCGCGCTGATGCCGGACCAGAGCCCGCCACTCGACATGCCGTCGCGCGTCCGCTTCCTGGCGCTCTCCGGCAAGCCCGATTTCTGGGTCCACCCGCTGGCGGCCGCCACCCGCGCGCTGGAAGGCCGCGAACTGGCCGAGCTCGCGCTGATGCGCGATGCGGGTGCGCGCGCGATCGCCACCGGGCGCGGCTGGATCGCGGATTCCGGCGTCATGCACCGCCTGCTGACCTATGCGGCGATGCTCGACATGGTGGTCGTGACGCATGCGGAGGATGCGGGCCTTGCCGGCAACGCCGTGGCGACCGCGGGAGAGATCGCGACCCGCCTCGGCCTGGCCAGCGCCCCGGCCGAAGCCGAAGCGCTGGCCGTGGCGCGCGACATCGCGCTGGCCGAGATGTCGGGCGCGCGGCTGCATTTCCGGCAGGTGACTACGCGCGCGGCGCTGAACCTCGTGCGCGCGGCCAAGGCGCGGGGTGTCGCGGTGACGGCGGGTGTGACGCCGGCGCATTTCATGCTCTCGGACCTCGCCACGGCGGAATTCCGCACTTTCGCTCGGCTGTCCCCGCCGCTGCGCGCGGAAGAGGATCGCCAGGCGGTGATCGCCGCGATCGGCGACGGCACGATCGACGTGATCGCCTCCGGCCACGATCCGCGCGGGCCCGAGGACAAGAACCTGCCTTTCGTCGATGCGGAACCGGGCATGGCGGGCGCGGAAACGCTGCTGGCCATGGTGCTGACCCTGGTGCGGGACGGCGTGATCGACATGGCGCGCGCTTTCCGCCTGGTGGCCGCCAACCCCGCCGATATCCTCGGGGTGCGGGCCGGCAGGCTCGAAGCAGGCAGGGAAGCAGATATCGCGATCCTCGATCAGGAACGGCCGTGGATCGTCGATTCGAACCGCATGGCCGCCAGCGCCGGCAATACCCCCTTCGATCGCCAGCCCGTGCAGGGCCGGGTAACCGCGCTGTTCAAGGGCGGAGTGCGGATCGGGGATTGAACGTCCTTCGAAACCAAACGGGTCCGATAAGATCTCGCTCGTCCTGAGGAGCCATTGAGCTTGCCGAAATGGCGTCTCGAAGGACCCGTGGTGCGTGGTTCGAGACGAGGCCCTTCGGCTGGCTGGGAAGCCAGCCGCTCAGGACAAGCTTTACAAGCTCTCCAGAGGCTCTTGAAGGGCTCTCCTCACTATGAGCGAATATTTTACCGAGGCCGGCAATCGATATAATCACCAAGCGAAAAAGGGCGGCCGCAATGCGACCGCCCTCCTTTCTCTCAGATCTCGCCGATGATCAGTCGATCGAACCCGGCAGCGGGCTGCTCTTCACATAGGCGATGCAGCCGCCGCCGTTCCTGGCGACGCGGGCGCAGGTCGCGCGCGAGCCCTTGCGGTCGAAACCGGTGGCCGATACGCGCCAGTAGTTCCTGCCGTTCACCTGCGCGCGGGTCACCTTCATCGGATGGCCACCCAACGCCGCGTGGCGGCCGGCATAGAACCTGGTCGCCTGCCGTGCGCTCTGCTCGCTCGAGAAGGAACCGAGCTGAACCACGTAATTCCCGTTCGAGACGCTGCGCGTCGGCGTGATCGCGCGCGGCGTCACGGATCTGGGCTTCGGCTGCACGCCATAGCTCGTCGGGATCGACTGCCTTTCGGGTTTGGTGACGAAGCCGGGCTTCGGCGCCTCGACGGGCGCCGCGACCGGAGACTGCATCGGAACGGGAGCGGCGAAATTCTGCGGCGTCCCCGTCACCGGCGCTTCATAGCGCGCGAGAGCGGGAAGTTCGCTTGCCGGAGCCGGATCGGCCGCAGCGGCCGCCTGCTGGGCAGGAGCGCCGCTCAGCGCGAGCGCGGAAGGCTGGCCCGGATCCTTCTCGGGAACCGTGACGTTCAGCAGGGCCGCCACGCGCTGGGCTTCGCCGCCCTGCACCGCGGTCTGCGCCCACTGCGCGATCCGGTCGCCGACCTGATCGGCCGGGACGTCCTGGCCCACCATCAGGCGGGCATTGGCCCAGTCACCCGCCAGCGCATAGGCATAGGCGAGGTTCTGGCGGGTCTTCGGCGTATTGTCGCCTTCGCGCAGCGCGGCGGTAAGGACGTAGACGCCGCGATTGGCCTGTCCGGCCAGCGCATAGGCGAGACCGAGGTCGGAAGGATCGATATTGTCACGCCATTCGTCGAGCACGGCGGCGGCGCGGCTTTCCTGGCCCGCACCGATATGAGCCAGCGCCAGGCGCAGCGCGGTGCGCGGGCTCGCATCGCCGAGCTTCATCGCATCGTCGAAGCTCGTCGCGGCGGACAGGAAACGTCCGACGTTGAGATAGGCTTCGCCCAGCGTGACGCGGTAGGCGGCGTTGTTCGGTTCGGCCATGACGGCCTTCTCGGCCAGCGACACGGCCCGCTTGGCTTTCCCCTTGGCGAGCGCGGCTTCGGCCTGGCTGGCGGAAACATGGGCTTTGGGTCCGCCACCCATTCCGGTGCAGGCGGTCAAGGCCACGCTGGCGAGAGCCACGCCCGTGGCCATGCCGATCAAGCGCTTGCGGTTCGAGATCTGGATCATGACAAGTTCCTCTTCGCTGCCATGCAGTTCAATGCCGCTTGACCTGGGCGGCGAGCGTTTCGAGTTCAGGCATATCCCCGAGCAGCCGGTCGAGCGCTTCGGTGACGATCTGCTGCGCGCTGCGATTGTTGATCGTGCAGGCCAGCCGGAGTTTCAGGTGGCGTTCGCCGTCGAGACGCAGCGTGAAGGCCGCGCGGCGGCCCTGCGCCAGCGCGGATTTGCGCGCGCGGGCAGCGCGTTTGACGACCGGCGACGGTTCGGCATCGACGCCATTGGCCACTTTCGCCTGGATCGAAGCGACGGGCGCGTCCAGTTCCAGCCGGGCGGAGGCCTCCTCGCGCTGGCGGACGACTTCGGGCTTTTCGACCGCCGCCGGTTCGTCCAGTTCCTCGCCATGCGCAATGCGCTGGGCATTGCGGGCCAGCTGTTCGGCAGCAGCGCGATCCTCGGCGCGGGTTTCGGCCAGCGCTTCCAGATTGATGGGCTGCGGGGTCAGCGGAAGAATATCCACATGCGGACGATCATGATGTTCGCCCATGTCGTTCCAGCCGAGATCTTCCAGACCTTCATCCGTGTGCTCGCCATCGTCGAAACGCGGAAGCGGCGCCATCTGCGGGCGCATGGCCGGACGGGCCGTGCCCTTGCGGGCGAGAAGGCTGCTTGCGAGGGATGCAAAGGGTTTCGGTTCGCTCATCGCCATGTCCGCCTCAGGATTGGGCTATGCGACGGCCGAAGCCGCCGACGGGACGATTGGCGCCGGGCATCATCGAGAGATTGCCGGGAGCGGCGAAGATCGTACGGCGGAAATTCCGCTCCAGACGATCCGACATGTAGGACCACAGCGCTTCGACTTCCTGGGCGGAGCGGCAGTTGGGATCGCATTCCATCACCGTGCGTCCATCGATCATGGAGGCGGCGAAATCGGTACGATGGTGCAGCGTGACCGGGGCGACGGTGCCGTGCTGGGAAAGCGCCACCGCCGCTTCGGACGTGATCTTGGCCTTCGGCGTGGCGGCGTTGACCACGAAGATCAGCGGCTTGCCGGCGCGTTCGCACAAATCCACCGTGGCGCCCACGGCGCGCAGGTCGTGCGGGCTCGGACGGGTGGGAACGACGATGAGTTCGGCGACAGAGATCACCGACTGGATCGCCATGGTGATGGCGGGCGGCGTGTCGATGACAGCAAGGCGGAAGCCCTGTTCGCGAAGCGTGGCGAGATCGCTCGACAGGCGGGCGACCGTGGTCTGCGCGAAGGCCGGATAATCGGCGTCGCGTTCGTTCCACCAATCGGCAAGCGAACCCTGCGGGTCGATATCGATCAGCACGACCGGCCCTGCGCCGGAGCGCTGAGCCTGAACGGCGAGGTGGCCGGAAAGAGTCGTCTTTCCCGAACCGCCCTTTTGCGAAGCCAAAGCCAGAACACGCAAGGCTTGATCCCCCTGAAAAATCCCCAGCACCGAGCCTGACGGTCCGGCAATCCGGAACGGGATCGCAGATCACCCTAAATTTTAGGTTAACGGCATAGGCTTGCGTCGCTCGCCAGGCGGCCTTTCGTGCGGCCTGCGATCGCAGAAACGCTTTGCTAACACGTCATTCACTATGTCACTCTCGCATTTGAACGGAAAAGGGCGACAGGCAATGACGACAGGGACATCCCGGAGGACGGCGGCCGGCATGGCGATGGCGGCCGGCTTTCTGTTTGCCGCGCCTCCTGCGCTTGCGGACGTGAAAGCTGGCGTGGATGCCTGGGCGACGGGAAATTACGACGCTGCCGTGAAGGAATGGGTGGGTCCTTCCGCCCAGGGCGATCCGGATGCGCAGTTCAATCTCGCCCAGGCCTATCGCCTGGGACGCGGCGTGCCGCGCGACGATGCGAGGGCGAAGGACCTCTATGCCAGAGCTGCTGCGCAGGGCCATATCCAAGCGGCCGACAATTACGGTATGATGCTGTTCCAGGCCGGCCAGCGCGAGGAGGCCATGCCCTATGTCCAGGCCGCGTCCGATCGCGGCGATCCGCGCGCGCAATATCTGCTGGGCATCGCCCATTTCAACGGCGACGTGGTGGCGAAGGATTGGGTGCGGGCCTACGCTCTCATCACGTTGGCCAATTCCGCAGGCCTGCCCCAGGCACAACCCGCCATGGCGGAGATGGACCAGTTCGTCCCGCTGGAAGACCGGCAGAAGGGCGTCGCTCTGTCGTCCAGGCTGCGCGAGCAGTCGGATGCGCGCCTCGCCCAGCAATTCGCGGCAGCGGATCTGGGTGTCGCCGCACCTGCCGCAAAACAAGTCGCGCCTGCCAGGGTCGCTGCAAGTCCCAAAGTGCCGAGCGCGATTCCGACGACGCCTGTCGCCCCGTCCATCGCCGCTGCGGAAGCGGCGGTGGCCGAAGCGATCCGCGTGACCGGCACGGAAAGCCCGGCGACCGCCGGCGCGGATTATGCGCGGCCCGGCGGCGCACCCACGCAAACGGCTTCGGCGAAACCCGCAGGCCCCAAGCTCGCTCAATCCGCTAAGCCCGCTGCCGCGCCCAAGCCGGCTCCGACCACGGCGGTCGCCAGGACTGCCGAACCGCCCGCAAAGCCCACCCCTGCCCTGTCGACCGGCGGCGGCGCGTGGCGCGTGCAGCTCGGTTCCTTCTCCGTGCCCGGCAATGCGGACAGGATGTGGACCCAGCTGGGCGGCAAGGGTCCGCTGGCGGGCAAGGAGAAAGTCATCGGCCAGTCGGGCAAGCTGACCGTGCTGTCCGCCGGCGGGTTCGCTTCCCGCGAAGCGGCGGCATCCGCCTGCTCCGCGCTCAAGCAGTCGGGACAGGCCTGCTTCCCTGCCGCCCGCTGAGAGTTCCTGCCCCATGCCTACGGGCGAACGCCTCGTCACGCTCGACTTCATCCGCGGCGTCGCCGTGCTTGGCATCCTGCTCGCCAATATCCTGCCGTTCAGCCAGCCCATGGCGGCGCTCGTCTGGCCGGATGCGCTGACGATACCCGACACTCCGCCGGATGAGGCCTATGCCATCGCGCAGGCCGTGCTGGTGGATGGGAAGATGCGCGGCCTGTTCACTCTTCTGTTCGGGGCGGGGATGGCCATTTTCATGGCGCGGGCGCGCGAGCAGGGCGACGGCGCGGAGCTTCAGCTGCGCCGGCTCGCCTGGCTCGGATTGTTCGGCCTGATCCACTACTACCTCCTGTTTCGCGGCGACATCCTGTTCTCCTACGCGGTGTGCGGCACGGTCGCGCTGATCGCGGTCGACTGGGATACGCGCCTGCAGCTGACTGCCGGGATCGTGTTCTACATATTGGGCGCGCTGCTGCTGGCCTTGCCGATGGTCCCGGCGGTGCAGGAGGAAGCGGAGTTGCTCGCGGCCTGCCCCCTGCTGATCGATTGCATCGGCAGTCTCGATTTCGCCCCCTATCTCGAGGCGCGCGATTTCGCGCTCGACCAGGCCCGGCATGAAGCGCAGGTCATGCGCGGCTCGTTCGGCGGAATCCTGGCCTACAATCTCGACGACGAACTGACCGGCCCGCTGGACCTCGCCTGGTTCGCGCTGTTCGAAACCCTGCCGCTGATGCTGATCGGCATGGCGCTGGCGCGCCTGGGCGCGTTTGCCGATGTCGCCCAGAACTTCGCACGGCTGCTTTGGAGCGTTGGCGGGATCGTGGCGGGTATCGCGCTCACGCTCCCGCTCGCTCTCTGGGTGAAGGAGGCGGGCGATCCGTTCTACCTGTCCTTCTTCGTGTTCATCGGGCTCGCCCAGATCGCTCGCCTGCCGATGATCCTGGGGCTGGTGGTCGCACTGGCCTGGCTGGCGCCCCGCGTGGCGAAAAGCGCGCTCGGTATCCGGCTTGCCGCGGCGGGACGCATGGCGCTCAGCAATTATCTCGGCACGTCGCTGGCGATGGCGGCGGTCTTCCAAGGCTGGGGGCTGGGTCTCTACGGCTCGCTCGGCCGTCTCGAACTGATCGTGCCGGTCCTGCTCGGCTGGGCGGCGATGCTGCTCTGGTCCAAGCCGTGGCTGGACCGATTCGCCTATGGCCCGCTCGAATGGGGCTGGCGTTGCCTCACCCACAAGCGCGTATTTCGCTTGCGACTAGCAGATACAAAGAGCTCTTGTTAATGACACCCATTCGCATTAGATTGATGGCAAGACTCGGGAGAGCACGTTGTATATCTGCATTTGCAATGCCATCCGCGAAGGGGACCTGCGCAAAGCGGCCCGGAATTGTGCGGGTAACGCCGAACAGGTCTATGCCTGCCTGGGCAAGACTCCCGACTGCCGCTGCTGCCTCGACGACGCGGAAGATATCCTGAGCGAGGAACGCGCATTATCAAGATGTCACGCCTTCGCCGCGTGAACTTGACAACCATTTGCAAAGCCACAGAAAAGCTGGGTTTTTTGCCCTGAAAGCCTTGTAACCATCCGTCTGGCGGATCATAATGGCGCCAGTCGGACGAGATTTGCGAGGCAATCATGAAGGGTGACGACAAGGTCATCGAGTACCTGAACAAGGCGCTCACCAACGAGCTGACGGCGATCAACCAGTACTGGCTGCACTATCGCGTCCTGGCCAATTGGGGCCTTCACAAGCTTGCCGAATACGAACGGCATGAATCGATCGACGAAATGAAGCATGCCGATACGCTGGCCGAGCGTATCCTGTTCCTCGACGGCCTGCCCAACTTCCAGGCGATCCACAAGCTCAAGGTGGGCGAGAATGTCGAGGAAGTGCTGAAGGCCGATCACGCGCTCGAACTGGAAGCCATTCCCCTGCTCAAGGACGCGATCCAGCATGCGGAAAGCGTACGCGACTATATCAGCCGCGAGATCTTCGAACGCATCCTCGAAAGCGAGGAAGAGCATGTCGACTTCCTGGAGACCCAGTTCGCGATGATCGAGCGCATGGGCCTGCAGAACTACGTCCAGCTGCAAAGCAAGCCCGCCGAAGAGGGCTGAACGCGCGATGTCATCGGGCAGGACGGAACCCTACAGGACCACTCCGATCTTCGACCACGAAACCCTTCCCGCCGCCCTGCGACACGAACACAGCACCAAGGCCGACGTGTGGGGCCTGCTGCGCGTGCTGCAAGGCGAAGTGCGACTGGTTTTCGCCGATCCTCCCCGAGAATTGCAGGTCACGCCCGATCGCCCGGCGGAAATACCGCCGGAAGCCGTTCATCACGTGGAATTGGTCGGGCCGATGCGGATGCAGGTGGAATTCTACCGCGCCCGTCCCGTTTCCTAGCGGAAGGACCGATCAGGACTTGGTGTCATAGGGGTTCTTCGCGCTGCGCAAGGTGAGGCGGACCGGCACGGCATCGAAGCCGAGTTCGCGCCGGATTCCGTTCACCAGATAGCGGCGATAGCTTTCGGGCAGCAGATCGAGCCGGCTGCCGAAGATCACGAAGCTCGGCGGGCGGGTCTTGATCTGAGTGATGTAACGCAGCTTGATGCGCTTGCCGCCGGGCGCCGGCGGCGGATTGGCTTCCAGCGCATCGTCGAACCAGCGGTTGAGCCCGGCGGTGGGCACGCGCTTCGACCAATTCTCGCGCAGGTCGAACGCGCCGGCAAGCAGCGTATCCAGCCCTTTGCCCGTGCGCGCGGACACCGCGATCAGCGGCACGCCGCGAACCTGCGCGAGCCCATCGTCCAGCGCCGCGCGGATGCCGTTGAACAGGCCCGACGGGTCTTCCGCCACGTCCCACTTGTTGATCGCGATCATCAGCGCGCGACCTTCCTCGAGCACTAGGGACGCGATCTTCAGATCCTGATGTTCCAGGCCCTTGGTGGCATCGAGCAGCAGCACGACCACTTCGGCGAAATCCACCGCGCGGCGCGCATCGGCCACCGAAAGCCGTTCCAGCTTGTCGACCACGCGCGCCTTCTTGCGCATGCCGGCCGTGTCGATCAGCCGCACGTCGCGCACGTCGCCCGTCTTCGGGTCGGTCCACTGCCAGTCCACCGCGATCGAATCGCGCGTGATGCCGGCTTCCGGCCCGGTCAGCAGGCGATCCTCGCCCAGCAGGCGGTTGATCATGGTGGATTTACCGGCATTCGGCCGCCCGACCACCGCCAATTTCAGCGGGCCGCGCGCCTCCTCGTCATCCTCGACCGGCTCCGCCTCGCCACGTTCGGTCGTCTCGCCGATCAGCGGCAGCAGCGCTTCGAACAGATCGCCCATGCCTTCGCCATGTTCGGCCGAGATCGCCACCGGATCGCCGAAGCCCAGCGCATAGGCCTCCAGCACGCCCGGCTCGCCCGCACGGCCTTCCGCCTTGTTGCACACCATCACGACCGGCACGCCCTGCCCGCGCAGCCAGCGGGCTATCTCCTCGTCCAGCGGAGTGACGCCGGCGCGCGCATCGATCGTGAACAGCGCGACATCGGCGCCCTGCACGGAAACCTCCGTCTGCGCGCGCATGCGGCCGGGCAGCGTCTCCGCATCCTCGTCTTCCCAGCCCGCCGTATCGACGATCTTGAATTCCAGGCCCAACAGGCTCGCATCACCGAAACGGCGGTCGCGCGTGACGCCGGGCTGATCGTCCACCAGGGCGAGCTTCTTGCCCACCAGCCGGTTGAACAGCGTGGATTTGCCCACATTGGGTCGACCGATAATGATGACCTGCGGAATCATGCCGGGCGCAAGTGAAGGTTACCGGCGGGTTTGGCAAGGGGCCGGCAAATTCTTGCCGGCCTGTTAACCAGAAGCTGCAGGGGGGTCGAAACCATCTAGCCCATAGAGAACGCGGCATGAGGAACCCGCCCCTACGCCTGATGGCGACCGCCCTGTTAACCGCGACCGTCGCCCTTCTGCCGGAAACGGCCGTGGGCTTCGCCACGGGTGCGCGCGCCACCGGTGAACTGCCGCCCTACCTGCAATGCGTGCCCTATGCACGCCAGGTCACCGGTATTCAGATCTATGGCGACGCCCATACATGGTGGGGCCAGGCGAAAGGCCGCTATACGCGCGGCACCACCCCCAAGGTCGGTGCGGTGATGACGCTGAAACCTTATCGCAACATGCATCTCGGCCATGTCGCGGCGGTCAGCAAGGTGGTCGATTCGCGAACGATCCTCCTGCGCCACTCCAACTGGTCCCCGATCAATGGCCGTCGCGGCCAGATCGAGGACAATGTGAAGGCGGTGGACGTTTCCGAGGACAATGACTGGAGCGCGGTGCGTGTCTGGTATGCGCCGCTGCAGAGCCTGGGCGGCACGCATTGGCCGGTCCAGGGCTTCATCTACGGCAAGAAGGCCGCGGCTGACGCGGGGGCGAAATCGCCGGCCAAGCTCGGCAAAGTGAAGATCGACAAGCGGATCGACCCGATCGGCGCGATCATCGCGGCGCGATCGAAGAAGCATTGAGTTTCCCGTGGGAGTGGGGATCCGGCCCATGCCGGGTTCCCGCTCTCACGGGATGAAGGGGTTCGCGATTGTCCCCTCGGGCAATTCAACTCTCATTCGTCATTCGCGCGAAAGCGGGAATGACGAAGAAGCGCAAGGCGGGTTCCGTAGGCGAAGGGAATAGGGCCCCGAAGAGGCTCAATCGGCCTTCGCGACGGGCGGGTTTTCGCCAAGATCCTCATACCAGGCTTCCACCGGGCCGTTCAGCTTGAGCAGGAGGGGCATGCCCTTGCGGTCCATCGTCTTGCCGGCCTGGACCTTCACCCAGCCTTCGGAGATGCAATATTCCTCGATATTGGTGCGCACCGCGCCCTTGAAGCGGATGCCGATGCCGCGCTGGAGCTTGTCCGCGTCGAAGAACGGGCTGGCGGGATGGATGGCCAGATGATCGGGCGGTACATCCGGCCCGGCGGTGGTGGTTTCGCTATCGCTCATGCCCCGCCTTTAGTCATGCCCGGTGTCGCGGGCAACGGGGTTTACGCCGTGTTCCGCTTGCCCTTTTGCTTGTCCCCGGATAAGGGCCCGCCTTTCGGAATTGGCAGGCTCGCCGCTTGCGCAAATTTTCGTCGGGCCGCGGGCGTGGCGGAACTGGTAGACGCGCTGGTTTTAGGTACCAGTATCGTAAGATGTGGGGGTTCGAGTCCCTTCGCCCGCACCAGTTCCCGACAAAGCAGCGGCGGCGAGGAAACAGTTGGGAAGGCACACGTCCAAAATGCAGATCGTCGAAACGACCAATGAGGGTTTGAAGCGCGGCTATTCGCTCACGATCGCGGCGTCTGATATCGCGTCGCGGATCGACAACGAAGTGAAGCGCATCGCGCCGCAGGTGCGCATGCCCGGCTTCCGCCCCGGCAAGGTGCCGGCCAATCTCGTCAAGAAGATCCATGGCGAAGCGCTGCATGGCGATGCCATCAACGCCACCGTGCGCGACGCGGTGGACGAGCTTGTCCGCGAGAAGCAGCTGCGCCCCGCAATCCAGCCGCGCGTCGATCTCAGCCCGGACTATGCTGAAGGCAAGGATGCCCAGGTCATCGTCGAACTGGAAGTTCTGCCCGAAATCGAAGCGCCTTCGCTCGATGGCCTGAAGCTGGAACGCCTGGTGGTGCCGGTCGATGAAAGCCGCGTGAACGATCAGATCGCCGACATCGCGAAGAACCAGAAGAGCTTCTCCGACGCTCCAAAGACCCGCAAGGCCCAGGATGGCGATCAGCTGATCATCGATTTCGTTGGCAAGCTCGACGGTGAAGTGTTCGAAGGCGGCTCGGCCGAGAACCAGCCGCTGGAAATCGGCGCCGGCCGTTTCATTCCCGGCTTCGAGGAACAGCTCACCGGCGCCAAGGCGGGTGACGAGAAGACGATCACCGTGACTTTCCCGAAGGACTACGGCGCCGCCCATCTCGCCGGCAAGGACGCGACTTTCGACATCAAGGTCCATGCGGTGAAAGTGCCCGGCGAAACCAAGGTCGATGAGGAATTCGCCAAGACGCTTGGCCTGGAAAGCCTCGACAAGCTGAAGGAACTGCTGCGCGGCCAGCTGGAGCAGGAGCTGAACGGCCTGACCCGCACCCAGATGAAGCGCCAGCTGCTCGATCAGCTCGCCGGCGCGCACAGCTTCGCCGTGCCGCCCTCGATGGTGGAAGCGGAGTTCGACCAGATCTGGGCCCAGCTCCAGCGCGAAGTCGCCAAGGAAGCCGATCCCGAAGCCGCGATGAAGGAAGTCGAGGCCGAACGTGAGGATTACCGCGCGATCGCCGAACGCCGCGTGCGCCTCGGCCTGCTGCTGTCGGAGATCGGCCAGGCCAACGGCGTGGACGTGACCGACCAGGAGATGCAGATGCTGCTCGCCCAGGCGGCCCAGCAATATCGCCCGGAAGATCGCCAGCGCTTCGTCGAATATGTCCGCCAGGACCCGATGGCCGCTGCCCAGCTGCGCGCGCCGCTGTTCGAGGACAAGGTGGTCGATTTCCTGTTCGACAAGGCCGAAGTGACCGAGCGCCAGGTGACGCGCGAGGAGCTGGAAGCCGCGATCGAAGCCGAGGAAAGCGAAGCGGACGCGAAGCCTGCCGCCAAGAAAACGCCTGCCAAGAAAGCTCCGGCCAAGAAGGCCGAAGCCGAGGCTGCTCCGGCGGAAGACAAGCCCGCCGCGAAGAAGGCTCCCGCTAAGAAGGCACCGGCCAAGGCTGAAGCGGCTCCGGCCGAGGAAAAGCCCGCTGCCAAGAAGGCCGCTCCGGCCAAGAAGGCGGCTGCCGAAAAGTCCGCCGCCGAAGACAAGCCGGCCGCCGCAAAGAAGGCGCCCGCAAAGAAGGCTCCGGCCAAGAAGGCCTGATCCGCTATCGGCCGGCGGCGCGCGGAGCGATCCGCAACCGCCGGCCCATTCCTTACCCTCATTCGTCGCCCGTTTGGAATTTCGGCCGGCATCAGCTAGGCTGAAACGATGGAACTTGGTCGCAGCATGGCAAGGACGCTACGGCTCGCCGTCGCGGCCGTGCTTCTGCTGCTGGTCGCGTTGCACGCCACCGCCCCGTTCAGCGCGCCCTTGGAACGCGCGAGCGGCTCGGCCTTCAGCGCGGCCACGGTAGACGTCTCGCTGGGCGCCACCCAACAGCACGAGACCGAGAAACGCATAGCGGGCATCACGCCTGCCCCGATCCCCACGGCATCGCCCACCCTTTTCCAATATTCCGCTCCATCCGCGGCCGGCTTGCCTCATGCCCGGCCCGATGTGCGCGGGCCGCCGGCCTGGCCGATAGCGGCTTCCCCACTCGCCCCCAGAGCACCTCCTGCCGCCTGATTGTCGCTGACGCGCGGGCTCGCCCGCGCTCGTCCTTCAATCAGACAGGCAGGTTCATGAAACAGGATATCCAGGCAAAACCCGATAGCGGCGAACGCCGCGTGATGATGGAATGGATGATGGGGCGTTACTCCGATCTCTCGCAGGACGAGATCGCGGAGCTGCGCCACTATCTCCGCAAGGAAGCGAGCGCGCTCGATGTCGGTGTCCTCGCCTCGAACGAGAATATCTACCGCCAGTATCGGCGCTTCGTGCACGAGCATAAGATCAACCGACCCGGCTCTATCGCCTGGTCGGTGACCGGGCTGCTATGTGCTACCATCATCGCCGTCTTCCTCTTCGCGATGGTGAGCCCATGACCGCACCCCACGCAGCCCCGTGCACGGAAGCGAGGTAACCGCTCGATGCCCCATCACACGCCGCTGATCGGAACCATCGTTGCCGGCCTGGTCTTCGCCTTTTTCGCGGGCGCGCTGGCGCATCGGCTGAAGATGCCGCCGATCGTCGGCTATCTGCTGGCGGGCGTCATGGTCGGGCCGTTCACGCCGGGCTTCGTGGCGGATGCCAAGCTCGCGAACGAACTGGCCGAGATCGGCGTGATCCTGCTGATGTTCGGCGTGGGCCTGCATTTCTCGCTCAAGGAACTGCTGTCCGTCCGCAGGATCGCGGTGCCGGGCGCGATCGTGCAGATCGTTTCCGCCACCGCGATGGGCGCAGGGCTAGGCTGGTGGCTGGGCTGGCCGCTGATGGCCAATCTCGTCTTCGGCCTCGCCCTCTCGGTCGCCAGTACGGTGGTGCTGCTGAAAGCGCTGCAATCACGCGATCTGGTCCAGACCGAACGCGGGCGAATCGCGGTGGGCTGGCTGATCGTGGAAGATCTGGCAATGGTGCTGGCGCTGGTCCTGCTGCCCGCGATCGTCGAAATCCAGAGCCATCCGGACGGGACCGGCGGCATGGACCTGCTGCGCTCCACCGGCGTCATCGCGTTGAAGATCGGAGCTTTCCTCGTGGTGATGCTGGTCTTCGCCCGGCGGATCATCCCGTCCGCGCTCCACTGGGTGGCGCATACCGGATCGCGCGAACTGTTCCGCCTCGCCGTGCTCGCGATCGCGCTGGGCGTCGCCTTCGGAGCGGCGATCGTGTTCGACGTGTCCTTCGCGCTGGGCGCCTTCTTCGCGGGCATGATCCTGGGCGAGACCCAGCTCAGCCGGCGCGCGGCGGAAGAGACGCTACCCTTGCGCGATGCTTTCGCGGTGCTGTTCTTCGTTTCCGTGGGCATGCTGTTCGATCCCGAGGTAGTAGTGGATCAACCGCTTCCCCTGTTGGCGACCGTCATCATTATCATTCTGGGTAAGTCATTGGCTGCATTCGGAATTGTCCGCATCTTCGGCCATCCCACCCAGACCGCGCTGACCGTGTCGGTCAGCCTCGCCCAGATCGGCGAATTTTCCTTCATCCTGGCGGCGCTCGGGGTGGGGCTCGGCATCCTGCCGGAGGAAGGACGCGACCTGATCCTGGCAGGCGCGATCATCTCGATCTTCGTCAACCCGCTGCTGTTCCGCAGCCTGGTGGGCAAGCGCGGCAGCGCCACGGGAACGGCGGACGAAGCGGCCCCGCCGGCCCCGCCCACGCGGACGGTGCTGGTCGGCTATGGCCGCGTGGGCCAACTGATCGCCCAGCGCGTCCGCGAGCGCGGCGAGCAGCTGACCGTGATCGAGGACCAGCAGGACATGGCGGAGCTGGCCCAGAAGGCCGGCGTGACCGTCATCGTCGGCGATGCGACGGCGCCCAAAGTGCTGGAGCAGGCGGGGGTCGCCACCGCCTCCACTCTGCTTGTCGCCATTCCGGAAGGGCTCGAAGCCGGCGCAATCACCGCGCGGGCGCGCGAAATGAACCCATCGTTGAAGATCATCGCCCGCGCGCATTCCGACGAGGAAGTGCGCGATATCGGGCGTCATGGGGCCGACCATGTCGTCATGGGCGAGCGGGAGACGGCTTTGCGCATGGCCGCGCTCGCGGCGTCGGGAGGGGGAACATGATCCCTCTCCCGCGCCACGGCTCCCGAACTTCTGCGGAAATGGCCCGTCGGCACCGTTGATGGATTCCGAACGCCCCTTGAACATCGCGACGGGTCACGCGACATAGGCGTCGTTCAAGACGAAAAGAGGACATCCATGATCGATCTGTTGGGCAATTCCGGCGACACCTTTGGTACTCAGGGCCAGTTCACGCGCGATCCGTTCACCGGCGCGCTGGTGCCGGTCGTGGTCGAGCAGACGAGCCGGGGCGAACGCAGCTTCGACATCTTCAGCCGCCTGCTGCGCGAACGCATCGTGTTCGTCACCGGCCAGGTGGAAGACGGGATGGCGTCCCTCATCGTCGCCCAGCTGCTGTTCCTGGAATCGGAAAACCCCTCCAAACCGATCAGCATGTACATCAATTCGCCCGGCGGCGTGGTCACGGCCGGCATGGCGATCCATGAC
>CAMLQG010000063.1 GCA_946482075.1 uncultured Erythrobacteraceae bacterium
GGTCGCAGATCGGGCAATCGAGCGGGTGGTTGATGAGGAGGAACTCCATCACCCCTTCCCGCGCCTTCTTGACCATTTCGCTGTCGGTGCGGATCACCTGGTTGTCCGCCGCCGGAAGCGCGCAGGATGCCTGCGGCTTGGGCGGGCCGGGAGAGACTTCGACCAGGCACATGCGGCAATTGCCGGCGATCGAAAGCCTCTCGTGATAGCAGAAGCGGGGGATTTCCTTGCCGGCAAGCTCGCAGGCCTGCAGGACGGTCGCGCCTGCCGGAACTTCGAGTTCGATGCCGTCGACGGTGACTTTAGGCATGACCAACTCCGTCATGCTGAACTTGTTTCAGCATCCATCGGGCCCCAAGCACGGAAGCCCGCCGTGAAAGTGCAACGGCGCCGTTATCCCGTCCCACCGCGCTCCGACGCGGCCGCAAGCGTGGCCCCTGAAACGAGTTGGGACATATTCCGCTCGCCTCCGTAACTGCGTCATTGCGAGCAAAGCGAAGCAATCCAGGGCAATTTCGCGCCGCCCTGGATTGCTTCGCTTTGCTCGCAATGACGGGGTTACGTTGCCCAAGGGGACAAGCGCCAAACGAGTTCAGGGTGACGGGGTTCATGGTTGAAGCGCAGCTCACTCCGCGGCCTCCCGCACATTCTCGGCAATCCGGCGTTCGAGTTCCGGGCGGAAGTGCTTGATCAGGCCCTGGATCGGCCATGCGGCCGCATCGCCCAGCGCACAGATCGTATGGCCTTCCACCTGCTTCGTCACCTGCTGCAGCATGTCGATCTCCTCGACCGCGGCATCGCCGGTGCGCAGGCGCTCCATCACGCGCCACATCCAGCCCGTGCCTTCGCGACACGGCGTGCACTGGCCGCAGCTCTCATGCTTGTAGAAATAGGACAGGCGGCTGATCGCGCGCACGATGTCCGTGGACTTGTCCATCACGATGAGCGCGGCGGTACCGAGGCCGGAACCGACCTCCTTGCAGCCGTCGAAATCCATCGGAACGTCCATCATCATCTCGCCCGGGACGAGCGGGACGGAGGAACCGCCCGGGATCACCGCCAGCAGATTGTCCCACCCCCCGCGAATGCCGCCGCAATGCTTCTCGATCAGCTCGCGGAAGGGGATGCTCATCGCTTCCTCGACCACGCAGGGCTTTTCGACATGGCCGCTGATCTGGAACAGCTTGGTGCCCTTGTTGTTCTCGCGCCCGAAGCTGGCGAACCACGCCGCCCCGCGCCGCATGATGGTGGGGGCGACGGCAATCGATTCCACATTGTTGACCGTGGTCGGACAGCCATAGAGGCCGGCGCCTGCCGGAAACGGCGGCTTGAGGCGCGGCTGGCCCTTCTTGCCTTCCAGGCTTTCGATCATCGCTGTCTCTTCGCCGCAGATATAGGCGCCCGCGCCGCGATGGACGAAAACGTCGAAATCATAGCCCGAACCGCAGGCATTCTTACCGACGAGGCCCGCATCATAAGCTTCGCGCACCGCGGCGAAGAGAGTTTCGGCCTCGCGGATATATTCGCCGCGAATGTAGATATAGGCCGCCCGCGCGCGCATCGCGAAACCCGCCACCAGCGCACCTTCGATCAGCTTGTGCGGATCGTGTCGGATGATTTCGCGGTCCTTGCAGCTGCCGGGTTCGGATTCGTCGGCATTGATGACGAGGAAGCTCGGCCGCCCATCCTTGCTTTCCTTGGGCATGAAGGACCACTTCATGCCCGTCGGGAAACCCGCGCCACCCCGCCCGCGCAGGCCGGAGGCCTTGATTTCCTCGATAATGGCGTCCGGGCCTTTGGCCAGGATCACCTTGGTGTCGTCCCAATCGCCGCGCTTCTGCGCAGCGCTGAGGTTCCACGGCTGATAGCCGTAGAGATTGGTGAAGATGCGATCCTTGTCCTGGAGGCTCATGCCACATCTCCCTCGCCCGTCATTGCGAGCGTAGCGAAGCAATCCAGAGCGATGGCGCGCGATACTCTGGATCGCTGCGTCGCTTCGCTCCTCGCGATGACGGTGGAACGGAGTTTCTTCACCATTCCCCCCGATAATCGTGGTTCTCCACGACCATCTCTTTCAGCGTCGTCGGCCCGCCCACCGGCTCCACCGTGTGGCGGCCGGGTTCCTGCGTGCCGGCCTTGGGCTGCTCGCCCCGCGCCAGCGCGTCGAGAATCGCGTCGAACCGCTCGGGCGTGAGATCCTCGTAATTGTCGTCGTTGATCTGGACCATCGGCGCAGACGCGCAATTGCCCATGCATTCGACTTCGGTCAGCGTCCACAAGCCGTCCGGCGTGTTGTGGCCCTTCTTCATGCCGCGCCTGTAGCAGGCATCCATGATGTCGTCGGAACCGCGCAGCATGCAGGGCGTCGTTCCGCAGACCTGCACGTGATAGCGGCCGATCGGCGCCAGATTGTACATCGTGTAGAAGGTCGCAACCTCGACCACGCGGATGATCGGCATGTCGAGCTCGCGCGCGACGAATTCCATCACCGGGATCGGCAGCCAGCCCTGCGTGTTCGTTTCCGCGCCAACCTGGCGCTGGGCGAGATCGAGCAGCGGCATCACGGCGGAACGCTGGCGCCCTTCCGGATAGCGCCCGATCACTTCCTTCGCCTTCTCGGCATTTTCGGCCGTCCACGCGAAAGCGCCCCAGCGCGCGCGCAGTTCCGGCGTATCCGGTTCGAGATGACGCTCAGCCACGATACGCTCCCGCATCCAATAGCCCCGTTCGTCCTGAGCTTGTCGAAGGACCGTCTTTCACTTCATCCGTCGCTGAAAGGAAAAGCTGTCCTTCGACAAGCTCAGGACGAACGGGGGTGTGGTTCAACTTCACCGGATGAACTCCACTCGAGAGCATTTATCGCCCTCGAAGCTGTAAACCGCGATGACATCGAACGGCGCGACCAGTTCGGACCCGTCGGCGGCCGGCCCGCGCGTCACATGCTCGCGGAACAGGACGTAATTGCCGATTTCCTGACGTTCGACGATCTCGGCCCTATTCTGCGGCCAGCGCTCGAACGCGGCCTTGAGGCCCGAACGCGTGCCCTCCTTGCCCTCACGCACCACCGCGCCCCGATAGTTCGCTTCGCTGGCGTCGTCGGTCATGTAGGACACGTAGAGATCGGCGTCCTGCGCGTTATAGGCGGCGATCATCGCCTCTGCGGTTGCGAGATTGCTCACCGGTCACACTCCCCGAAAACCACGTCGATCGCGCCGAGAATGGCGGTCGCGTCGGGCAGCATGTGGCCCTTGCACATGAAATCCATCGCCTGGAGATGGCTGAACGCGGTCGGGCGGATCTTGCAGCGATAGGGCTTGTTGGTGCCGTCGCTCACCAGATAGACGCCGAATTCACCCTTGGGGCTTTCGGTGGCGACATAGACTTCGCCGGCGGGCACGTGGAAGCCTTCGGTGTAGAGCTTGAAATGATGGATCAGCGCTTCCATCGACTGCTTCATCTCTCCGCGCTTGGGCGGGACGACCTTGCGGTCGCTGGAGGCAATCGGGCCGTCGGGCATTTCGGCCAGGCACTGCTTCATGATCCGGGCGGACTGGCGCACTTCCTCCACCCGCACCATGAACCGGTCGTAGCAATCGGAATTGGTGCCGACGGGTACTTCGAAATCCATCCGGTCATAGACGTCGTAGGGCTGGCTCTTGCGCAGGTCCCATGGGATGCCGGCGGCGCGGATCATCGGGCCGGAGAAGCCCCAGGCCAGCGCCTCTTCCTTGGTGCACTTGGCGATATCGACATTGCGCTGCTTGAAGATGCGATTGTCGACCACCAGGCTCATCGCATCCTCGAACAGCTCGGGCAGGCGCGTGTCGAGCCAGTCCCCGATGTCGGTCAGCAGCTTCAGCGGCACGTCCTGGTGCACGCCGCCGGGGCGATACCAGGCGGAATGCATCCGCGCACCCGAAGCGCGTTCGAAGAAGTTTAGGCAATCCTCGCGGATTTCGAACAGCCACAGGTTAGGCGTCATCGCGCCCACGTCCATGACGTGCGAGCCCATGTTGAGCATATGGTTGCAGATGCGGGTCAGTTCCGCGAACAGCACGCGCAGATACTGCGCGCGCAGCGGAACTTCGAGGTTCAGCAGCTTCTCGATCGCGAGCACATAGGAGTGCTCCATGCTCAACGGCGAGCAGTAATCGAGACGGTCGAAATAGGGCAGTGCCTGGAGATAGGTCTTGTGCTCGATCAGCTTCTCGGTGCCGCGATGGAGCAGGCCGACATGCGGATCGACGCGTTCGATGAGCTCGCCGTCCAGCTCCATGACCATGCGGAGCACGCCGTGCGCAGCCGGGTGCTGAGGGCCGAAATTGATCGTGTAATTCGTGATGACCTCGTCGCCTGTGGTCGGCGACTGTTCGAGAGCGAAGCCGCTCATGCCTTGTCTCCCGACTTCGGTTCGACCGCGGGGGCGCCGGCGCTCTTCTTCTCCTCGGCCGCTTCATTGGCCTTGGCCCCTGCGCCGGTGTCGGCGGGCTTTTCCGTGGTCTTCGGTTCGGCGACAGGCGGTGGGGTCGCAGCCTTCTCGTCGCCCGGCAGCACATATTCCGCGCCTTCCCACGGACTCATGAAGTCGAACTGGCGCAGATCCTGCGCGAGTTCGACCGGCTCGTAGACCACGCGCTTGTCCTCTTCGGAATAGCGCAGCTCGACATAGCCCGTGAGCGGGAAGTCCTTGCGGAAGGGATGCCCTTCGAAGCCATAGTCGGTAAGGATGCGGCGCAGATCGGTGTTGCCATCGAACACCACGCCGTAGAGATCGAAAACCTCGCGTTCCAGCCAGCCCGCATTAGGCCACAGCCGTGTGGCGGTGGGAACCGGAGTCAGTTCGCTCGCGGTGCATTTCACCATCACGCGATGGTTCTTCGTGACCGACAGCAGCATATAGACGACTTCGAACCGCTCCGCCCGCGACGGATAGTCGACACCGGCGATTTCCATCAGCTGCTGGTATTCGTGGGCATCGCGCAGCAGCCGCAGCGCATCTTCCACGCTCTCGCGCTTCACGGTCAGCAGGATTTCGCCATGCGCTTCTTCAGCGGAGACGAGCATGTCGCCGAGCGCCGCGCCAAGTGCGTCGGCAATCCCTTCGATCAGGGTGAATCTGGGGGCGGAATGGAGGACAGCCATCTCAGCGCTCGATCGTGCCCACGCGGCGGATCTTCCGCTGCAGCTGCATCACGCCGTAGAGCAGCGCCTCGGCGGTCGGCGGGCAGCCGGGGATGTAGATGTCCACCGGCACGATCCGGTCGCACCCGCGCACCACGGAATAGCTGTAGTGGTAATAGCCCCCGCCATTGGCGCAGGAGCCCATGGAGATGACATATTTCGGGTCCGACATCTGGTCGTAGACCTTGCGCAGCGCCGGCGCCATCTTGTTGCACAACGTGCCGGCCACGATCATCACGTCCGACTGGCGCGGCGATGCGCGCGGGGCGGCGCCGAAACGCTCCATATCATAGCGCGGCATGTTCACATGGATCATCTCGACCGCGCAGCAGGCGAGGCCGAAGGTCATCCACCACAGCGAACCGGTGCGCGCCCACTGGAACAGCTCCTCGGTCGAGGTGACGAGGAAACCCTTGTCGTTCACTTCGGTGGATAGCGCGTTGTAGAAATCCTGGTCCGGCTGACGGACTTCGCCCGGCTGCGCGGCGGGCACGGTCTGGCTCACTCCCATTCCAGTGCTCCCTTCTTCCAGGCATAGGCGAAGCCGATCACCAGTTCGCCCAGGAAGATCATCATCGTGATCCAGCCCGGCCAGCCCGTCAGGTCGAGGCTAACCGCCCAGGGGAACAGGAACGCCGCTTCGAGATCGAAGATGATGAACAGGATCGCGACGAGGTAGAACCGCACGTCGAACTGGCTGCGCGGGTCCTCGAACGCGGGGAATCCGCATTCATATTCGCTGTTTTTCTCGGCATTCGGGTTGTGGCTGCCGGTCAGGCGGGACACGCCCATCGGCAGGAAGACGAAGGCGGCCGACAATGCGAGCGCGATGCCCAGAAAGATCAAAATCGGCAGATATTGTGAGAGATCGACCAAGGGGCTGACTCGATTAGCTATCCGGTTGCGGGCGCCCTAGTCTCCGTGTTCACAAGGCGCAAGACCCGCAGACCGTTGGATGGGGGAAGGCTCGGGCTTCAGACAGTTTTTGTTGCACCGCGGCATTAAGCGATTAACGAGAATCACTCAAGGGTGAGGTCAACAAAAGGCTGCAGGAAAAATGATGCAATTCTCCGCTTCTGATCCGATCGTCATACTTTCCTACGCGCGCACGCCGATGGGCGGGCTGCAGGGCGTGTTTGCGGACGTTTCCGCGCCTGAACTCGGCGCGACGGCGGTCAGGGCGGCGGTGGAACGTGCCGGTGTGGAGGGCGGCGACATCGATCGCATCTATATGGGCTGCGTTCTGCCCGCCGGCCTCGGCCAGGCTCCCGCCCGCCAGGCGGCGTTGAAGGCCGGCCTACCCAAATCGGTGGAGGCGACCACGGTCAGCAAGGTCTGCGGTTCGGGCATGCAGGCAGTCATCATGGGCGCGGAATCGCTCGCTTCGGGTAGCGTCGACGTGGCGATCGCCGGCGGCATGGAAAGCATGACGAACGCGCCCTACCTCATGAAGAAGCACCGCGCAGGCGCGCGCGCCGGCCATGACACGATCTATGATCACATGTTCCTCGACGGGCTGGAAGACGCCTATGACGGGCGCTCGATGGGCATCCACGCGCAGGGCAAGGCCGACAGCTATCAGCTGACTCGCGAGATGCAGGACGACTATTCCGTCGAATCGCTGCGCCGCGCGAACGAGGCGATCACCAGCGGCGCTTTCGCCGACGAGATCGTTCCCGTGCTGGTCAAGGGCCGCAAGGGCGAAGTCACGGTCGACACCGACGAACAGCCGCCGAAGGGCAATCCCGAAAAGATCCGCACCCTGCGCCCGGCCTTCGCGGCCGAAGGGACGATCACGGCCGCTTCCTCCTCATCGATCTCCGACGGCGCCGCCGCCCTCGTGCTTACGCGCAGGAGCGTGGCGGAGGCCAAGGGCCTCAAGCCCGAGGCGACCATCGTCGCGCTGGGGGGTCATGCGCAGGAACCGGGCGATTTTTCGACCGCTCCGATCGGCGCGATGACCAAGGTCCTCGACAAGGCCGGCTGGAGCGTGGGCGATGTCGACCTGTTCGAAGTGAACGAGGCCTTCGCCTGCGTGGCGATGTTCGCGATGCAGGATCTCGGCATCCCGCACGACAAGGTGAACGTCCATGGGGGCGCCACCGCGCTCGGCCATCCGATCGGCGCCTCCGGCGCCCGGATCATGGTGACGCTGATCAACGCGCTCAAGCAACGCGGCAAGAAGCGCGGGGTGGCAAGCCTGTGCATCGGCGGCGGCGAAGCGACAGCGGTGGCGATCGAGTTGGTTTGAGATCCAAAACGCACCACCAACGCTCGTCATTCCTGCACCGAACCTTCGTCATTCCCGCACCAAGCGTTCTTCATTCTCGTTTCCTCCTTCGTCATTCCCGCGAAAGCGGGAACCCAGCTTACGGCAATCGTCCAAATCCAAAATCTTCCGCCAGATCACGCCAGTTTGGATTATCCGCTTCGATGAGTTGGAGCTTCCAGGCGCGATTCCACTTTTTGATCCGCTTTTCACGCTGGATCGCCAATTCCATCGTGCCGTGCTGCTCAAACCAGAGTTTTAACCCCGTAATCCAGCGTGAAACCTGGTACCAACCCTTCTCGGTGCTCAAGGACGCGCCTCAAAAGGTCAGAGGTGACACCGACATAGAGTGTTCCGTTCCGTCAGGAGGTTAGGAGATAGACGGTCGGAGCGAAATCTCTGTGCACACTTAGCGCCTACTGGGTTCCCGCTTTCGCGGGAATGACGAAGGAGGAAACGAGAATGAAGAACGCTTGGTGCGGGAATGACGAAAGTTGAGTATTATCCTCTTCCTCAACTTCCCAAGCTGAATCTCACGGCTCCCCCGGCCCCCACAGGCTCTGTTCGCCGATCCAGCCCGACTTGCCTTTCACTTCGAAATGGCACCAGCCCGCTTCGCAATCTCCCAACATGCCGACCACGCCGGGTTCGGCATTCCACAGCACCGGCGCGCTCTTCTCCGGCTGGCTGTGCATCGCGGCGAGATCCTTCCCCTTCACGATCGCGGTGCGATCCCGGCTGAGGAAGCGCGCGACGACCCAGCCCTTGGCGCCGTCGGGATCCTCGACGAGCCGCCAGCCTTCCTTGATCCGCAGGACCTTGAGCGGCAGATGCGGTCGCTTGTAGACCCAGGCGATCGAATAGTTCGGGCTGGGGCCGACGCGCATGTTCACTTCTTCGGCGCGGATCGAGGCCCAATAGGGCACTTCCACTTCCTGCGCGGAAACGGAGACCGCCGACAAAGCGAGGACGAGAACGGATAGCGGACGGAAAAAGCGTTGCATGGAATGCATTGATAGCCTCGCTTGATGTCGCCCGACAAGCGCTCCCTCGCATATCCCGACCCTGCGCCGCTTGACCGCGCCGCCCGTCGCGGCATAGCGGTTCCTGCAATGAACGATTCCCCGAACCATCCGATACCGCGCCCCCGCGTGATCGTAACCCGCCGCCTGATGCCCAGCGTCGAGGCGCGGATGGAAGAATTGTTCGACGCGGTCCTCAATCATGACGACCATCCGTTCACGCGCGAAGAACTGGTCGCCGCGGTGCGGGATTGCGACGTGCTGGTCCCGACCGTCACCGACCGCATCGATGCGGAGCTGATCGCGCAGGCGGGCGACCGGCTGGGCCTGATCGCCAGTTTCGGCGCGGGGACCGACCATCTCGACATCGCCGCGGCGCATCGCCGCCGGATCAAGGTCACCAACACGCCCGGCGTCTTCACCGACGATACCGCCGATTGCACCATGTCGCTGATCCTCGCCGTGCCGCGCCGCTTCTCGGAAGGGGCGGCGCTGGTCAAAGAGGGCGAATGGACCGGCTGGGCGCCTTCCGCCATGCTCGGGCATCGGATCGGCGGCAAGCGGCTGGCGATCATCGGCATGGGCCGGATCGGCCAGGCCGTGGCCCATCGTGCGCGTCCATTCGGGATGGAGATCGTCTATCATAACCGCCATCCGCTGCCCCAGGCGGTGGAGAACATTCTCGGCGTGCGGTACGAACCGGATCTGGACCGGCTGATCGCCGAAGCCGACATCCTGTCGCTGCATTGCCCGGCCACGCCGGAAACGCGCCATGTCCTCAATGCCGAGCGAATCGCCCTGATGAAGCCCACCGCCTATGTGGTGAACACCGGGCGGGGCGAACTGATCGACGAGGACGCGCTGATCGCGGCGCTCGACCAAGGGCGGCTGGGCGGCGCGGGGCTCGACGTCTACCAGAACGAACCCCGGATCGATCCGCGCTTCCTGACCCTTCCCAACGTCGTCACCCTGCCCCATCTGGGCAGTGCGACGATCGAAGGGCGCGAAGCTTCCGGTGAGAAGGTGATTGCCAATATCCGCTTCTGGGCGGACGGGCACCGGCCGCCGGACCAGGTGCTCGACGGGCTGGTCTGATTAAGAACTTAAAGCCCCGTTCGTCCTGAGCTCCTTCGACAAGCTCAGGACGAACGGGGCTGGCGGGACGAATTTATTCGCTGTCCTACATCGCGGAAATATGGCTTATCCTCTTGGATGAGCCCTACCCCCTCTCCTTCCTTATTCCCGCGTCCTTCGTCATTCCCGCGAAAGCGGGAACCCAGTTGCGCCGTCTTCTGGGTTCCCGCTTTCGCGGGAATGACGAGAGCAAGATTTGGAAAGTCACACACTCATTCGCACGTTTTGGCCTGCGAGCCCGCGGAATTCCTCGCTTCACGCAAACCAGACAGAAGGCGCTTTAGCCCGATTCAGCGTCAACCAAGTGGATGGTTTCGCCAGCCTTCTTGTGAACGGGTCGCATTCTGGCCTAGGAGAGCGCCGGAGGACAGGGCGTGCTCTTTGGCCGCCGGGGGGAGAATGCGATGATCCGCAAACTGTTGACAGCGCTTGGCGCCCTGGCGGCGCCTACCGCGCTTTTCGCTCAGGATTCCTATGCCGCCGCCGGTGATCCCGGCGATACGGCCTGGATTCTCGTTTCCTCGGCACTCGTCCTGCTGATGACGCTGCCAGGCCTGGGCCTGTTCTATGGCGGCCTGGTGCGGGCGAAGAATTTCCTCTCGGTGCTGCTGCAGGTCGCGGCGGTGGCGGGCATCGCTTCGCTGTTGTGGATCATGGTCGGCTATACGCTGGCTTTCGGCTCCGTGACGAATGGCTGGATCGGCGGCGGCAATGCCTGGATGCTGATCGATCTCGGCAATGTGCGCGATGGGCTGACCATTCCGGAAAGCACGTTCGCGCTGTTCCAGATGACATTCGCGGCCATCACCCCGGCGCTGATGGTCGGCGCCTGGGTCGATCGCGCGCGGTTCGGCTGGGTGGTGGGCTTCTGCGCGCTGTGGTCGCTGCTGGTCTATGCCCCGGTCGCGCACTGGATCTGGGGCGGTGGCTGGCTCAGTTCGCAGTTCGGCACGCTCGATTTCGCAGGCGGGATCGTGGTCCACACCACGGCCGGCGTCTCCGCGCTGATCGTCGCTCTGTTGCTCGGCAAGCGCAACGGTTTCCCCAAAGTGCTGATGCTGCCCCACGCGCCCGCACTCACGATGGTCGGCGGCATGCTGCTCTGGGTGGGCTGGTTCGGCTTCAACGGCGGTTCGGCCCTCACGGCCACGGACGATGCGTCCGCCGCGATCATCAACACCCACGCGGCTGCCTGCGCGGCCGCGCTCGTCTGGGTCCTGCTCGAACGAATCATGGTGGGCAAGCCGACCACGGTGGGTTTCGCGACCGGCGCGATCGCCGGCCTCGCCACGGTGACACCCGCTGCCGGCTTCATCTCGCCCGGTGCCGCGATCATCTTCGGGATCGTGGCCTCCAGCATCTGCTACGCCGCCATCCAGCTGGTGAAGATCCGCTGGCATATTGATGATTCGCTGGATGTCTTCGCGGTTCACGGCGTGGGCGGCATGGCGGGCTCGCTGCTGCTGGCCGTGTTCCTGACGCCGGCGCTGGGCGGTACCGGCTACGCCGAAGGCATGGACATGGGCAGCCAGATCGTAGGCCAACTCGTCGGGATCGGCTTCGTGGCGGTCTGGTCGGCCGTGGCGACCGCGCTCCTCGCCCTGGCCGTCTCGCTGTTCCTGCCGATGCGTGTGGCCGAAGACCAGGAGCGCGAAGGGCTGGACATTTCCAGCCACGGCGAACGCGCCTGGGAATTCGACTGAGCCGCGCCGGGAAGCGCGCTCAGACCTTGAGGCTGAGCACTTCCCGCCGGCGGGACTGGCGCGCGAGACCCATATAGGCGTCGCGCAGCCGGTCATGCATCGAACGCTGGCCGGGCTCGCTGGAACGGAGCGCCAACGCGCGATGTTCCTGTGCGCGGCGGCGATAGTAATCGTAATTGCTCGGGATCATCGGAGCCTCCTTTTCGGAAACCTCGATGGCGCAAACCGGCGCGCGGGAAATTGATCTCGGTCAAGCGAGGCGGAAACGCCCGCCGGGTCCCTCAGTCGCCGGTCAGGATGCGCTCGACCAGTTCCTTCACTGTCGGAGTGAAGTTGTTGGAATAGAACGGGTCCTGCTTGAACTTGTAGGCTGCATGGCCGGCGAACATCAGATTGTTCTCGATATCGCCCCGATGCGCGATGTCCTGCAGGGTCTTCTGGATGCAGAAGCTGCGCGGATCCGCCAGGCGGCCGGTGGAGTAATCGTCATGATCCTTCCATGACGAGAAACCGCAATGCGACAGGCAACCCATGCAGGCGGCCTGGTCCTCGCGAATCGTCTGGCGTTCGTCGCCGGTGACGAAGACCAGCGTCTCGTCCGGTGTCTTCAGCGCGACGTTGAAGCCCTGGTTCGCCCAGCCCCGTGCGCGATCGCGATCGGCCGGCGTGACCCAGAAGTTCTTGCCCTTCACCCCCACGTCCAGTTCCACCGTATGGTCGCCCGCCTCCACACGGGAATAGGGCACCTGCCGTTCGCTGCGCGCCTCGAGGCTGCGCAGGAAGGGATTGCGCACGGCCGAGCTGTAGAAGCCGGTGGGCGAGAAGCGGTGGAGCAGGACGTCGCCGGGCTCCAGCGTGCGCAGCGCGTCCTTCCATTCCTGCGGAATGGGGCTTTCATGCGTCAGCAGCGGGCGCGTGCCGAACTGGAAGGCGATCTGGCCCAGTTCCGGATTGTCGATCCACTCGTTCCAGTCGCGCAGGAACCACACGCCGCCGGCCATGATGATCGGCACGCCGTCGGAAATGCCTTCCTGGCGCATCGTGTCACGCAGCTGCTTGACGCGCGGATAGGGGTCTTCCGGCTTCTGGGGGTCCTCGGCGTTGGACAGGCCGTTATGGCCGCCCGCCAGCCACGGATCCTCGTAGACCACCGCGGCCATCAGTTCGGATACCTTGTGATAGGCCCGTTTCCACAGCGCGCGGAAAGCGCGGGCGGAGCTGATGATCGGCAGATAGTTGACATTGTAGCGCTGGGCGATCTCGGACAGCTTGTAAGGCATGCCCGCGCCGCAGGTCACTCCGGCGACCATGCCGCGCGTCTTTTCCAGGATGCCTTCGAGCACCGCCTGCGCGCCGCCCATTTCCCACAGCACGTTGATGTTGATCGCGCCCTGGCCGCCGGAAATCTCGTGCGCCCGATGCACCTGCTCCACGCCGCCGTCGATGGCGTAGCGGATCAGCTGCTCGTGCCGTTCCTTGCGGGTCAGCGCGTCGTAGATCTGTGGGATGATCTTGCCTTCGGGATCGTAGCTGTCGGCATTCACCGCGCTGACAGTGCCGATTCCGCCCGCAGCCGCCCACGCGCCGGAACTGGCGTGATTGGTAGCGGCGACGCCCTTGCCCCCCTCGATCAACGGCCAGACTTCACGGCCGCCATAGAGGATCGGCTTCAAACCCTTGAAACTCATCTCAATCCTAACCTGCGGCCCTCAGGCCGCGTCCCCCGCTGCTGTCTCGCCCGGATGACGGCACGGCCTGATCTGATCAGGCGCAGGCCGGTCGCCCTGCGCTTCAAACTGCGCGTAATACCCCGCTAGCTCCGGCTTACGGACAAATTCGACAAGACGGAAGCCCACTTGTCCAAACTCGCAGAAAAGTAGGCCCGGCGCGATGCCATGCTGATCGGTCGGACGATCGACATCGACGACGATGATCTGCCCGCCCTTCCGCAAGGCGGGACGCAACCGCCACAGAAAGGCATAGGGCTCCGTCACCTCGTGATACATGTGGACGAGGAATATCCGGTCGAAGCTGTTCGCCGGCAGGCCCGGATCATCTTCCATGCCCAGCTTGATCGACACATTGTCCAGCCGCTCGCGCTCGACGCGCGTGCCGAGCTTCTGGATCGCTTCCGGATCGATGTCCTGCGCCAGAACCCGGCCCCGCGCGCCTACCCTGTCGGCCAGTCGCACGGTGTAGTAGCCCTCGCCCGCGCCGATATCGGCGACGGTCATCCCCGGCTTGAGGTTCGCGAGATCCATGACGGTCACCGCTTCCTGGCGATCGTCGCGCACGCGCTCGCTCGTCACGGCATTGACGCCGAGCTGCGAGACCGGACGATGCGCGCGCGGGAAGTCGCGCGAGGTTTCGGGACGATCGGAATCCTCGCTCTTCTGCCCGCAGCTCGCGAGCGCCAGCAGTGCAAGAGAAAGGAAAAGTCCCGCCCGGCGCATCAGTCGACGTCCTCGACCTCGACCCGTTCGCCCGTCACGCGTTGCGCGAGCGCGGCCGCCATGAAATCGTCCAGTTCGCCATCCAATACGTCGTCCGGCGCAGTAGATGTCGTACCCGTCCGCAGATCCTTCACCATCTGGTACGGCTGAAGGACATAGGACCGGATCTGGTGGCCCCAACCGATCTCGGTCTTCGCTTCGTACTGGCCGGTCGCAGCGGCTTCCCGCTTGGCCAGCTCCGCTTCGTACATCCTCGCCTTGAGCATGTTCATCGCGGTGGCGCGGTTCTTGTGCTGCGAACGGTCGTTCTGGCTCGCCACGATGATCCCGGTCGGCACGTGGGTGATGCGCACCGCGGAATCGGTGGTGTTGACGTGCTGCCCGCCCGCCCCGGAGGCGCGATAGGTATCGATCTTGAGATCGCTCTCATTGATCTCGATCTCGATATTATCATCGATCACCGGATAGACCCAGACCGAGCTGAAGCTGGTGTGCCGGCGCGCGGAGCTGTCGTAAGGGCTGATGCGCACCAGGCGATGAACGCCGCTTTCGGTCTTCGCATAGCCATAGGCATTCTCGCCCTTGATCATCAGCGTGGCCGACTTGATGCCGGCCTGCTCGCCCGAATGATAATCGACCAGCTCCACCTTGTAGCCATGCCGTTCCGCCCAGCGCGTATACATGCGCTGCAGCATCTCGGCCCAGTCCTGGCTTTCGGTGCCGCCCGCACCCGCGTGGATTTCCAGATAGGTGTCGTTGCCGTCGGCCTCGCCCGAAAGCAGCGCCTGGACCTTGTCAGCGTCCGCGCGATCAGCCAGGCGACGGAGCGTTTCCACCCCTTCATCGGCAACGCCATCGTCGCCTTCCATCTCGCCCAGTTCGACGAATTCGATGGCATCCGCCATCTCGCGCGTGATCTCTTTCACCGTGCCGATCGACGCCTCCAGGCGGCGGCGTTCGCGCATCACCTCCTCGGCCTGCCTGGGATCATCCCACAGCCTGGGATCCTCCACGCGCGCGTTCAGCTCGTCGAGCCGGCGCACGGCGCGCTCCCAGTCCAGCGACCGGCGCACAAGCGCCAGCGCAGCGTCGATACGATCGATATGGGCCTGCCCTTCGGCACGCATGAGACTGCTTCTCCGTAATTTGGGCCCCGCTTAGCGAAGCAGCCACTATTGTAAAGGTCGGGCTGTCTGCGGCCGCCGCCCGGCGTCGTTCCGGCCGATCGCCGCGCGGGTCAGGAACCCTGCTTGAGCTTGCGCACTGCCGCCAGCGTCAGCTTCACATGATCGCGATAATCGAGATCGGAATGGACCAAGGCAATCCGCCCATCCTTCGCGATGACATAGCTCGTTCGATCGGAAAGGCCCGAATCCTTGCCATCCCTGACCAGCTTGACGTCATAGGCCCTAATGATCGCGGGGCTGGCGATCGCCACAGGGAACTTGTCGCGGCACGCCTCAGTCGAGAAGCGCTTAAGCGTGGGCAGATCATCAGCCGACAGACCGATGACGCTCGCTCCTTCCGCCCGGAAATCGGCCATCGCCTCGGCAAAGGCATGCGCTTCCAGCGTGCAGCCCTGGGTGAATGCCTTGGGATAGAAATAGAGGACGACCGGCCCTTTGCGCAAAGCCTGCCGGAGGTTGAATGTGAAGCCCTTCCCCGCGATCGCGCCACGGGTGGCGAAGAACGGCGCTTTCGCTCGCTCCGGCAGGGCGGCCATGGCCTGTATCGACGCGCCGAGCGCAAGCGCCGCAAGGACGGGGATTTTCCAGTTCATGCCCGAATAGTGGACCTGCTCACCGGCCGTGTCCAGCAGGGGAAGCGGTCAGGCGAGACTCTGTCCCGCCAGGTCAGTAGAGACCGCCCTGCTGCTCCGCAAAATTGGCCGGCTGTTCCGTCCGCCCGGCCGCTCCGGCAGCGCTGGCTCCCTGTTCGCGCCTGCGCAGGAGATCGAGGATTTCCTGGCGGGTCGCCGCAAGCTCGTCCTGGCGCGTGCTGCGCTTGGGTTCGGTGTCGGGCTTGAACGCTTCCCAGATCACCGCCGCCTTCGGATCGCTTCCCGGCCAGCCGCCGAACACCCGCTTGCCGCTGCGCCTGTCCACCCGGACCATTCGGATACCCATCGGCGCGCGGAACGGCTCGGCGTTCCATTTCGAGCGCGTCTCCTGGACGAACTGCTTGAAGATCGGTGCAGCGAACCGGCCGCCCTGCGCATATCCGCCGAGGCTGCGTGGCTTGTCGAAGCCGAGATAGGTGCCCGCGACGATATCCTGCGACCCGCCGACGAACCACACATCGGTCGGCCCGCTGGTCGTGCCCGTCTTGCCGAACAGGGGCAGCTTGAGATCGCGCAGCACGACTGCCGTACCGCGCTGGATCACGCCTTCGAGCATGTGGATGGTCTGATAAGCAGTCCTCGCATCCATCACCTGGCGGCCATGTTCGCGCAGGCGCGGCATCGGCTTGCCATCCCATTTCGGCATGTTGCACGCATTGCAGCGGCGCTTGTCCGCCCGCCAGATCACCTTGCCGTTGCGATCCTGCACATAGTCGATCAGCGTCGGATCGTGCTGCAGGCCGTTGTTGGCGAGGCCGGCATAAGCCGTCACCATCTTGAGCACAGTCGTGTCGCCCGCGCCCAGCGCGAAGGAGAGGTAGGGCTTGTAGTCGCCGATGCCCACGCGTTTGAATGTCCTGGTCACGCGGTCCATGCCCGTATCGTTCGCGATATGGATGGTCATGAGATTGCGCGACTGTTCGAGGCCCCACCGCATGGTGTGCTCCCCACCGCCGCCGCCACCGAAATTGCGGAAGCACTTCTCGCCCGCGCTGCCCTGATAGACGCAGAACGTACCGTCCGACACCATCGAAGCCGGTGTCATCCCATTGTCCAGGCCGGTCGCATAGACGAACGGCTTGATCGTGGAACCTGGCTGACGCATCGCCTGGGTCGCCCGATTGAACGAACCGAGGCGATCGTCGAACCCGCCCTGCATCGCCAGCACGCGCCCGGTGTGCGGATCCATCGCCACGAAACCGCCGGACACTTCGGGAATCGTCCTGACGGCATAGGCATTGCCGACCGGCGACGCAGCGATCACGTCGCCTGCGCGCAACGCATCGGGCAAGCCGATCAGCGGATATTCCTTGCCGTCGGGCATGCCGATCTGGGCACTGGCGCCGCTGCGCGACGTCACCACACCAACGCGCCAGTCCTTATAGTTCACTGCCAGATAGGAACTGGCGAGCTGGCTGTGCCAAGAACCCTCGCCGAGGTCGATCTTCGCGATCGGCCCGGCCCAGGCGCGGCCGCCATGATAGCGGAACAGGCCGGCCCGCAGCGAATTGCGCGCCGCCTTCTGCATGGTCCGGTCGAGCGACGTGCGCACCCAGAGACCACCGGCATAGACACTGTGCGGTCCGTCTTCCGCCTTCTCGCCATATTTCTCGATCAGCTGGCGGCGGGCCTCTTCGAGGAAGTAGCCGGAATCGAACGCGCGCCCTGCCGATCGGCGGGGAACGAGCCCGAGCGGCATGGCCTTGGCCGCGTCGGCCTGCGCCTGCGTCACGAAGTCGTTCGACGCCATCTGGTCGAGCACGAAATTGCGGCGGGCGATCGCCAGGTCCGCGTGCTGCGGGCGGCCATAGCGCTCCGGCGCCTTGGGCAGGATTGCGAGGAAGGCGGCCTCATGCAGCTGGAGATCGCCGACATCCTTGTCGAAATAGGCGCGTGCGGCGGCCTGCACGCCGAAGCTCTGCCGGCCGAGCGGAATCTCGTTGAGATAGAGCTCGAGGATCTGCGGCTTGGTCAGCACGCCTTCGATCCGACGGGCGAGGATCATTTCCTTGAGTTTGCGGGTGACGGAATATTCGTCACCCACCAGAATGTTCTTGGCCACCTGCTGGGTGATGGTCGAGCCACCCTTGGCGCGCTGGCCGGAGCCGATCTTGGTGACATAATCGAACACCGCGCCCACCAGGCCGGTGATGTCGACACCGCCATGGGTCCAGAACGTCTTGTCTTCCGCCGCGAGATAGGCGTTGATCAGCATCGGCGGGAAATCGGCGAATTGCAGCTGCACGCGCCGTTCGCGAGCATAGCTGTCCACGATCTCCCCATCCACGCCGCGCACCATCGTCGGCAAGGGTGGCTGGTAATCCAGCAGCGTCTCGGCATCCGGCAGATTGCGGGCCAGCGTCACCCAGACGAGGAGATAGAGAAGGACGAAGCCTATCACCACGCCCATCGCCGCGCGGAACCAGCGCTTCTCGCGCCAGTTCGTCTTGAACCATTGCAGCGCGCCCTGCGTATCGCGCCGGATGCGGTAGCGGAAGGTGTCCGTGTTGGGTGTGTCGGCCATAGTCTGGATCGCGCCCTAGCACGCCCTTTCCCGGTGATGCCAGACAGATTGCACGCCGTTCGTCGTCCTAATCCCGGCTCTGGCGTGCGAAGTAGACGCGGATCGCCTGGTCCACCGCATCGGCGAAGCGCGCCCTGCCCTCAGGAGATCCGAGGATCTGCGCATCCTTCGCGTTCGAGATATAGCCAGCCTCGAACAGGACCGAGGGGACGTCCGGCGATTTGAGCACCACGAAGGCGGCCGATCGCTGCGGGTCCTTCCGGAAGGCGAGCCTGCCCTGCCCTTCACGGGCTATCAGCTTGGCGAATTCGATCGAGTCCTCCCGCATCCTGCGCTGCGACAGATCGACCAGGATCGCGTTCACGGCGTCGCTGCGTCCATCAAGGGAGACGCCGTTGATCCGGTCCGCATTGTTTTCCCGCGCCGCGATCCGCGCGGCTTCGGTGTCGGAAGCCTTCTCCGACAGCGTATAGATCGAGGCGCCGGTCGCCGAGGTATCCCCGCCGGTGGAATCGGCATGGATCGAAAGGAACAGATCGGCCCGGAGGCGCCGGGCGATATCCGATCGTTCCTGGAGGGCGAGGAAACGGTCGTCAGAGCGCGTCATCGCCACCCGAATCCCGCCTTTTTCCAGCAGGCGATCCCGCAGCCCACGCGCGAGAGCAAGCACGAGGTCCTTCTCCTTCATGGTCTCGCCGCTGGCGCCCGGATCGTGACCGCCATGCCCGGCATCGATCACCACGAGGGGCCGCGTGCCGTCCTCTGGTCCTTCCACGGGGGGAAGGCCGACCGGTTCACCGGCTTCGGGCAGTTCCACCCGGATCACATAGCTTCGGCCAAGTTGCGGCGCGGGCAACTTCAGTCCAAGCGCAACCAGCCCCGCGAATAGGACGAACGGCGCAATCACGGACAAGGCAAGCGGGCCACGCGGTAACATCGGGAAGATGGTTAGGATCGTGAAACCATGGTGGAAAGGGCGTTTGTCACGTATTCCGCAATATGGTTGCCCCATTCTCGCACGAATGCTAGCAGCCCGATACGAGGGCTGTCCTGCCTTCCCGAAAAGCGACATTTCGAGCGCGCGACCCGCGAAGCAAGGAAATCGTTGTCAATCCGGGATTTGCAGCGCATGCTGTCGCACTCTCCGGACCTCGATATGGTCCGGTCGAAACAGGTTGATGCCGAAAATGAGAAGTCTCGTCCACGACCCATCGCCGCGACCGCTCCGTCGCGTCGCGGCGTGGCTGAACGAGACGGCGCGCCCCCAAAGCCCGCGCATTCCCTTTTTTGCAGACACGATCCGCTATGCCGACGCGAACGCGGTCGGCACTTTTCCTGCTTCCGCGCACGCTTCCGGCATTCGCCTGACGGTCCGCGGACTTTTCACATATAGGCGCGCGCTGCACGGCCAGGCCGAGAGCACAGGGCGCGCCCGGAGAAATCATAATGTCAACGCGCATGCTCATCGATGCGCGCCACCCGGAAGAAACGCGGGTGGCGGTGCTCAAGGGAAACCGTATTGAGGAATTCGACTTTGAATCTGCCGATCGCAAGCAGATCAAAGGGAATATTTATCTTGCC
This sequence comes from uncultured Erythrobacteraceae bacterium, assembly GCA_946482075.1. The sequence goes on from CAMLQG010000063.1 coordinate 19,708, forward strand.
AAGGTAACTCGGGTCGAACCGTCGCTTCAGGCGGCGTTCGTCGATTACGGCGGCAACCGCCACGGCTTTCTCGCTTTCAGCGAAATCCATCCCGATTATTATCAGATCCCCAAGGAGGATCGCGAAGCCCTGCTGGCCGAAGAAGCCGCCCATGCGGAGGAAGAGGCCGCCCTTCGCGCTGTCGATGATGACGATCATGGCGAGGATTTCGAGGACGGCGAAGCGCTCGCCGATGATTTCGTCGGTGACGACAATGTCGAGGAAATCGACACGTCCGAAAAGGACCAGGTCGCCACGATCGAAGACGGCGCCGTAGCCGAGGAAGACATCGGCGCCGAGGGTGAGAACGGGGATGAGGAACGCTCCCCGCGCCGCCGCGGCCGTCGCCAGGGTGGCGCACGCTCCAAGCAGGCGGACGAACTGCGCGCCAAGCGCATGGCGCTGCGCCGCCGCTACAAGATCCAGGACGTGATCCAGCGCCGCCAGGTGCTGCTGGTCCAGGTCGTCAAGGAAGAGCGCGGCAACAAGGGCGCGGCGCTGACCACCTATCTGTCGCTCGCCGGCCGTTACTGCGTGCTGATGCCGAACACGATGCACGGCGGCGGGATCAGCCGCAAGATTTCGA
>CAMLQG010000064.1 GCA_946482075.1 uncultured Erythrobacteraceae bacterium
AGCCGAGCATGCGGATCATCTCGGACATCTTCGGCTACACCAGCCGCGAGATGCCGAAGTTCAACTCGATCTCGATCTCCGGCTATCACATGCAGGAAGCCGGCGCGACGCAGGTGCAGGAACTGGCCTTCACCATCGCCGACGGCGCGGAATATGTCCGCTACGGGGTGGCTTCCGGCCTCGACATCGACAAGTTCGCCGGCCGCCTGTCCTTCTTCTTCGCCATCGGCATGAACTTCTTCATGGAAATCGCGAAGCTGCGCGCCGCGCGCGTGTTGTGGCACCGCGTGATGACGAAGCTCGGCGCGAAGGACGAACGGTCCAAGATGCTGCGCACCCACTGCCAGACGTCGGGCGTGTCGCTGACGGAGCAGGACCCCTATAACAATGTGATGCGCACCACGATCGAGGCGATGGCCGCGATGCTCGGCGGCACGCAGTCGCTCCACACCAACGCGCTGGACGAAGCGATCGCGCTGCCGACCGACTTCTCCGCGCGTATCGCCCGCAACACCCAGATCATCATCCAGGAAGAAACCGGGATGACGAAGGTCGTCGATCCGTTGGGGGGCAGCTACTATATCGAAGCGCTGACCCAGCAGCTGGTCGATGCCGCGCAGGAGATCATCGATCGCGTGGAAGCGGAAGGCGGCATGGCGAAGGCCGTTGGCGCCGGGTGGCCCAAGGCGATGATCGAAACCGCCGCTGCCGCCCGCCAGGCCCGTGTCGATCGCGGCGATGACGTGATCGTGGGCGTGAACAAATATCGCCTTGCCAATGAAGACCTCCTCGAAACGCTGGAAGTCGATAACACCAAGGTCCGCGAAGCGCAGGTCGCCCGGATCAACAAGGTGAAGGCGGAGCGTGACGAAGCTGCTTGTCAGAAGGCCTTGCAGGCGTTGCGCGATGGCGCGGCGGCTCCGGCGAGCCTCGAGAACAACCTCCTCGCCCTTGCAGTCGAATGCGCTCGTGCGCGCGCCACGCTGGGCGAGATCTCCTCCGCCATGGAAGAGAGCTTCGACCGCTACGGCACCGTGCCGACGCCGGTGCAGGGCGTCTATTCCGCACCCTATGAAGGTGACAGCCGCTGGGACCAGGTGGTGAAGGGTGTGCAGGCGGTGGAACGCCGCCTCGGCCGCAAGCCGAAGCTGCTGGTCGCCAAGATGGGTCAGGACGGCCATGATCGCGGCGCGAACATCATCGCTTCGGCCTTCGGCGACATGGGCTTCGATGTCGTCTCCGGCCCGCTGTTCCAGACGCCGGATGAGACTGTCGTCCTCGCGCTCGAAACCGGCGTGGACGTGGTGGGCGCATCCAGCCTCGCCGCCGGTCACAAGACGCTGATCCCGGAACTGATCCGCAAGCTGCGCGAACAGGGCCGCACCGACATCAAGGTGATCGCCGGCGGCGTGATCCCGCCGCAGGATTACGATTACCTGCGCGATGCCGGCGTCCAGGGCATCTATGGCCCGGGCTCCAACGTAGTGGAATGCGCCGCCGACGTGCTCCGCCTTCTCGGCCACAACATGCCGCCGTCCGGCGAGGAACTGGCGGAGGCGGCCGAGTAATGACCGAACCCCGTACCGATTGGACCCGCGAGGAGATCGCGGATCTGTTCGCTCTGCCGTTCACGGAACTGGTGTTCCGTGCGGCGCAGATCCACCGCGCCAACCACCCGGCGAACGAAGTCCAGCTTTCCACGCTGCTTTCGATCAAGACCGGCGGCTGCGTGGAGGATTGCGGCTATTGCAGCCAGTCGGTGAAGGCGGATAGCGGGGTCAAGGCCACCAAGCTGATGGAAGTGCAGCAGGTGCTGCAATCCGCGGCTCAGGCGAAGGACAACGGTTCCACCCGTTTCTGCATGGGTGCTGCCTGGCGCAATCCGAAGGATCGCGACATGCCCGCCATCATCGAGATGGTGAAGGGCGTGCGCGCCATGGGGCTGGAGACCTGCATGACACTGGGCATGCTGACGCCGGCACAGGCGGACATGCTCTCCGACGCGGGCCTCGATTACTACAACCACAATGTCGACACTTCGCCCGAACGCTATGGCGACATCATCACGACCCGCACGATGGAGGACCGGCTGGAAACGCTCTCCAACGTCCGCATGGCCGGGATCAATGTCTGCTCCGGCGGGATCGTCGGCATGGGCGAGACGCGGGAGGACCGGGTCGGCTTCATCCACACGCTGGCGACATTGCCCAGCCACCCGCAATCGGTTCCGGTCAATGCGCTGGTCCCGGTGAAGGGCACCGTGCTGGGCGACATGCTGGCCGACACGCCGATGGCGAAGATCGACGATGTGGAATTCGTCCGCACCGTCGCCGTGGCGCGGATCACCATGCCGCAGTCGATGGTGCGCCTGTCCGCCGGCCGCGAAAGCATGTCGGAAATGACGCAGGCGATGTGCTTCCTTGCCGGTGCGAACAGTATCTTCACCGGCGACAAGCTGCTGACCGCGCCGAACGCAGGCGACGACAGCGATGCCGCGATGTTCGCCCGGCTCGGCCTGAAAGCGATGGCCGTGGCTAAGACCGCAGAAGATTTCGATGCCGAACGCATGCCGGCGGGCTGCGCGCGGCTGGAAGCGGCGGAGTGATCCGGCGCAAGACCTGAATACCGACGATCGTATCACTCAACTCAAATCCCTGGTGGAAGAGCAATAGCCCGATGTTCAAGAAGATCCTGATCGCCAACCGCGGCGAAATCGCCTGCCGCGTCATCAAGACCGCCCGCCGCATGGGCATCCAGACAGTGGCGGTCTATTCCGACGCCGATGCGCGCGCGCCTTTCGTGCAGATGGCGGATGAAGCGGTCCATATCGGCCCCTCGCCGGCGGCGGAAAGTTACCTGATCGCAGACAAGATCATCGCCGCCTGCAAGCAGACCGGCGCCGACGCGGTCCATCCTGGCTACGGCTTCCTGTCCGAGCGCACCAGCTTCGCCGAAGCGCTGGCCAAGGAAGGCATCGCCTTCGTCGGCCCGCCGGTTAACGCGATCGCCGCCATGGGCGACAAGATCGAATCCAAGAAGCTCGCCAAGGAAGCCGGCGTGAACGTCGTTCCGGGCTTCGTGGGCGAGATCGAGGATACCGAGCATGCCGTGCGGATTTCGAACGAGATCGGCTATCCGGTGATGATGAAGGCGTCGGCCGGCGGCGGCGGCAAGGGCATGCGCCTGGCCTATTCCGAGCAGGACGTGCGCGAGGGCTTCGAGAGCGTGAAGCGCGAAGGCTTGAACTCCTTCGGCGACGACCGCGTGTTCATCGAGAAGTTCATCCTCAACCCGCGCCACATCGAAATCCAGATCCTAGGCGACCAGCACGGCAACGTGCTCTACCTCAACGAGCGCGAATGCTCGATCCAGCGCCGCCACCAGAAAGTGGTCGAAGAAGCGCCGTCGCCTTTCGTGACGCCGAAGATGCGCAAGGCGATGGGCGAGCAGTGCGTCGCTCTCTCCAAGGCGGTCGGCTATTACAGCGCGGGCACGGTGGAACTGATCGTCTCGGGCGCGGACCCCTCGGGCGAGAGTTTCTACTTCCTCGAGATGAACACCCGCCTGCAGGTGGAACATCCCGTCACCGAAGCGATCACCGGCATCGATCTCGTCGAGCAGATGATCCGCGTAGCTGCTGGCGAAAAGCTCGCCTTCACGCAGGATGACATCAAGATCGATGGTTGGGCGATCGAGAACCGCGTCTACGCGGAAGATCCCTATCGCGGCTTCCTGCCTTCCACCGGCCGCCTGATCCGCTATCGCCCGCCTGTCGAAGGCTGGACGGATGACGGCGCCGAGAACGGCCGCCGCGGCGTGGACGGCGTGCGCGTGGACGACGGCGTATATGAAGGCGGCGAAGTGTCGATCTTCTACGACCCGATGATCGCCAAGCTGATCACTTGGGGCAAGACGCGCGACGAAGCGGCGAACAAGCAGATCAAGGCGCTGGACCAGTTCCAGATCGAAGGGCTGGGCCATAATATCGATTTCGTGAACGCCATCATGCAGCATCCGCGCTTCCGCTCGGGCGAGCTGACGACCGGCTTCATCGCCGAGGAATATCCCGAGGGCTTCCATGGTGCGGCCGCAGATACCCGCCTGATCCGCAACCTCTCCGCCATCGCTGCCTTCCTCGCTACTGCACTGGCGGACCGCGCGCGGCAGATCGACGGGCAGCTGGGCGACACGCTCGATCCGCCGTCCGACTGGCAAGTCAAGATCGGTGACGCGATCCACGAAGTCTCGCTCGATGACGAGACGATCACGGTGGACGGGCAGGAGATCGATCTGTCCATGGCCTACACGCCGGGCGAGCCGCTCGTGCTGGCTGAGATCGACGGCGAGGAGCTGGCCGTGAAGGTCGAGATGAAGCGCATGGGCTTCCGCCTCACTACTCGCGGTGCGATCCACAATGTTCGCGTCCTGCCGGCTTCGGTCGCGCTTTACGCCCAGCACATGATCGAGAAGATCCCGCCGGATCTCTCGCGTTTCCTGATCTGCCCGATGCCGGGCCTGCTGGTCGCCCTGCATGTGGAAGAGGGCGACGAAGTCGTGATCGGCCAGCCGCTGGCGGATGTCGAGGCCATGAAGATGGTGAACACGCTGCGGGCGGAAAAGACCGGCACGGTGAAGAGCATCAATGCCAAGACGGGCGACAGCCTTGCGGTGGACGCGATCATCCTCGAACTGGAATGAGCGCCTGACGTTCCTTCCTGATCCGGCGGCAGGGGCAGGCCGATGAGCCTGCCCGCCATGCTGGCCGCGGCCCGGCGTTTGCCTGGCCAGCTGGAGACCACGATCCCTGGCGGCTGGATGCAGGGCCGTACCTGCTATGGCGGCCTTTCGACCGCGCTTGCCTATGAAGCGGCGCGGACGGTAGCCGACGATCTTCCGCCGCTTCGGGGTATGCAGATCGCCTTTATCGGCCCGGTCTACGGCACGCCTGTCGCCACGGCCAAGATCGCACGGCGCGGGCGCAATGCGACCTGGGTTCGGGCCGAGATTCATTGCGAAGGCGCGCTGTCGCTTGCCGCGACCTTCGTCTTCATGGGCCCGGTGAACAGCGCGGTCGTGGTGCGGGAGATGCCGGTGCCGGACGGCCTCGTCCCGCTGGAGGACGCCGATCCCATGCCGGTGCGCGGGCCCGCCTTCGTCGCCAATTTCGATCGCCGCCGCGCGGTGGAAACCGACCGGCTCCTCCCGTCGGTCTGCTGCTGGGTACGGCTGAAGGAGCGGGAAGGGCTCGATCCCTTCACCGAGCTTCTCGCCACCGCCGACGCCATGCCGCCCGCCGCGCGCACTTTGATGACGCCCGATGCGCCGGTCAGTTCGATGATCTGGCAGGTTGGCCTGCTGACCCCCCTGCCGCAGAGCCCGGCCGGCTGGTGGCTCCTGCGTTCCGCCGCCGACCATGTGGAGCAGGGCGCCTGCGTCCAGTCGATGAAGATCTGGAACAGCGCGGGCGAGCCGATCACCAGCGGAACGCAGACGATCGCGCTTTTCGGGTAAGGCTGGTTGACGGAGAACGAGCGGAAAGCGCCGCTCGTTCTTTCCTGAAATTGCCAAAAAAATACAATAATTCAAAATTCTATGCGATATCTTGTCGCATGAACCGTGTGACTTTCCACTCGTCTCGATCACCATTCCCGCGGAAGCGGGAAGGCGGTTCCAACGCATCCTGGATTCCCGCTTCAACGGCATGGCGAAGGGAAGAAGGCCGGGTTCATCGCGAAGGGTAAGCCATATTCCCGCGATGTAGGACAGCGAAAAATCGTCAAATTCACGCCACGCCGGATCAGGGGTTCATGCCGGAAGTTCACTGTCCGGCGGACAGCGCGCATGGTATGGCGGAAGGATGCTGAAGCTTTCCTGCCATTGCGGCCAAATTTCCATAGAAATCAAAGCGAAGCCGGGTTTCATCTTCGAGTGCAATTGCACGCTTTGCAGCAAGGCAGGCGTTCGCTGGGCCTATCTCGATCCAGCGGATGTGGGAGTCGAAGGGATGACGGCCGCCTATCGCAGGACGGACAAGGCCGATCCGGCCGCGGATCTCCATTTCTGTCCGAACTGCGGCTCGACTACCCATTTCACCCTGACGGAAAGCGCCGTGGCGAAGTTCGGGGACACGCAGATGGGCGTCAATATGCGTCTGGCAGACGAAAGGGACCTGGCCGGGATCGAACTGCATTACCCCGACGGGAAGGCGTGGTCGGGCGAGGGCGAGTTTTCCTATGTGCGCCCCTCGGAGATTCTGGGCGGGCGATCCGACGATCAGCTACCCGGCGAGGAAGCGCAAAGCTGATATCGAGCTGCCGCTGCTTTCCCGGGATCAGCGGCAGCGTAGACGACCCCGATCGATCTCCCGGCCCAGAACGCCGCCGATCGCACCACCCAGTAATGCGCCGAGAGTCCTGTCTCCGCGTCCGGCGAGTTCATGTCCGGCCAGCGCGCCTACGCCCGCGCCGATGAGGAGACCGGTCGTGCCGTTATCGCGTTTGCAATAATAGCGACCATCGCGTCCGCGCCACACATAGCTGTCACGGGTAATGCGCCGGGGCTCTATATAGTAACCGCGTGTGTCATATATCCGTTCCTGCGCACGACGCCCGTGAGCGGGAGCCCAAGGCGGCGGATCCGCCAGGGAAGGCGTGACGGGAATGACCATAGCGGCACAACACATGCCAATAATCAGCCTTTTCATGATCTACCTCCCAGGAACATCTGCGTCTGATCGCCATATTGACCATCGCATTCCAACGAAAGATGAACGGCCGAGCGGGTGAATCGATCCATCGTTCGGATGCCCCACCTTGGCGGAAATGGCCAAGAAAGAGCCGGAACTCTACTTCAATTCCTCGTCCAGGAACGCTGCCACGTCCTCCAGCGCCACGTCCTTCGCCAGGAAGGCTTCACCTATGCCGCGCAGCAGAATGAAGGGCAGGGCGCCCGCGTCCATCTTCTTGTCGTGCAGCATATGGGCGGCGAGCGCCTTGCCGTCGCAGGCGAGGCCGAGCTCGCGCAGGCCCGCGGGCAGGCCCGCGCTTTCGACCAATGCGGCGACGCGCAGCGATTCCGGTTCGCTCATCAGCCCGCGCCTGGTGGAATAACGGGCGGCCAGCACCATGCCGAGCGCCACCGCCTCGCCATGCAGCAAGCGGTCGGAAAAGCCCGTCTCCGCTTCCAGCGCATGGCCGAATGTGTGCCCGAGATTGAGCAGCGCGCGCGCGCCGGTCGTCTCGCGTTCGTCTTCCGCCACGACGCGCGCCTTGGCCGCCACGCTGCGGCTGACGGCCTCTTCCTGCGCCGCGCGGTCGCCGTCCAGCACCTTGCCGCCCTGGTTCTCGCACCATTCGAAGAGATCGGGATCGCCCAGAACCCCATATTTGATCACTTCGGCATAGCCCGCGCCGAGTTCGCGTGGCGGAAGCGTGCCCAGCGTGTCGAGATCGGCCAGCACGAGCGAAGGCTGGTGGAACGCGCCCACCAGGTTCTTGCCGCGCGTGGTGTTGATCGCGGTCTTGCCGCCCACGCTCGAATCCACTTGCGCCAGCAGCGTGGTCGGCAATTGGATGAAGCCGCAGCCGCGCTTGAGGATCGCGGCCGCGAAGCCGGTGAGATCGCCGATCACGCCGCCGCCCAGTGCCAGCACGTGATCGCCGCGTTCCACTTCTTCGCCCAGCAGCCAGTCGACCGTGCGCGAGAGGCCGGACCAGCTCTTGGAACCTTCGCCCGGATCGAGCACGAGCCATCGCGGGGAGAAGCCCGCCCCGAGCAATGCTTCCTCCACCGTTTCGCGCCAGTGCTGTTCGACATTGTCGTCCGTAACGATCGGCACGATCCGCTTGCGCAGCAGCTTGCCGCATTGCCCGGCCACGTCCTTCAGCAGGCCCGGGGCGACACGCACTTCGTAAGAGCGGCCCGCCAGTTCGACCGGAATCACAGCCATTGGTCTATCGCTTTCAGAATGTGCGCCACGGTGCGCTGATGGGGGCCGTTTTCGCTCTTCACGTGAATCGGGGCCTGGGAATAGGCCGGCTCGCGTTCCGCGTGAAGGCGCATGAGGATTTCCTTAGGATCGCCGTTGCGCAGCAGCGGCCGGTTGTCCTTGCGCGAGACCCGCTGCACCAGCGTGTCGATATCGGCATCGAGCCACACGGCAATGCCGCGTTCAAGGATGAGTGCGCGGGTCTCATCGTTGCAGAACGCGCCGCCGCCGGTGGCGAGGACGCCCTGATGCTCGTCCATCAGGCGCGCGATGACCCGGCGCTCCCCGTCGCGGAATTCCGTCTCGCCGAACTGGGCGAAGATTTCCGGGATGGAAAGCTGGGCCGCCTTCTCGATTTCCTCGTCCGCGTCGGCGAAAGGCGTGTCGAGCAGGGCGGCGAGCTTGCGTCCGACCGAGGATTTGCCCGCGCCCATCAGGCCCACGAGCACGATCGGCCGGTCGATCCGCGCGGCGATCGCGCGAATTTCGTCGGTTGGAAGAAGAGGGGCGTCGTTAGTCATTGCCGCCCCGGCTATAGATAGGCTACCGGCAGCGCAAGCGCGGGGCGCTGGTATCGCGTGCAGACCCTAGAGGAGGCGACGGCTTTGGCTATGGCCGACAAGCGTATCTGGTTGTTCCTGGCGGCGCTGGCCGTGGTCTTTCTGCTTCTCGCTTACGCCTGGATCGATGGCGGGGAAGAACCGCTGCGCGATATCGCGGTGCCCGTTGCCGTTCCCGGAGAGACCAAATGAAGCGCAGGCTGCTGATTGGCGGCGCAGCGCTGGCGCTGTGCTCCACCCTTGTTCTCGCACAGGACGGGCCGCAATCGCTCCTGCCTCCGGGGTTCGACGATCCGGCCCCGGCCGAACCCGCACCACGGCCCACACCCCGGCCGTCCGCGCAGCCGACTGCGCCATCCTCCTCGGCGCCTTCCGCGACTTCACAGTCCACGGCTCCGTCCGCGACGCAGCTGCCTTTGCCCACGCTCCTGCCCGGCGATCTTACCGCCTCGGGAGAGGAAGGCGTGCCTAAGCGCCTGCCGTCGCTCGCCGAGATCGAGAAGATGACGACGGACGAGATCGACGAGCTGTTCGGCCTCAAGCCCAAATACGACATTCCGCCCGGTGCGCAGCGAGCGCTTACCCGCGTGGGCGTGTTGTCGCTGGACGAAGGCGGACTGCCACCGGTCTCGCTCGCCAACCAACCCGCGCCGCTCGTGCGCGCAGCGCTGTCCGGCACCAAGGGCGCGCTGGTTTCGCGCTGGGGCCATATATTGCTTCGCCGTGCGCTGGTGAGCCGGCTTGCCCCTCCGCAGGGGATGGATCCGGCGGAATTCGCCGCGCTGCGGGCCGGTGTGCTCAATCGCATGGGTGAAAGTGCTGCCGCTCGCGCGCTGGTGCAGGACGTCGATACTGCCAATTACAGCCCGGCGCTCGTTTCCTCCGCGTTCGATGCCTATGTCGCGACGGGCGATCTGGTCGGCATCTGCCCGGCGGCGAAGCTGAGGGGCGATGTCCGCAAGGATGCCCAGTGGCAGATGGTCCGCTCGATCTGCACTGCCTATTCGGGGGAAGGCGACAGCGCAAAGCGCGAGCTCGACCGGGCGTTCTCGCGCGGGATCGCACCTAAGATCGACGTGTTGCTGGCCAAGCGCTTCGCCGGTGCGGCCGGGGATGCGCGCCAGGCGGTGAACATCGAATGGACCGATGTCACCAATCTCAATCCGTGGCGCTTCTCGCTCGCCAATGCGCTGGGGATCGAAATCCCCGTTTCACTGACCAAGGATGCCGGGCGATATTACCAGTATGCCGCAGCGACCGCACCGATGCTGCCGCTGAGCAAGCGCGCCGAGGCGGCCGATGTGGCGGCGGGCGCGGGCATCCTGTCCGCCTCCGCGATGGTGGATCTCTATTCGCAGATCTATGCGGACGAGGAAGTGACCGGCGATGTCGCCGTGCGAGCCACCCGCCTGCGTGACGCCTATGTCGCCAAGACGTCGGCCGATCGGTTGGCCGCGATCCACGAGATCTGGGGCACGACGGCGGGTGAGCCGAATTATTCCCGCCAGGTGCTGACAGCCTATGCCTGCGCACGCCTTCCGGTGAGCGAGGACTATGCGGATTCGGCCGCGCCGCTGATCGCTTCCATGCTTTCCGCCGGGCTCGATTCCAATGCGATGCGCTGGGCCCCCGCCGTCTCCGAAGGCAGCATGGCCTGGGGCATCCTCGCATTGGCCCAGCCGAAGCGGAGCGAGATGGTGAGCTCGGGCGCGGTCGAGAGCTTCATCGACAATGACGAGAGCCGCGAGCAGCGCAAGTCGCGCTTCCTGGTGGCGGGTCTTGCCGGCTTGGGCCGGCTCGATCGCAGCGCGGCCGCGGATCTCGCGGGCCAGCTAGACGTCAGCCTGAGCGCGGAAACGCGCTGGACGAAGCTCATCAAGCAGGCTGCCGAAGTCGACAACAAGGCGCTGGTCGTGCTGCTGGCGGGTGTGGGCATGCAGGGCGACGACTGGTCGAAGATGACCGCGCGCCATCTCTACAACATCGTTTTTGCGCTCAACAAGGTGGGGTTCAAGGCCGAGGCACGCATGATCGCGGCCGAGGCGGTTGCGCGGGGTTAGGGTTTACGCAAGCCGCCCGCTCGACACGAACGGGAAGGGGTTCAGGATGACGACCTCTCGACCGATCGATGATTTCCTCGCCATGCTCGCGGCGGAGCGGGGTGCTGCCGCCAACACGCTTGCCGCCTATCGCCGGGATCTCGAAGGCGCGGAGGATATGCTCGGCGATCTCGCGTGCGCGGATACGGCGGCGCTCGGCCGGCTCGCGAAAGGCTGGTCCGATCTTGCGCCTTCGTCTCTCGCGCGAAAGGCTTCCGCGCTCCGTCAGTTCTTCGGCTTCCTGGTGGATGAAGGCCGGCGGGAGGACGATCCGTCGTCCGCCCTCCCGCGCCCGGCCACGCGCCGCCCGCTGCCGCGCATCCTCGACCATGCCGAAGTCGAAGCATTGATGGTGCAGGCGGAGGACGAGGCGGAGACGGGCAAGCCCGATGCGGTGCGCATGCTGACGCTGATTGAACTGCTCTATGGCTCCGGCCTGCGGGCGAGCGAACTGGTCGCGCTGCCGCTATCCGCCGTTCCGCGCGATGCGCCGTTCCTGACGGTCACGGGCAAGGGCGGGCAATCGCGCATGGTGCCGGTAAGCAGGCGGGCGGGGGAGGCCCTGTCGCGCTGGCTGGCGGTACGGCCGCAGGAAGGGCGGTTCCTGTTTTCCTCGCGCGGCAAGCATCTGAGCCGGGTGCGCCTGTTCCAGCTGCTGCGTGCGCTCGCGGTGCGCGCCGGAATCCCGCCCGAGAAGGTCAGTCCCCACGTGCTGCGCCATGCCTTCGCGACGCATCTGCTGGAAGGCGGGGCGGATCTGCGCATCCTCCAGACGCTGCTGGGCCATGCCGATATCGCGACCACCCAGATCTACACACATGTGGAAAGTGCCAGACTCGTCGCACTGGTGAATGAACGACATCCCCTTGCCCGCCGCGCGCGGGGGGACTAGCGGAGTGTCCATGATCTCGTATCTCGAATTCGAAAAGCCCGTCGCCGCGCTCGAAGCGCGCATCGCGGAACTGCGCGCCGCCGCCGAAGGCGACGATGTCGACATCTCCAACGAGCTTCAGCGCCTCGAGCAGAAGAGCGCGGACCTGCTGTCGAGCACCTATTCGGCGCTGACGCCGTGGCAGAAGACGCAGGTCGCACGGCACCCGATGCGACCCCATTTCCGGGACTACGTCGCCCGGATCTTCGACGATTTCATGCCGCTGGGCGGCGATCGCTACTATGGCGAGGATGAAGCGATCATAGGCGGCCTCGCCCGGCTCGGAGACCGGCGCGTGATGCTGATCGGGCACGAGAAGGGCCACGACACCGAAAGCCGCATCCGCCACAATTTCGGCATGGGCAAGCCCGAAGGCTATCGCAAGGCGATCCGCCTGATGGAGATGGCCGGGCGTTTCGGCATTCCGGTAGTGACGCTGGTGGATACGTCGGGCGCATTCCCCGGCGTGGAAGCGGAAGAACGCGGACAGGCGGAAGCCATCGCGCGGTCCACCGAAGCCTGCCTGGCGCTCCCCGTGCCGATGGTGGCGACGATCGTGGGCGAAGGCGGCTCCGGCGGTGCCGTGGCGCTGGCCAGCGCCGAACGCGTGCTGATGCTGGAGCATGCGGTCTATTCGGTGATCTCGCCCGAAGGCTGCGCTTCGATCCTGTGGCGCACGGCGGAGAAAGCGCCCGAGGCCGCCGAAGCGATGAAGATCACCGCGCAGCACCTGCTGAAGCTCGGGGTGATCGACCGCGTGGTGCCGGAGCCCGTGGGCGGCGCCCATCGCGATCCGGCGGCGGCTACGGCCATGCTGGGCACCGCGATCGGGGAAGAGCTCGACGCGCTGTCGGGCAAGAGCGCGAAGGACTTGCAGCGGATGCGGGAAAACCGCTTCCTGCGGATCGGGGAAGGCTAGGGAGCCGCCACAAGATGTATCCGTTCCGCGCAGGTGCCTCGACTGCGATCGACACGAACGGAGGAAGATATTTCGAGTTGCGGGCAGGGAACCAAGTCTCGAAATCGAATGTTCCGAAGCAGCCATAAGAGTGGCCTTCGCGCCGCATTGCAGGAGAAGGAACCCATCATGCCGCGAGTCAGATCCCGTCTATCCCTCATCCTGCTGGCGACCGCCGCTCTGGCCATACCCGCAACCATCGGCTTCGCACCCGGCGCGACATCGCCCGCAAGCGCGAAGCAGACCAGATCCGTCAGCACCGTCACCGCCATTTCCGCCGCCGACCGCAAGCAGGGTGCTGAAGCGCATCCGCAGCTCCTCGCCGAATTCGGCGGCGCGCAGATCGGATCGCAGGCCGATTACGTGATCGGCGTGGGCAAGAACATTTCCATCCAGTCCGGTCTCAGCAATGCGCGGGACGATTTCACGGTCACGCTGCTCAATTCCTCGATCAACAACGCCTTCGCGATCCCCGGCGGCTATGTCTATGTCACCCGGCAACTCGTCGGCCTGATGAACAGCGAGGCGGAACTCGCAGGCGTGCTCGGCCATGAAGTCGGCCATGTCGCCGCACGCCATTCGGCCAAGCGGCAGGCGAAGGCGCAGCAGAACGCGATCATCGGAGTGCTGGGTCAGATTCTCTCCGGCGTTCTCCTGGGCGACAGCGCCTTGGGGCAACTCGGCCAGAAGATCTCCTCCACCGTGCCGCAGCTCGCCACGCTGCGCTATTCGCGGACGCAGGAATTGCAGGCGGACGATCTCGGCATCCAGTATCTGAAGCGCGCCGGATATGATCCGCGCGCGATGGCTTCCGTGCTGCAAAACCTGGCGGCGCAGAATTCGCTGGACGCCCAGCTGCAGGGGCAGAGCGCCAAGATGCCCGAATGGGCCTCGACCCATCCCGATCCCGCTTCGCGCGTGCGCACCGCGCTCGCCAAGGCGGGAACGGGCGCCGGCGGCAACCTCAACCGGGACACCTTCCTGAGCAGGATCAGCGGCATCATGTATGGCGATGATCCCCAGCAGGGCGCAATCGAAGGCCAGACCTTCATCCATCCGGTGTTCCGCTTCGCCTTCACCGTTCCGGCCGGCTATGTGATGGTCAACGGGACGCGGACGGTTTCGGTCAGCGGGCAGAGCGGCAAGGGCGAACTGACGAGCGCTGCCTATTCGGGCGATCTCGACGCCTATATCCGCACCGCATTCAACGGTCTCGCCGGCCAGGGGAAGACTCTGGCCCCTCAGAGCATCCAGAGGACGAGCGTCAACGGAATTCCCGCCGCTTACGGTACGGCGCGAGTCATGTCGGGCAACAGCCAGGTGGACGTCGTGATCTTCGCCTACGAATTCGCGAAGGACAGGGCGTTCCATTTCGCAGCGATCACGCCGGCGGGCCAGTCGAACGTCTTCTCGTCGATGTTCTCTTCGATGAAGCGGATCAGCGCAGCCGATGCCGCGGCGATCAAGCCGCGCAGGGTCGAAGTGGTGACCGTAAAGAACGGCGACACCGTCACGTCGCTGGCGAAGCGCATGGCTTTCGCCAATTCGCAGGAAGCGCGTTTCCGGGTTTTGAACGGACTGGGCGCGAATGCCACGGTTTCCGCCGGTCAGAAAGTGAAGATCGTGGTCCAGACGGCCAGTTGAACCACGGATTTCCGCCCCAAAAAAGAAAAGGCGGCGAGTTGCCTCGCCGCCTTTCCTGTTGATTTCACCCAGCCGGATTACGGCGTGACGGTGTTGTTGGCTTCGAGCTCATCGCTCACGGTCGTGAACGTCTGCGAGAGCTGGTCACCCAGCGTACCCATGGCGGTGATCGCGGCGACGGCGATCAGAGCAGCGATCAGGCCGTATTCGATGGCAGTGGCGCCAGCTTCGTCACGAAGCAGCTTGTTGATGAACTTCATTGACAGTCTCCTGGTTCAGTCTTCTTACCCGTCTCTTCCCCCTGTTCAGGGACCGAGCATCTTCGGAAATAACTCGAAGGTGTTGATAAATTCCTAAGGTCTCAAGCGTCTCCCATAACCCCTAAAACAGCGGCGGTGACTCTTGCCCAGATGCCGTTGTTTTCATCCGCTACAGTGCGGAACGAGGCTACAATTGCGAGAAAGACCAAAGAAACGATCAGGCCATACTCAATGGCCGTCGCTCCCGCTCGGTTGCGCAGCAATATTTTCAAGAATGAACCGCGCGCCCGCATTGGATTCCGCCCCGGAATATGGTTCTGACAGGCTGGCTTTTGGCCGTAATCCCTTAACAATTGGTTTCGAAGGACTGTGCGACTGGAAAATTCTCCGACATGGCTGCTCGTGGTCGCGGCCGCTTTCCTGGACGCGGATGGGCGTTTGCTCATGCAGAAAAGGCCTCCGGGCAAGCATCATGCGGGCATGTGGGAGTTTCCGGGCGGCAAGGTCGAACCGGGCGAAACGCCCGTGGATGCGTTGATTCGCGAGATCGTCGAGGAGTTGGCGGTCGATCTTCGGCATGATGCGCTGGTGCCCGCCGGCTTTGCCCAGGTGCCGGGCGAAGGCGCCGTGCCGCCGATTGTCATCCTCCTTTACAGTGTGCGGGAATGGCGTGGATCGCCGCAGTCATGCGATGGCGCGGAGATCGGCTGGTTCACGCGAGGCGAAGCGGAAGAGCTGACGAAGCCGCCGCTGGATATATCGCTGCTTTCCGGACTAATCCGATCGGGAGCATTCTAAGGGGGTTGCCAAGCCAAGGGCAGCACCCTAAGTGCGCCCTCGTCAGCGCCCGTAGCTCAGCTGGATAGAGCATCAGACTACGAATCTGAGGGTCGGACGTTCGAATCGTTCCGGGCGCGCCAAGGATTTCCGCCGTTCTCTGCCAAGTGCAGGGGGCGGCGTTTTTCCGTCTAGCAATCACCTGGTAACCACCGCGAGGGATTTCGCCTGTTTTTGGCCTACGCGAATGGGTCAGTTCCGAATCGCGCTATCTGATCTTTTCCGAAAAGCGCCACTGCGAGGAACCTCCAAAACCTCCGAAACCCAAGCCATGAGGTCCGGGCACCAGCACCGACACGGAACAGGCGCTCGCAGTCCGGCTGATATCTTCTGATATTTTATCAGAGGCTCAGCGATCGATCGTAAACCCTGGGGGCGGGGGAGGCATTCCCGCCAGTGGGTTCCTGTTTCCTGCATTGCGCGCGCCACCAATGACCGGAGCACCAAAGTAGCCGGGGAACGTCGCGTGCAGATGTCCGTCATGGATCAGCAGCTTCGCATTCGGATGGGACTTCAGCACTTGTTCGCGCAGCCATCCGATCGTCTTCCCTGGTGGCGGTAGCATATCGAGCCCGCCCCCATTGAGATGCGAACTGTTCGTGGCAGGGTGATACCCGCGCGCCCGAAGGCTTTCATTATACTCCGGCGATCGGTAGCCCGATGTGAAGCGAATGCCGGGAATCGCTTCCTGCAGATCCCGATAGATGTTCACGCCGCCGCTTTCGCCCTCTATTGAGAAGCCGGGAGGCGGGGGAGGAACCAACCGCGTGGATTCGCCCCGCTTCCCACCTTCTGATCGAGACGAGGGCGCGGGCGGCAGACCGAGGACGATCGCCTTTGCGTCCTTCCTCGCCCGTTCGAACACCTTTCGCGATGCCTTGAGGCGCGCGGCGTTGTCCATGGCCTCCCAGGCCGGATCGCTGACCAGTCCTGCAATGCCGGAATATGCGGAACGACCAGCCATTTCCTGGAGACGATCGTATTGCTCCGGCGTCCAGTCCTGGCGCTCACCCGAAACCGTGTACTGCTTGGATGGGAAATCGAAGCGGGCTCCAATTTCGAGCATGGCGCGATTTACCGGATCCTTCTCCAGCTCGCTCACCCGGAACGGCGATAGGAGATCGGGCCCAAGCTGATCGCGCGTAACCGCCCGTCCCCAGATATCGCGTTGGGGGAGAAGTTCGTCCAACAAGCCGGGTGCGCGCGCCATCAACTCCTCAGTGAACGTCTTCCGCTCGCGCTGGGTAGGATCCATTGAACGCGCCGTTTGAGCAGCGAGGTTCGGGATCGCGAATGATGCGCCGAGATTGCGCAGGTAGCCTGTTCCATACCGCTCAGGGTCCGTCAGGGCGCTGGTCAGATCCGAAACTCCGGACAGCCAGGTCTTGTCGGCAAGCTGCGACATGATCGAGCCAACCATCAGCATCGCATAATTGTCGAGCTGCTTTTCGCTCATACCCGCCGCTCGAGTGGCAAGATCGGCCGCAACACCGATCTGCATGGCGAAGGGATCGAGCCGAGAATAGCTCACCCACTGATCGCCGATGCGCACGCTGTAGGGCTGCCAGCCATCGGCACGCATGAAGCGGTTCTTGGCCTCATCAGACGGCGCGGCGCCAGTAATGCGGCCATCCAGAGCCAGTTCGTAGAACAACAGCCCAATGCCTGTTCCGAGTGTTGACCGCGCAAACGCCAGATCGCGCCGTGCGCCACCAGCCTTAATGTCGGCCCGCCATTCCTTGAGAAACGGCGCGAGCGGCGACCGCTCAAAACTGAACTTGAGAAGATTGGCCGGCGTCCGGACGAACGTGATCACGGGACGCAGGAGCGGGAAGTCCCGGACCAATTTCTGGGCATGCTGTCCAATGCCACCGAGGGGACGTTGGAACGTCATATAGCGTGCGAAGTCCAGGGCCTTTTCTTCGATCTCCGCAGGTGGGTTGGCGGACAGATCAGCCACGCGCTGGGTCAGGGCATCGCCCTGCAATCCTTCCTTGCGAGCCTGACGATATGCCAGGGCGTTGATCTCCGCCCGGCGGCTCACACCTTTGAAAAACTCATCGGCTGCGTTCAGCAGCCTGCCTGGCACGCGGATGGCCTCGCCCTTCATGCCCTTGATGGCGCGCATGTCATGGCCGGCAATCTTGGAAAAGGCGTCCGATGTCTCACCCGTGCGAAGTGCGCGAGTGAGGAATTGCAGCCCCTCGGTTGCTCCCTGCCTCAGGGAGAAGAGGCGAGCCCCTACCTCGCCGCCCAGGACCCGATCTATCTCCTGGCGCGCGACGATCTGGCGGGCTTTGCCGACAACCGCCGCCAGAGCATGTTCGGGCATCTGGGAGATGGCCGTCATCGTATTGCCGATGGCATTCACCACATGGGTTTGCGGCCCAGACAGCAGGAAATTGATATATAGCTCCGCCACCTTGTCCGCGAAGCGAGGATCGGTCAGCTTCCTAACCTTGGTGTTGAACTTACCCGGCCCGCTCTCGACTGCATCAAGGATCATGTCGGCCGCTTCGTGGATGCGACGCGTGCCACCCCCTATGTCGCGGATGGATGCCAGCGTTTCGCGCGAGACGTTCCGGCTGTTCGCCATCATCTTGAACTGGGCGAGCGCGCGGCCGGCTTCGGCAGTGGCGCCGGACACCTGCTCCTGGATGGCAGCGTGCCGCATGATCGCACGGGTCCACGCGGCTTCCAGTTCGTCGCCTGGGATCTCGTACCGCTTGATGCGTCGGGCGAGGTTCACGAGGTCATTCCCGGAGGCAGCAAGGATTTGACGTGCCGCCAGGGCTTCTTCGGCATTGAGAGCCTGTCCCCGGCGACGGGAAAGCAGATCGTCAGCCGTCATGCCAAGCTCGGACGCGAGCCGTTCGGTCTCGCCCTGCGTCACCCTCCCGCGCGTGGCAGCGTCAAAACCGATCCGGTCATTGAACTGCGTGAGCGCACGCCGGATGTCCTGCGGCGTATCCAGCTTGTCGAGATTGATATTGCCAGCGAAGTCCGGACCACCAGCGGGCCATTCCTCATAGGCCTGCACAGGCGGAAGCGGCTGGGGTTCATCGGCCGGTGTGGACCGATCCTGATAGATTGGACCATCCTGCAGACGCTGTTCAAGGTCGAGGCGATCAGTACGGGCGCCTTCGAAGCGATCAATCTGCTCCAGATCCTCGGGAAGGAAGCGACGATTGCGCCCCTCATAGGTATCCCGGAAGGTATCCAGAAACTCGTTGATGCTGGGGCGCTCGGTATGATCGGGAAAGTAACCATCTTCCCATGCTCGTAGCGCGGCATCGTCCAGCGTCATGCCCTGATCGCTCACAAGCGGGCCAAAGCGCGCTTCCTGGCCGACATGATCAATTCCGCGCCGGGCGGCGTTCGTGACGCCCATATGCGCAAGCTCACCGCCCTGATCCCTGAGGCCACCATTCAGCCGGAGCCAGCCCACAAGATCCGTCGGACCAACCTTGGGAACATCACCATTCAGACCCCGCAGCGTCGTCCGGTCCAGTTGATCACGTTCGTTCACGGGGCGGGCAGGACCAAACCGGCCGGCATCGATCGCTGCAGCTTCCTCCACACCATCCACCCAGTTCGAGGGAATGGGCAGTACATCGTCCGGACGAACACCCTGCGCGATCGCCTCACGCTGCGCATCGCTGATCGGATCCGTGAGCCGTTGGGCACGCGGGGCGTCCATGTCGAGATAGTCTGGCTGACGCAGTTCCGCCGATACGGACGGCATGGGCTCATCGTCCATCGCCATCGCGCGGGGGCGATCGAGGTTATAACCGGAAGGAGGAGGTGGGATCTCATCGGCAGCGCTTGCCGGCTGGACGCCCGCAGGGGCGTCGTCAGGCGTGAAACCGGGCGGCGGTGGAGCAATGTCACCCAGATCGCCCAGGGGAGTCTCAGGAGCCTCTACGCGGCCCTTGCCTCTGATGCGGTTCATCAGGCGGCCGACATAGGGCGCAACGAGCTCCAGTGCCTTCCCACCGGCAGCGTTTATGGCAGCGCCAACCGGCACGCCTTTGACCGCCCCGATCGAGCGTTCGCCGAAGTCTCCGTCCGTTCCAAGGAAGCCTTCCAGACCACCATAGACACCGCCGACAGTCGCTAGCTGTGGAATGGTCCGCGCGCCCGAGCCGTATGGAATGATAAATGAGCTTGCCGCAGCGCCGCCCAACTCACCCAGCGTCGTGGCAGTCGGATGCGCGTATTCGTCATATCCGAGGATGGACGAGTTTTGCCCCTGATTGTTCTCCCAGATATCCGCCAGGCGGCGATCACTGTTCCAGACATTCTCGCGCCCGTCTGTCGCGCCCAACGTATCGACGATGGCACCAAGCTCATCGAGCCCGCTGGCAGTGAAGCCCGTTCCCGCAGCACGGATGCTGGCCCCCGTCACGCCATCGCCGAGATCGGTTAGCGGCTTGATGCGCGGCGTGTAGTGCATGCCGATGGACTGGCCGCTCTTCCGTGCCGCTTCCCGACCTTTCGCAATCTCCTTGGGGTCGACGACGAAGCCGCCATTTGATCGGGCATATTCCGCGATCTCTTCCGGGCTCACCTTCGGATCGTTCAGCATCGCGAAGAAGCGTTGTTCGACTTCAGGGCGCATGCCGGCGTTGGGCGTGGGCACATCCCAGAACCGCGCCACTTCCTCGCGCGGGATCACGTAGCCGGGATTGTCCCGATAATCCCCGGGCATCTGTTGAACGGTATCGTGGAGGCCAAGGCTGTTCTGCCGTGCGAGGCGTTCGGCCTGGAGGTAGCGGAAGCGGCGGTCAGGATCGGAATCGAGAAAGTCCGGAGCGGCATAAGCATTGCCGTCGCGGATGAAGTCTTCGCCCAGATCGATACCGTCGATGGTGACAGGTACGACGAGGCGGCCGTAGCTCTCGCCCACGCGGGGGCCAGCCTCGATCAGTCCATCCGCGATCTCTGCAGCCATCGCATCGCGTGTGAATCGGCCTGCAATATTGACCCCGGTTCTGGGGTAATCGGCGTCCAAA
>CAMLQG010000065.1 GCA_946482075.1 uncultured Erythrobacteraceae bacterium
AGCGCGCTATCGCTGGGCTGGCGGGTGATCGAGCGAACCCGCCCGCGCCACAGGCGGAAGGAAATCGGGCCGTCCACCGCGCAAATCCACAGTTCCTGCGGTGTGACCTTCCGTGGGGTAGGTGTCACCCCGGAGCGGAGAGCGAGGATCGCATCCCAGGCATGGACGAAGCTTTCGGCACCAGTCTTGCGGCGCAGGCGATAGGCCGTCTCGCGCGCCATCCCGGCGCGGCGCGCAGCGGTGGAAACTGAGCCGGTTTCCGCCAGCGCGGCGATAAACCGGGCCTGGCGCAAAGGCGTCCAGCCGTCGCGCCGGTTGCGGACAGGAACGGGGGTGAATTGGGGTATCCGCTTGTAGGCGGGCCAGCGGGCGGGGCGTTTGCGTGAGCGCTTCATCCGGCAGGTTAAGGCAGATTCCGCGCGTGTAGGAAAATGGTTTTTAGGGGTGCGGAAACCCCACACCCGTTCGTCCTGAGCTTGTCGAAGGACCGCTTTTCTTTTTCTGTCGCTGAAGAGAAGGACGGTCCTTCGACAAGCTCAGGACGAACGGGCGGAGGGGCCTGCTCGTGCTTCGACGGACAGGCCCCCGATCAATCGTGCTTCTTTTCCCGCGTCGGCTCAACCATGCCTTCGTAGATGAAGCCGATCGGATGAACCTCGGCGGCGCGCTTCTTCAGTTCGCCTTTCATCTTCGAATATTCGTCCTCCATCTGCGGTGTGACGGTGGCGCGCGAATCCTTGAGCGCCTCGGCGAAATCCTCGCCCGTCACCTGGTCGGTCTGCTCGCCTCCACGGCGGATGGCGATCAGGCCCGCGCGGCGCACCACATCTTCCAGATCCGCGCCGGTGAACCGTTCGGTCTCGGCGGCGATCCTGGCAAGATCGACATCGCCCGCCAGCGGCATCTTGCGCGTATGGATCTTGAGGATGTGCTCGCGTCCGCCCTCATCCGGCGTGCCGACATAGACCAGCTCGTCGAAGCGGCCGGGCCGCAGCAGCGCGGGGTCGACCAGCGTCGGCCGGTTGGTGGCCCCGATCACGACGACCGACTGCAGTTCCTCCAGCCCGTCCATCTCGGCGAGAATCGTGTTGACCACGCGCGCCGTCACCTGCGGTTCGGCAGTGCCGGAACCGCGCGCAGGCACGAGGCTGTCGATCTCGTCGATGAAGACGACGCAGGGTGCGACCTGGCGGGCTCGGGCGAACAGCCTGGAGATCTGCTGCTCGCTCTCGCCATACCATTTGCTCAGCAGGTCGGAGCTCTTGATCGAGATGAAATTGGCTTCCGCCTCCTTCGCCACGGCCTTGGCCAGCAGGGTCTTGCCGGTGCCCGGAGGACCATAGAGCAGGAAGCCCTTGGCCGGGCGGATGCCGAGCCTGCGGAACGCGTCGGGATTGCGCAACGGCAGTTCGACACCTTCCTTGAGCTTGTCCTGCGCTTCGCCCAGTCCGCCGATGTCGGACCAGCCGACATTGGGCTCCTGCACCATGACTTCGCGCATCGCGCTCGGCTGCACCCGTTTCAGCGCGGCGAGGAAATCCTCGCGCGTGACACGCAGATCGTCCAGCACTTCGGGCGGGATCGTCTGCGCTTCGAGATCGAGCAGCGGCATGATCCGCCGCACCGCCTCGATCGCGGCTTCGCGCGCGAGTGCCGCGATATCCGCGCCGACGAAGCCATGCGTGGTGCGGGCAAGCTCGGTCAGGTCCACCCCATCACCCAGCGGCATGCCGCGGGTGTGGATCGCCAGGATCTCTCGCCGGCCGCTTTCATCCGGCACGCCGATGATGATCTCGCGGTCGAACCGGCCAGGCCGGCGCAGCGCCTCGTCGATCGCGTCGGGCCGGTTGGTGGCGGCGATGACGACCAGATTGGTGCGGGCTTCCAGCCCGTCCATCAGCGTCAGCAGCTGGGCGACCAGCCGCTTCTCCGCTTCGCCATGGACCTCCGTGCGCTTGGGCGCGATCGAATCGATCTCGTCGATGAAGATGATCGCGGGCGCGACACGGGTCGCTTCCTCGAACACTTCGCGCAGCCGTTTCTCGCTCTCGCCATAGGCGGAGCCCATGATCTCGGGCCCGTTGATGGTGAAGAACTCGGCATCGCTTTCATTGGCGACGGCCTGGGCCAGCCGCGTCTTGCCGGTGCCTGGCGGGCCGTGCAGCAGCACGCCCTTGGGCGGATCGACGCCGAGGCGCGTGAACAGTTCGGGATAGCGCAACGGCAGCTCGACCATCTCGCGCAGCTGGCGGATCGTCTCGCCCATTCCGCCGACATCGTCATAATTGACGATCGCCCGGGCATCGCGCGCTTCCTCGAACTCCTCGCGCAGTTCCACCTCGGTGTTCTCGTCGATATGGACGATGCCCTTGGGCGCGGTGGAGACGACCTGTAAACGGATCTGGGTCAGCGCATAGGCGGGCGCATTGAACATGCGGCGCACTTCGGGCGGCATGTCGGTGACCGGCTGCTGCCCGGTGGTGGCGACGAGATCGCCGGCGACCAAAGGCTTGCCGAAGAAATTGCGCTTCAAGGCATGCGAAGGGCCCTGCAGCCGCATCTCGCGCTGGGCGGGCGCGAAGACGACACGCGTGGCGGGGCGGGATTCAGCCTTGCGGATCGTGACATGTTCGCCCGATCCGGTCCCGGCATTGCCGCGCTGGAGACCGTCCAGCCGCACCACGTCGAGTGACTGGTCTTCGGCATAGGCAGGAACGGCCAGCGCCGCGGTGACGCGCTTGCCTTCGATCTCGACGACATCGCCTTCGGCTATGCCGAGCGCGGCAAAGGCGGATTTCGGCATGCGGGCGATGCCCTGACCGCTTTCTTCCTGCCGTGCCGCTGCGACCTGGAGGCGAATGGTCCGCTCCTTGACGTTCGCCTCACCCACATCTGCCATAATGCTACTCCCGGACCGCCCAAACGAGCCTGTCCGGTTTAGCTAAGAGCGCAGGGGCGGGATTGCAAACCGGGAACGTGCAGGGGGCTGATCGACGAAACACATGTGCGGACGACTTGATCCGATCGGACGGACAAAGAGCGATGAAAAAAAGCCCGGTCGTTGCCGACCGGGCCTTGGAAGTTTTGGGAGAGGATGCCTGAAAGGCAGGTTCCTTATGACCCCAGGCGGATTTTTTCGCAAGTGCGAAAACATCATTTTATGATGATTTTTTTGCAACTTTGCGCAATATCATGACAGATAAGGGGAAATTTATGCTTTCTGCGCCAACCGCCGTAAAATTCTTTTCGCGCCTGCACCAAAAATCAGTGACTTATATTGCATCGCAACAAAGTTGCGCGGGGTCGCTGCCGGCGTGACAGCGCCCTCTGGACGGTTTATGTGCATTGCACCATAGGTTTTTGCACTGCGGCTCGAAAAGCCCGGCTTGAAGGGAGGCCCGATGAAGAAACTCTTTCCCGACGCGCAATCGGCGCTCGACGGTCTGCTGTTCGACGGGATGCTGATCGCGGCGGGCGGCTTCGGCCTCTGCGGGATTCCCGAAAGATTGCTGGACGCGGTGCGCGACAGCAGGGTCCAGAACCTGACTTTCGCCAGCAACAATGCCGGGATCGACAATGAAGGCATCGGCAAGCTGCTGCGCACCCGCCAGGTGAAGAAGATGATCGCCTCCTATGTGGGCGAGAACAAGGAATTCGAGCGGCAATATCTCTCGGGCGAGCTCGAGGTGGAATTCTCCCCGCAAGGGACGCTGGCGGAACGGATGCGCGCCGGCGGCGCCGGCATTCCCGGCTTCTACACCAAGACCGGCGTCGGCACGCTGGTGGCCGAAGGCAAGGAAGTGAAGGCGCTCGAAGGCCGCAACGGGTCGGAGGACTTCATCCTCGAGCGTGGCATCTTCGCCGATCTCAGCCTGGTGAAGGCCTGGAAGGCCGATGAGACCGGCAATATCGTCTTCCGCAAGACCGCCCGCAACTTCAACATTCCCGCCGCCACCTGCGGCAAGGTCTGCGTGGTCGAAGTGGAAGAGATCGTGCCGACCGGCAGCCTCGATCCCGACGCGATCCACCTGCCCGGCGTCTATGTCCAGCGGATGATCGTGGGGGCGCCCTACGACAAGAAGATCGAATTCGTGACCACTCGCAAGAGGGAGGCCGCCTGATGGCTACTGTCGAGACCAAGGGCTGGACCCGCGACGAGATGGCGGCCCGCGCCGCGCGCGAACTGCAGGACGGGTTCTACGTCAATCTCGGCATCGGCATCCCGACACTGGTGGCGAACCATATCCCGGAAGGGATGGAGGTCACGCTCCAGTCCGAGAACGGCATGATGGGCATCGGTCCCTTTCCCTATGAAGGCGAGGAAGACGCCGATCTCGTCAATGCCGGCAAGCAGACGATCAGCGAACTGCCCAACACCGCCTATTTCGACAGCGCGCAGAGCTTCGCGATGATCCGCGGCGGGCATATCGACCTGACCGTGCTGGGCGCGATGGAAGTGGCCGAGAATGGCGACATCGCCAACTGGATGATCCCCGGCAAGATGATCAAGGGCATGGGCGGCGCGATGGATCTCGTTGCCGGGGTGAAGAAGATCATCGTGGTGATGGAGCACACCAGCAAGAACGGCGATCCGAAGTTCATCCCGGCCTGCACGCTGCCGCTCACGGGCCGCAACGTGGTCGACATGATCATCACCGACCTCGCCGTGTTCCAGCGGCCGGACCACGATTCCCCCTTCCGCCTGATCGAGACCGCACCCGGCGTGACGGCCGAGGAAG
Organism: uncultured Erythrobacteraceae bacterium; assembly: GCA_946482075.1. The sequence continues at coordinate 4,740 of CAMLQG010000065.1, forward strand.
TTGCCGCCAGGACGACGGCGAAATACATCGCCTGACGATTTCCCGTATCCTCGTCATTCCCGCGAAAGCGGGAATCCATCTGCATCGTTCGGATGGGAATGACGCTGGATTGCAGGTCGGAAATGGATTCCCGCTTTCGCGGGAATGACGACGCGCAAGAGAGCGCAAACCAGATCGCTCGACACGGGCAGATATTTTTCCCTAATCAGCGGTTCCAGTGCAGCCAGTTGTGGAACCATGGAAAAGAACACCGGACCGAACACCCCGCTCGCCGGGCTGAAAGTGGTGGAACTCGCCCGCGTGCTCGCCGGCCCCTTCGCCGCGCAGACGCTGGCCGATCTCGGCGCGGAAGTGATCAAGGTCGAAAGTCCGGACGGCGACGACACCCGCAAATGGGGCCCGCCCTGGATCGATCGGGAAGACGGGTCGCGCGAGGCCGCCTATTATCATGCCTGCAATCGCGGCAAGCAGGGCGTGGTCGCGGATTTCCGCAATCCGCAGGATCTCGCTTTCGTGACGCGCCTGTGCTTGCAAGCCGATGTCGTGATCGAGAATTTCAAGACCGGCACGCTCGCCCGCTTCGGGCTCGACTACGCCAGCCTCTCCGAAGCCAATCCCCGCCTGGTCTATTGCTCGATCACCGGCTTCGGCCACACCGGCCCCTATGCCGCGCGGCCCGGCTACGATTTCGTGGTCCAGGGGATGAGCGGCTTCATGGGGCTGACCGGCGTACCCGATGGCGAGCCGATGAAGATGGGCCTCTCGATCTCCGATCTCGCCTGCGGGCTCTATTCGGTGATCGCGATCCAGTCCGCGCTGATGATGCGGACCCGCACCGGGCGCGGCCAGCATATCGACATGGCGCTGCTCGACTGTTCGGTGGCGCTGCTGGCGAACCAGGCGATGTTCCGCCTCGCCAGCGGGGAGGACCCGCCCCGCATGGGCAATGCGCACGCCACCGTCGCCCCTTATCAGGTGTTCGAGCTGGCGGACGGCCATTTCATCATCGCGACCGGCAATAGCGAGCAGTTCCGCAAGCTTTGTCGGATCCTGGGGCGCGACGATCTGGCGGACGACCCCAGGCTCCAGACCAATGAAGGCCGCCTGACCTGTCGGGACTGGATGAACGGCGAGATCGGGCACGAACTGAAACGCTTCACGCGTGCGGAAATGACCGCATCGTGCGAAGCGCAGGGCGTCCCGGTGGGGCCGATCAACCGCATCGGCGAAGTGTTCGCCGATCCCCAGGTGCAGGCGCGCGGCCTTCTGCTCGACCTGCCGGGCGGCATTCCCGGCCTGCGCAGCCCGTTCAACTTTTCCGAGGCCGCGCTGGCACTTGGCAGCGCATCGCCGATGCACGGCGAACATGACGCGCTGTTGCGCGAAGCGGGACAAGATTGAACGCATGACAAGCGGGTTTCGCCTCGCCACATTCGCGTCCGCAACGACTCACGAAAGGACGAGGATATGAGCACTCCGCTTCCCGATATCGCGCTGACCCGCAATGATGGCAGCGCCGACAGCCTGGCGGCGCATCGCGGCAATGTGCTGCTGGTGGTCAACACCGCATCCAAATGCGGCCTGACCCCGCAATATGAAGGTCTGGAAGCGCTGCAGGCGAAATATGCCGGGCAGGGCTTCGAAGTGCTGGGCTTTCCCGCCAATGATTTCGGCGCGCAGGAACCGGGCACCGACAGCGAGATCCAGGAATTCTGCCAGCTCAACTATAATGTCAGCTTCCCGCTGTTCCAGAAGAACAGCGTGGTGGGCGCCGACAAGCAGCCGCTCTATGCCGAACTGACCAAGGCGGCGCCGGACAAGCGCGGCGATGCGGCGGGCTTCCGCAGCATGCTGGAAGGCCATGGGCTGACTCCCAATCCCGATCCCGAAGTGCTGTGGAACTTCGAGAAGTTCCTGATCAACAAGGATGGCAGCGTGGCCGCCCGCTTCGCTCCCAACGTGGCGCCGGACGATGCGGAGCTGGTCGCGGAAATCGAGAAGGCGCTGACAGCTTGAGCAAGCTTCTCCCCTCCCGCAAGCGGGAGGGGAGAATACTAAGCATCAAGCTACCGCCGCAGCGCCCGGCGCCGCTTCGCCCCGCGCCCGGCCGACGGTCCAGGCCATCACCAGGCCGCCCGCGACGCAGACCACGCCCAGCGCCACGTAATGCGCCGCGCGGAAGGGCCCGCCCCAGATGGAATAGGTGGTCGCGAACCAGGTCGCCTGCATGCCGACATAGGCGATCCAGGTGGTGAGCGATTGCCCGCGCGCGTCCCCGCGATCGAGCATCAGCTTGAGGCAGAGGAAAGGCGTGAGGAAACCGCTGGCCGCAAAGGAATAGGCGAAGATCGGATCGTCCAGCACCATCCGCAGCGAGAACCAGGCGACCAGCGCGACCACGATCGCACCGGCGAGGTAAAGACCCCAGACGCCATCGCTCGCCCCCGGCATCACTTCCTGCTTACCATAGCGGTAATATTGCAGGAGAAACACGGATTCGAGCAGAGTGGTGGCCACCAACCCGCCCCAGAACAGCTTGAGATACCAGTGGTCGTAGACGTTGAACCACAGATCGTATTCGACGAGATACGACACGTCGTGCGCGAACCAGAAAGCGGCGAGGAACAGCGGGATCGAAAAGGCCTTGTCCCGCCGCGCGGTCAGCGCCGCCCAGCCGAAGAACACGTAGTTAAATGTCAGCGTGACGGTCGACAGCGACAGGAACGCCACCACATTCGCATCGATCGCCTGCAACACCTGATGTGGATCGTACATTGTCCGTCCCCTCTCCTGTGCGCGGGCGATCGCCAGCTCTGCGGCCACCCCGAGCACCCGGCGCAGTGATTGTTAACAATCGGCGCTGGGATGGGAAGGATTTACGATGGACGCGAGAGGCCGGCGCTTCAACCTTTCCCCTGCCATCCGCACTTGCGCGGGAGAGTCTTGCCGGCTTTGTCCGATCAGGCCACGGACGTGATCACGTCCGGTTCGGGAAAGCCCATTTCCCGGCAGGCGGAGAGGTAGAAATCCAGCACGAAGCCCGCATCCAGCACGGCTTCGACATTGCCGTTCGCGTCGAGATTGAGATTGGCCCCGCGGATCGCGAACCAGACATCGGTGATTTCCGCGTTGCTTTCCAGGATGTGCAGCGTGTGCACCGATCCGGCCGGCTCGTAGAGATAGGAACCGGCGATGTTGATCTCGGGATATTCGAGATATTTCCACGACCCGCTGCGCGTGAAGGCGAAGACGTCGCCGGTATGCTTGTGCCGCGCGATCGTCGCGCCCGGTTCCCCGCGCAGCCGCGTGACCCAGATGCCGGCGCGGATATCGGCCTGGAGCAGCTGGAATTCGACGCCCGCCATATAAGGCACGAAAGGCAGGTCGCGTTCCGCCCGATGCAGGGCGGCAGGAGGTGCCATGGGAGCCAGCAGGGTTGCCATCGTCTCTCTCCGTTTTGCGGCAATCTACGCCTCTCGCGGGCAGGATCAATGACGCGGCGATCGCAATTCTCCGCTGGTCCTTACTTCGCGTCCAGCACCGGCTTCAGCGTTGCGAGATCCACCGGGACGGAGCCGTGTTCCTGCACGATGCGCCAACGCCCGTCGATCTTGCGATAGACATCGGTCAGCCGCGTGGTGAAGGCGAAGACGGTACCGTCGGGCCGGGTGAACTTCCAGTCCTGGATATTGGAGCCATAGGCGACATCGCCGACGACGGTCACTTCGAGATCGCGATAGCTGCCTTCGATCGAGCCGGTGAAGCTGTCCATCCAATGCTGGTTCAGATCGCGCAGCGTCTTGGCGCCGACATATTTGAGCGGCGGAGAGATATCGAACACCAGCACATCATCGCGCGGGGAATAGGAGGACATGATCATCTCCATGTTCCGCGTCGAAAAGCCGGTGACGATCGACTGGGTGACGGCGGCGATCTCCGCCTTGTCCTTGTCCGAAGCATCGCCCCTGACCGCCTGCGCGGGAGCGATGGGCTGGGGTTCGGCCGCCGGCGCAGGCGCCGCTGCCAGCAGCAGGCCCGCTGCAAGGGCGTGAAGTGCTTTCATCGATGCTCTCCTGCGGCGGTGCGTTCGATCGCACCTTGCCGCAGGATGCTGACGAAGCAGTGCGCAGGCCACAAGCGCGATGGCGCTGCGCGCGCCGCCACCACAGCCGCGATGCGCTCTGAACGAAGCGCCGGGACGCTGCCTCAGCTCATCGCGAGGACGAGATTCCTGACCTGCGGATAGATTTCGCGCTCCCATTTGGAGCCGGAGAAGACGCCGTAATGGCCGACGCCGGGCTGCAGATGATGACGCTTCATATGCGGGCGCAGGCCGGAACACAGCGCGTGCGCGGCCGCCGTCTGGCCCACCGCGCAGATATCGTCGCGCTCGCCTTCCACGGTCAGCAGCGCCGTGCGGTAGATTGCGCCGGGGTTCACGCGGCGGCCACGATGCGTCATCTCGCCCTTGGCCAGCAGCGCCTGCTGGAACACCTTGTCGATCGTCTCGAGATAGAACTCGGCGGTGAGATCCAGCACCGCGAAATATTCCTCGTAGAAATCCTTGATCTTCTGCGCGTCCACTTCCTGGCCGTTCGCCAGGAGCTGGTAGAGCTTGCGGTGCTGGTCGCCATGCCGTTCGAGATTCATAGACATGAAGGCGGTCAGCTGCATGAAGCCGGGATAGACACGGCGCCCGCGCCCGGAATAGCGCAGCGGCACGCGGGTGATGAGATTGCTTTCGAACCAGCTCAACGGATGGGACTGCGCCAGTTCGTTGACCACCGTGGGCGACGCGTTGACATCCACCGGACCGCCGAGCAGCGACATTGAGCGCGGCTGGCACGGGTCCTTGTCCTCCGCCATCAGCGCCACCGCCATCAGCGTCGGCACGCAGGGCTGACAGACGGCCAGCACATGCGAGCGCGGGCCCAGTTCCCGCAGGCAGCGGATCACGTAGTCGGTGTAATCCTCCAACCCGAACGGCCCGGCGCTGACCGGCACGTCGCGCGCATTCTTCCAGTCGGTGATGTAGACGTCGTGATCCTGCAGCAGCGTCTGCACCGTATTGCGCAACAGCGTGGCGAAATGGCCGGACATCGGCGCCACCACCAGCATCCTGGGCTGCGGCGTGGCGATATCGGGCTTCGCGAAATGCAGGAGATTGCCGAACGGCATGTCCAGCACCACTTCCTCCGCCACCGGCACCACGGCATTGCCGCTGAGCACTTCGGTGATGCCATAGGACGGTCTGTCATGCGTGATGCGCGCATGGCCGAACACATCCCACATGGCGAAGATCCGGCGCGGCATGTCGTATTCGGCGAAATCGGCGAAGGGCTCGGGCAGATTGTCGCGCAGCTTCAAGGCCGCGCGCGCTGCCAGCCGGGGCAGCGCCAACATGTCGGTGAAGGCCTGGTAGCCACTGTAGAGCATGCGTCTCATTCCCCCGGCGGGACATGAAGAGTCCATATTAGACTTTTCATCGCCATCGTCCTGTGCATTCATGCTGCGCTGCATCATAGATGATTTCAAGTCCCCCAATCGCGAATGCGAGGAATGTATGGCCAAGGCGCAACTCACCATATCGAGCAAGACCTATTCGGCGTGGTCGTTGCGCGGCTGGCTCATGTGCCGGCTCGCCGGGCTCGAAGTCGAGGAAAGCCCGGTTCCCAACGATGCCAACAACCGTGCCGAACTGCTGCTGCTGTCCCCCTCCGTGCTGGTTCCGCGGCTGACGCATGAAGGCGCGAGCGTGTGGGATACGCTGGCGATCGCGGAATATCTGAACGAGCTCTACCCCGAGGCGAACATGCTGCCGACGGACCGAATCGCCCGCGCGCATTGCCGCTCGGTCTCCGGCGAGATCCATTCGGGCTTCACCAATCTGCGCTCTGCCCTGCCGATGAACCTCAAGATGGCGCATGAGAAGTTTCCGATCTTCTCCGGCGCGAAGCCCGATATCGAACGGATCGAAACGATCTGGCAGGAATGTCTCACCCGTTATGGCGGACCATTCCTGTTCGGCAGGAAGCCGACCATCGCGGATGCGATGTTCGCGCCGGTGACCACGCGCTTCATCACCTATGCCGTGCCCTTATCTCCGGAAAGCGCCGCCTATTGCGCCACGATGGCCCAGTGGGCCCCGATGATGGAATGGACCCAGGCCGCGCAGGAAGAACCCGAGCAGATGGAGGAACTCGACGTCGAGTTCTGAGATCGGCTGATCAGGTCGGGAGCTTAGAACGGGGCTATATTGATTATGTCATGGCTTCGGCGGAAACGCCCGCCCTACGGGCTCGGGTTCCAGCCGCAGCGCCTTCACCATCATCGAGCCGCCGGTATAGGTGCCCACCAGCATGATCAGCTCGATCATCGCCTCGTCGGAATAATGCGCCTTCAATTCCGCCCACAGCGCATCGTCGATATCGTAACTGGCCAGCAGCGCATCGCACAGGCGGATCAGCAGTGCTTCGCTCTCGCTCCAGCACACGTCCGACGCGTCGCCATGGACGAAGGAGGCGATCTGCTCCTCGGTGAAGCCCAATCGTTCGGCGAAGACGCCGATATGGACGCCCCATTCGTACTCCGCCCCGCAGCGCGCCGTCACCCGGTCGACAAGGATCTCGCGTTCGCGCGGCGTGATATGGCCTTTGCCGAACATCGCCTTGCCCACCATCTTGGCGAACAGCCGCGGATCGCGCGCGAGCGTGGTGAAGATCGCAAAGGGCGCCATGCCTTCCGGCACGATCTTGTCGAGCTGCTGCTGAACGGAAGGTTCGAAAGGCGGGGCAGCGGGCGCGATGCGCGGCGGCATCATCCGTCCACCGCGAGATAGTCGACATTCTCGACGAAGTTGACCGTCTCCGACTGCAGGCATTCGGCCAGCCCTGCGACGATATGATCGATGTCCGGCTGGGCGAAGCAATAATCGAGCCCTGTCTGGTAGTGGTTGAAGTCCTCCAGCTCCCACACATGGATGAAAGTATGGAACCGGCCGGTACGCTGCTGGAACGAGCCGAGCAGCTTCCATCCGGCCTCCGTCTGGATGACCTGAATGCGCTTCATGAGGGTGAGAAACTGCTGCCGCCGCGCGGCGACCACTTCCAGCGTGGTGTGGATGTTGATCGCCATCAGCGCTTCACCCCCAGATCGGGATCGACGATCAGCTCCACCTCGCGGCTGCCGCGCTTTTCGATATGTTCGTAGATCCGCACATAGCCGCTGCTCTTGATGCGCCATTGGCCGTCCAGCTTGCGGTACTCGTCATAATAATGGCCCGCGCCCTGGAGCATTTCGCCGCCTTCCAGCGGGAAGGCCACGATGGTGGGCAGGGGATCGATGAAATGGCAGATGTCTTCCACCCGCCAGATCGCCGTGGCGCTGTCGGGGCCGGTCAGCTCGATCTCGGGATGGACGGCGATATGGCTGGTGACGAAGCCCGGCGTCAGCAGGCCGGTATAGAAGCCCAGAATGTCGGCGATGCCGGAAAAGGTGTAGGTCCCGTTGCCGAACCAGACATTGGCGTCCGGGCAGAAGACCTGGCGGATCAGGTGGAAATCATGCGTGTCGATCGCCCGCATGTATCGGTATTTCAGGCGGCGGATCTTCTCATATTCCACCAGCTCGCGCAGCTCGTCCATCGTCGGCTCCTCAAGCCCCTGCCGGTCTGAAGCGGAGCGGGCAGGCAGAGCTTTTCATAGAGCCTTGCCGGGCGCAACGTATAAGGCAGCGGGGTGAAGGCGGGCCGATCCCGGCGCTTCACCTGCGATCAAGCCGGGCCGCGCCGTCAGGCGGCGACCGCCGCTTTCAGCGCATCGATCAGGTCGGTCCGTTCCCAGGGGAAGAGATCGCCTTCCGCCTTGCGGCCGAAATGGCCGTAGGCCGCCGTACGGCGATAGATCGGCTTGTTGAGGCCGAGATGCTCGCGGATGCCGCGCGGGGTCAGCCCGCCGATCCTCTCGCCCGCGACGGCCGAGATCGCCGCTTCGAGCGCATCGTCGGCCACCGTGCCGGTGCCGTGCGTATCGACATAGAGCGACAGCGGTTCCGACACGCCGATCGCATAGGCGATCTGGATCGTGCAGCGCCGCGCCAGGCCGGCAGCGACGACGTTCTTGGCGAGGTAGCGGGTGACATAGGCGCCCGAGCGATCGACCTTGGTCGGATCCTTGCCCGAAAACGCGCCGCCGCCATGCGGGGCCGCGCCGCCATAGGTGTCGACGATGATCTTGCGGCCGGTCAGGCCCGCATCGCCGTCCGGCCCGCCGATCTCGAAGCTGCCGGTCGGGTTGATATGATAGACCGTCTCCTCGGAGAGAAGCCCGGCGGGCAGGACATCGGCCACGACCTGCTTCACATAGGCCTTGAGCTCGGCTTCCTTCTCGCCCTCGTGATAGCCGGGCTTGTGCTGGGTGGAGACGACGATCGCGGTGGCTGCCACCGGCAGGCCGTTCTCGAAGCGCAGCGTGACCTGGCTCTTGGCATCCGGCTCCAGGAACGGCGCGGCCCTGGAATGGCGGTCCGCCGCCATGCGAGCGAGGATCTTGTGGCTGTAGTCGAGCGTCGCCGGCATCAGGTCGGGCGTCTCGTCGCAGGCGAAGCCGAACATGATGCCCTGGTCACCCGCACCTTCATCCTTGTTGCCGCTGGCATCCACCCCCTGGGCGATATGCGCGGACTGGCCGTGGAGATGGTTCGCGAATTCCAGCGTGTCCCAGTGGAACCCGTCCTGCTCGTAGCCGATCTCCCTGACCACGCCGCGCACGGTCTTCTCGATCTCGTCGAGCGCGCCGGGCGCCCAGGAACCGTTCTCATACACGCCCTTGCAGCGGATCTCGCCGGCGAGGACGACACGCTGCGTCGTGGTCAGCGTCTCGCAGGCGACGCGCGCCTCGGGATCCTTGGACAGGAACAGATCGACCACGGCGTCGGAAATCTGGTCCGAAACCTTGTCGGGATGGCCTTCGGAAACGCTTTCGGACGTGAACAGAAAATTGGCGCGCATGGGTGCGGCACACCTCCCAGATAAAGTGATTGGCCGGCAGAGTGATTGGCTTTCGTCGTGCCGGGGTCTAGCCGCGCCGCCGACGGGTTGCAACCAGCGCCAGCAGCAGGAATCCGGCTGCCCAGACGAGCGACAGAAGATTGCCCAGCCGGGCGAATGGCGTCGGCGGCAGGGCGGGCGGCACCAGCGTGTCGATCCGTCCGGACTTCAACCGGCCGATATGCTCGCGCACGATGCCGTGCCCGTCGATCACCGCGCTGATCCCGGTAGTGGTGGCGCGCAGCACGGGCAGGCCTTCCTCGATCGCGCGCAGCCGTGCCTGCGCGAGATGCTGGGGCGGCCCCCAGCTGCCGAACCAGCCGTCATTCGACGGGTTGAAGAGATAGTCCGGGCGATGCGCCGGATCCACGACCTCGCCCGCGAAAGTGATCTCGTAGCAGATCTGGATACCCGCCTTGCCCCACGGACCGAGATCGATCGTGCGGGGGCCGGGACCCGGCACGAAGTCTAGCGCGCCCGCTACCAGCCGCCGCGCGCCGAGCGGCTCCAGCAGCCAGCGCAGCGCGAGATATTCGCCATAGGGCACGAGATGGGCCTTGGCATAGCTGCCGCGGATGACGCCGCCCGCATCGATTGCCGTGACCACATTGCGTGCACCGGTGACTTCGACGAGGCCCGCATGGCTTTTGCTGTTGTCGATCACCAGATCGACCGCCCCGGTCAGCAGCATGCCGCCATCGCCGATGGTGCGGCCCAGCCGCGCGCGCGCGAAAGCGGGATCGCCGCCGGCGGTCATGTCCCGGTAGAAGCTCTGCGGATAGCCGTCGCGCAGATAGTCGGGCAGGCCCGATTCGGGCCACAGCACCAGCCGTTTCTCACCGGGACGGCGCGGCACGGTGAGGCGGGCGATATGGGCGAACTGCGCTTCGAACAGCGCCGGATTGTCGAGATCCTCCTGCCGGAGATCGGGCTGGACCAGCGTCAGGGGAAGCGCGCCTTTCGACGTCTCGCCCGCCGGCATGTGCATGCCGGCAACCAGCAGCGCGATCACCGCTCCCAGCGGGACCAGCCGTCTTTCGCTCACCAGCAGCGCACTGGCGCCCGCCAGGAACACGGCGAGGCCGGACAAGGCATAGGTCCCCATCCAGGGCACGAGCGCCGCCAGGCCCTGCGTGTCGAAACCGCCCAGCAGCGAAATGCCGAAGGGATTCCACGCGAAGCCGGTGAAGACCCAGCCGCGCAGCCATTCCGCGATCGTCCAGCTTCCGGCGAAGGCGAAGACCAGGGCCCAGCCCGCCTGCCCGCCGGCGAGCTTGCGCGCCCCCCAGGCGGCGAGCGCGGGATAAACGGCGAGATAGAGCGAGAGCAGCGGCACTGCCGCCCAGCCCAGCGCTGGCGGCATTTCCGCCTGATAGGTGAAGGCGGTGGCGATCCAGTTGTTGCCGAGCGTGAAATGCGCGACGCCGAACAGCCAGCCGAGCAGGGCCGCTTCGCGCGGGTTTCGGCTCTGCCCGAGCAGGACGCCGAAAGCGCCCATGCCGAACAGCGACAACGGCCAGAGCGCGAGAGGCTGGAAGCCGAGCGCGCAGATCGCGCCCAATATCGGCGCAGCCAAGCGGGACGGGATACGACCGGCAAGAGGCCGGGCCTGGGCAGCCGGAGAATCCATCGGCGCTGATGTGCCGCGCGGCACCGTCGCGCGCAAGGAGGATGATTCCTCTTTCGTCATTCCCGCGAAAGCGGGGATACAAATCCGCCCCGCCCGTTGGGTTCAACTCCGTCGAGAGCGTGAAAGCTGGGTTCCCGCTTTCGCGGGAATGACGATGGAGAGGTGCGGCTCAGCCGACCTTTTCGAGCGTCTCGTCACCGGCTTCCGAACGCGGCTTGCGACCGCGGCGGCGCGGGGCAGGCTTCTCGGCCTCTTCCCCATCAGCCGCGGGCGCAACGCCGATCGCCGGCGGCAGGATCGTGGCGTCGATGCCGCGAGGCTCGAGCTCGTCGCCCCGCAATTCATCGGAGACGGCTGCACGCGGGCGGCGCGGAGCCCGCTTTTCGCCACGATCTCGATCGTTGCCGCGGGGGCGATTGCCGCGCGTGAACGGATTCTCAGCAGGCTCATAAGGGTTCTGAGCCTCGGGATCGGCGGAAGCTTCATCGGCTTCCGTCGAAGCGAAAGCATCGTCATCACCATCCTCGCGACGCGGTTCCGGCCGGCGGAACGAGTGTTCGCCTTCATCCTCGTCGCTGTCGAGGAAATTGCCGTCCTGCTCGAAATCGCGCTGATCCTCGCGGCGCGGGCGGGTATCCTCGCGCTGCGTGCGGCTGTCGGCGATCACGCGGAAATAGTGATCGGCGAATTGGAGATAATACTCCGCCTGCACGCGATCGCCGTTGAGCGATGCGTCATGCGCCATCTTGCGATATTTCTCGAGCAGTTGCGGCGCATTGCCCCGCGCGCGGCTGTCGATCCGATTGATCTGACCACCACCTTGCGAGCGGTTGTTGTTACCACGACCGCGACGGCGGTTATTTCGATTGTTATTCAAGGGAATTTTCTTCCTCAACCGAGACCGGCGGAACTGGAGGCCAGCTCCTTCGATCACATGATCCCTCGCCAATGCCCATGCCCCCGGCAAGGACATCTCCCGTCATCCGCAGAAGGAATGGCCCAAGGCCAACGCACCTATAGCAAATCAAGGAGCAGGACGGCCGGAGGGCGATTTCGCATCCATCCACGCGTCCTGCCCTTATAGCTAATGACGATTCCCGCCTTTGCCAAGCCCTAATTGCAGGATCAGCACACGCGACCGCCCGGCAAGATCGCGACGCAGCTCCGCGCAAAAGCCCGCCTGCCGGGCAATCTCGCGCACCGCCTCCTCCTGGCGCGATCCGATCTCCACCAGCGCGATCCCCCGAACGGTCAGGAGATCGGGCAGCTGGGGAATCAGGCGGCGGTAATCGTCGAGGCCGTCCGGCCCGGCGAAAAGCGCAACCGCGGGTTCATGCGCGCGCACCGACGGGGCGAGATCCGCGTCCGTTTCCACATAGGGCGGATTGGCGAGGATGAGGTCGAACTGCCCGAGATCGTCCGCCCAGCCTGATTGCGTCCAGTCGCGCAGCACCATGCGGGCGCGATCGGCCAGCCCAAGCGACGCGGCATTGGCCGCGGCGACCGCCAGCGCGCCGGGCGACGCATCGATTCCCACGCCTTCCGCTGCCGGCCGTTCGGCAAGGACGGACAGCAGCAATGCGCCCGAGCCCGTCCCGCAATCGAGCACGCGCCCGGGCCGGGAATGGACCTCGAGCGCGGCTTCGACCAGCACTTCGCTGTCGGTGCGGGGGATCAGCACTTGCGGGCCGACCGCGAAATCCAGGCCGCGGAACTCCTGCCGCCCGAGAATATAGGCGATCGGCTCATGCCTCACGCGACGCGCGACGAATTCCGCGAAAGCCGGCGGCACGGCAGCATCCATCCGGCGCAGCAGCATCTCGCTGCGCGACACGCCCAGCGCTTCGGCCATCAGCAATTCGGCGTCGAGCCGGGCCGTGTCCGACGTGGAAGCCAGTTCTGCTGCGGCATTCCGGAGAGCCTGCGCTACGACGCCCTCACCCATCCATCGCGGCGAGGCGCTTGGCCTCGTCCTCGGCGATCAGGGCGTCGACCAGTTCGGCAAGCCCGCCGCCTTCGAGCACTTCGGGCAGCTTGTGCAGGGTGAGGCCGATACGGTGATCCGTCACGCGGCCTTGCGGGAAGTTGTAAGTGCGGATGCGTTCCGACCGGTCGCCCGAACCGACCATCGCCTTGCGCGCCTCGGCTTCCGCGCCCTGGGCCTGCTCGCGCTTCAGCTCGTAGAGCCGCGCGCGCAACACCTGCATCGCGCGCGCGCGGTTCTTGTGCTGCGAGCGCTCGTCCTGCTGGGTCACGACCAGGCCGGTGGGCAGATGCGTGATGCGCACGGCGCTGTCGGTGGTGTTGACGTGCTGCCCGCCGGCGCCCGATGCGCGATAGATGTCGATCTTGAGATCGGCATCGTCGATCTGCACGTCCACCTCGGTCGGTTCCGGCAGTACGGCCACGGTGGCGGCAGAGGTGTGGATGCGCCCGCCGCTTTCCGTCACCGGCACGCGCTGCACGCGATGGACCCCGCTTTCGAACTTGAGCTTGGCGAACACGCCCGCACCCGCGACATTGGCGACGATTTCCTTGAACCCGCCGATGTCCGACGCGTTGGTGCTGACCACCTCGACTTTCCAGCCCTGCGTGGCGGCATAGCGTTCATACATGCGGAAGAGATCGGCGGCGAAGAGCGCGGCTTCATCGCCGCCCGTGCCGGCGCGGATTTCCAGCATGGCGGGGCGCGCGTCCGCCGAATCGCGCGGCAGCATGGCAATAGCCAGGCGGCGTTCGGCCTCGGGCAGTTCCTCGCGCAGCCGCGCGATCTCCTCGCGAGCGAGTGCTTTCATCTCCGGATCGGAATCATCCAGCCCTTCGAGACTTTCGAGTTCCTCCCGCATTTCGCGCACCGCTTCGGCAGCGCGGGCGACCGGTTCGAGCTCCGCATAGTCCCGGCTCGCGGCGACGAAGACATCGCCTTCCAGCGTACCCGACGCCAGCCGCGCTTCCAGTTCGGCGAAGCGCAGGCCGATCTGAGCCAGGCGTTCCTCGGGGATGGTCATGGCGTGCCACATCCCCAACCGTCATGCTGAACTTGTTTCAGCATCCATCCCCCCTTGGGCACCACGGACCGTGCCTCGGGAGTGCTCACTGTCCCGGAGCCAATATCGCGTGGATCGCGGCGGTTTCATCTGTGGCTTCACCCCGGATATTCACCCGCACGGAGCCATCTACGAAATTGATGCTCACAAGATGTGTCGCGCCGGCCTTCGCCGCCTTGTCGAAACGCTTCCGTGGCGATCCTGACGCAATGATATCCGCCGTAAATCCTGACTGTCGCAATCCGGACAATTTGCTCACCGCAAACGCCCATGCGTCGTCGTTTTCGAGCGCGATCATCACATCCAACCTATCAGGCTTCACCTGACCTGCATCGGCAATCAGCATCGCCAGCCGCTCGACCCCGGCAGCCCAGCCGACAGCCGGCGTATGCGCCCCGCCAAGCGCTTCGATCAGCCCGTCATAGCGCCCGCCGCCCAGCACCGTGCCCTGCGCGCCCAGCCGGTCGGTGACGAATTCGAATGCCGTGTGGCGATAATAATCGAGGCCGCGCACCAGCGCCGGCGCGCGGGTCCATTCGACGCTCGCCGCGTCCAGCCCGCCGGTCACTTTGGCGAAGAAATCCTGCGCTTCGGCCCCTAGGTAATCGTCGATCCTGGGCGCATCGGCCGTGAACGGCTTGTCCCGCGGGTCCTTGGAATCGAGGATGCGCAGCGGATTGCGCTCCAGCCGGTCCTGGCTGTCTTCGGAGAGCGAAGCGCAGTGATCGCGGAAATACTCGACCAGCGCCGCGCGCCACGCCTCGCGGCTTTCCCCATCGCCCAGCGTGTTCAATTGCAGTGTCACGCCATCGGCGATGCCCAGCTCCTTCAGGAGCTGGTCGGCCATCATCAGCAGCTCGACATCGGCCTGCGGCTCGCCCGCGCCGATGATCTCGGCGTCGATCTGGTGGAACTGGCGATAGCGGCCCTTCTGCGGGCGCTCATAGCGGAACAGCGGGCCGTGGGTCGCGATCTTCAGCGGCGCATATTGCTGCCAGCCATCGGTGAGATAGGCGCGTGCCAGGCCCGCAGTGAATTCCGGGCGCAGCGTCAGCGATTCTCCGCCGCGATCCTCGAAGCTGTACATCTCCTTGGAGACGACATCGGTCGTTTCGCCGAGCGAGCGGGAGAAGACGGCGGTCTTCTCGAAGACGGGCATTTCGACCCGGCGGAAACGATAGAGCTTGCGGACGCGTTCGAAGGTCTCGACGACATGCGCGAAGGCCTCGGCCTCGGCGCCGAAAATGTCCTGCGTGCCCCTGATCGCCTGCGGTGTTTCACTGGCCATGATGGCCGGGCGCTTAAGCGTTGGCGGGGCTTATCGCAATGGGCTGTGACTCAACGGGGGAATCGTCGTTAATTTTCTGCAATGCAGCATTTTCCGCCTTGGCGGGCGCACACGCTGCCGTTAGAGGCCGCGCCATGCGTATCGACCTCATCCCGACCGGCGACAATCCGCCCGAGAGCCTCAACGTCATCATCGAAGTGCCGATCGGCGGCGAACCCGTAAAATACGAGTTCGACAAGGAATCGGGCGCGCTGTTCGTCGACCGCATCCTGCATACGCCGATGCGCTATCCGGCCAATTACGGCTTCGTGCCGCACACGCTGTCGCCCGATGGCGA